>UQNF01000001.1 GCA_900542285.1 uncultured Clostridium sp.
CACCTACCCTTGACTGCTCTCTTGAGAGGAAATGTGTCACCTATGCTTGACGCTTCAACAACCGTTTTTACATATATTATGCTTGATTCGTTTACTTATGGAGCCGTCTGTGTTATAATAACATAATCTGGATATATCTGCGTTTTCTTACGCAGGCTCATCCAACGCTGACTTAGTCGGTTATACCGATAGATATAATTTGGAGGATAATATGTCAGAACCTATTCGTACCGAAGACGGAAAAATCAGATTTGAGCTTTCTATTCCCGCTGATGCATATGTAAATGCTCTCAACAGCGCTTATCGCCGTCTCGCTTCCCGTTATCAAATTCCCGGCTTCCGCAAGGGCAAGGCCCCCCGCAAGAGCATCGAAGCCGCCTACGGCAAGGATGTATTCTGGGATAATGAAATCGATGCCCTTATTCAGCATGCTTATTCCGAAGCACTTCAGGAAAACAACCTTATCCCCGAGCTTCAGCCCGAAATCGTCATCATCTCTGCTTCCGAGCAGGATGGCGTTGTATTTACCGCAGAATTCGTAACTCACCCCGAGGTTAAGCTGGGTCAGTACAAAGGTATAGAAGTCCCCCGCGTTGAGTATACTGTTACGGATGAAAACGTTGACAGTGAGATCAAGCGTAGGCTCGAGGCAGCAGCCCGCACAGTCAGTGTTGAGGATCGTCCCCTTCAGGAAGGCGACACCGCCATCATCGATTTCGCCGGATTCCTTGGCGATGAACAGTTCGAGGGCGGCACTGCAGAGGGCTATGAGCTCAAGATCGGTTCACACTCCTTCATTCCCGGCTTTGAAGAGCAGATGGTCGGCATGCAGAAGGGTGAGCAGCGCGATCTGAACGTCACCTTCCCCGAGGATTATCAGGCAGAGAACCTTGCGGGCAAGGCTGTCGTTTTCAAGGTCACCGTTCATGATATCAAGTTTGAAGAGATCCCTGAGCTGGACGATGACTTTGTCCAGGATACTTCGGAATTCAATACCGTAGAAGATTTCAAGGCCGGCGTCAGGGCTGAGCTTGAGGCAAAAGCAGCCGCCAATGCAAAGCTCCAGTACGAGAATGCCGCGCTGCAGAAGGCTATCGACAATGCAGAAGTCGAGATCCACAAGGATATCATCGAGGAAGAGGTCACCATGCAGATTCGTCGCTTTGAGCAGCAGCTCCAGATGTATGGCCTTGAACTGAACAGCTATCTCGAGTATGCAGGCATTACCATGGATGCTCTTCGTGACGAATACAGGCATGGCGCAGAGGCGAACCTCAAGGGTCAGTATGTTATGAGCGCGATCATCGAGGCCGAGCATATCGAGCCCACCGAAGAGAATTACATGGAAGCCGTCCGCCGTTCCAACGATCAGGGCAGCACCTGGGACGATGAAAAGGTCAAGGCAGAGCTTGACGCTAACCGCAGTAAGTATGTTTCCGCTGCGTTCTTTGAGGGCGTCGTTGCGCTGGTCGTCGGTTCCTCCGTCGAAGTAGAGCCCAAACATGAGTGCGATTGCGGCTGTGAGCACGATCACGAAGAGTGTGACTGCGGCTGCGAGCATGATCACGAAGAGTGCGACTGCGGCTGTGAACATTGTGATAACGAATAATCCGTTGGAGAAAAGTTACAATTATTAGGAGGTCTACATGAGCAGCTTAATACCCATGGTCGTTGAGCAAACCAACAAGGGCGAACGCTCGTATGATATCTATTCGAGACTATTGAAGGATCGTATCATATTCTTAGGCTCGGAGATAACCGACGACGAAGCCAATCTTGTTATCGCACAGATGCTGTTTCTTGAGGCCGATGACCCTGATAAGGATATCTATCTCTACATCAACAGCCCGGGCGGCAGCGTAAGTGCAGGACTTGCAATATACGATACCATGCAGTATATCAAGTGCGAAGTCAACACCATCTGCATGGGCATGGCAGCCTCAATGGGCGCATTCCTGCTTGCCGCCGGTGCAAAGGGCAAGCGCAAGGCGCTCCCCAACAGTGAGATAATGATCCATCAGCCCTCCGGAGGTGCAAGCGGTCAGGCCAGCGATGTAAAGATCCACGCTGAGCATATCATAAGGACCCGCCAAAAGCTCAATGAGATTTTGGCAGAGCGCACCGGAAAGAGCGTAGAGCAGGTCGCTGTCGATACCGAACGCGACAATTATCTCAGCGCAGAAGCTGCACTTGAATACGGACTTATCGACGAGATAATACCTGCAAGAAGATAGGTCCCAAGGATAAGAAGGAGAATCTAAGATATTCTATGTCAGCATTTAATGATGATTTGAAGGTCTGTTCGTTCTGCGGAAGATACCAGGACGAAACCGATCGTCTTTTTGCCTCAGCGAATGGCGATGTGTTCATTTGCAGCGACTGTGTGGAGCTTTGCAGCGAAATGCTGTCCGGCGTCCATGCAGAGCAGCAGAATGATTTCAATTCCGTCTCGCTTCCCAAGCCCATGGACATTACTCGCATATTGGACGACTATGTTATCGGGCAGGAGCACGCCAAGAAGGCACTGGCGGTTGCAGTGTACAACCACTATAAGAGGATAACCGCTCCAAGGACGGAGACTGAGGCTGAGCTCAGTAAGAGCAATATCCTCATGCTCGGCCCGACCGGATGCGGAAAGACCCTGCTTGCCGAAACCCTCGCCAAGGTGCTGGACGTCCCGTTCGCTGTTGCGGATGCGACCGCGCTGACCGAAGCCGGCTATGTCGGCGAAGATGTTGAAAACATCCTATTAAAGCTGCTTCAGGCCGCAAACTACGATGTCGCAAAGGCCGAAAGAGGCATTATTTACATCGATGAGATCGACAAGATCGCGCGCAAGGGCGAAAACATGTCCATAACCCGTGACGTTTCCGGAGAGGGCGTTCAGCAGGCGCTGCTCAAGATACTTGAAGGCACTGTTGCCTCCGTTCCTCCCCAGGGCGGAAGGAAGCATCCTCAGCAGGAGTTCATTCATATCAATACTACGAACATTCTCTTCATCTGCGGAGGTGCATTCGCAGGGATCGAGGATATCATCTCAAGACGCACCGGAAAGAAGAATCTTGGCTTTGGCGCAGATATCCAGTCCAACGTCAAGCGCGATATTGGCGAAACGCTAAAGGATATTCTTCCCGAGGATCTTTTGAAATTCGGACTGATCCCCGAATTCGTGGGGCGTGTTCCTATCATTGTCACCTTGGATCAGCTTACCGAAGATGCAATGGTCAACATTCTCACCGAACCCAAGAATGCACTTGTTAAGCAGTATAAGCGTCTGTTTGAGATGGACGGTGTGGAGCTTGAAATAACCTCGGAAGCACTTCGCGAGGTAGCAAAACTCACCATCGCCCGTAATACCGGAGCAAGGGGTTTAAGAGCCATTCTTGAAGATGTGATGCTCCCTGTTATGTATGAAATGCCGTCAAGGGTAGATGTGCAGCGCGTCATTATCGGAAAGGATTCCATCCTCAAAAAGGCGGAGCCGACCTATATTTATAGGACGGACTGCGCAGCCTGCGGCTGATAAACGATACTCACAAGGACTGCTGCAGCAGTCCTTGTATTTCTTTCAAAAAGGATACAAGGAAAACAAAGAAAAAATGAAAATCATTCGTGCTGAATACTTTGATCGTACCTTTTATGCCGTGTTGGACGGCGAATACGTTCTTCCACTAAAAAAGGAACCGTTTACCTTCATTGAATATACCGGAGAATGCCTGCGGAGGGACAGAATACGCTTGCTTGCTCCCTGCGAGCCGACAAAAATTGTTGCTGTCGGTAAAAATTACCGTGAACATGCAGCAGAGATGAATGAGGGTTTCCCAACGGAGCCGCTGCTGTTCATTAAACCCAGCACCTGCATTGTCGGAGACGGCGATGATGTCGTTTACCCTGCAATCAGCCGCCGACTCGATTATGAGGGCGAGCTTGGCGTCATTATCGGCAAGCGAGCGCATGCCGTGCAAAGCGGGCACTCCGCAGAGTACATCTTTGGCTATACCTGCCTTAACGATATTACCGCCAGGGATATCCAAAAATCCGACCCGCAGTGGACAAGGGGTAAGGGCTTTGATACCTTCTGCCCCATCGGGCCGCATATCGAAACCAAGCTTAATGCCATGCACGCAAACATTTGCACCAGGGTCAACGGAGAATTACGACAGAATTCCAACACTTCTCTTATGACTCACGACATAGACAAGCTTATTTGCTATATCACCGAATGCATGACCCTTCTCCCGGGAGATATAATCGCTACCGGAACACCGGTCGGCATAGGCAGCATGCAGCGCGGAGATGTTGTCGAGGTCGAGATAGAGGGCATCGGTATTCTCACCAACCGCATAATCTGATTAATAATGGATGGATTAACACTTGCAGCCTCCGTTGTTGAACTTCGTTCGCTCATAGGAGGGAAGATAGAAAAGATTCAGCAGCCCGAAAAATATGAGCTGCTCTTTGTGGTGCACGCTTTGGGAGGTTCAAAGAGGCTCCTGATCTCAGCTTCTCCGGATAACTGCCGCATACAGCTTACCGAGGAAAAAAAGGTATCCCCCATCGACGCGCCAAATTTCCTGATGCTGCTCAGGAAACACCTATTAAATGCAAGACTCATTTCCGTTGAGCAGCCCCACCTTGACCGAATAGTCATCCTCCGCTTTGCCGCACTGAATGAGCTGCATGACGAAACAGAATTCCGACTGATCTGCGAGATAATGGGCAAGCATTCAAATATCATACTTGTTGATGCAGACGGTAACATCGTTGACAGCGTCAGGCGAGTATCGGCAGGTATAAGCAGCGTCCGATTAGTCCTGCCCAAGCTCAAATATGAGCTCCCTCCGGCACAGGAAAAGCAGGATCCCCTTTCTGCGTCTGATATGGATTTCTTTATTGCGCTCAGCAGCGACCGACGCATGGATAAAGCACTCTCATCTTCATTCTATGGTCTGTCTCCGACCGTAGCAGGAATGCTTATCGACGGAATAAAATCGAGATGCAGGCTTTCCGACGATGACATTATGGGGCTCAGCAAGCATCTCGTTCAGTTCTATTCCTCGCTCAGCAAAGCCAAGTTCAACGCTTGCATTGCAAGCTTCGGTTCGGAACGGGTTCTGCTCCCATTTATTCCCTCTGTGGACTGCTTTACGCAGTTCAACTCACTTGGTGAAGCGGCGGACGAGTTTTTCCGTATGCGTTCACAGTCGGAAAGCGTAAAGCGGCGCACGGCCTCGATTGAAAAGATCATCACCAACAACATTCAAAGACTTGAGCGCAAAATAGAAAAGTTTTCATTTGCCATAGGTGATGAAGCGGAGATAGAGGGCCTGCAGCTCTGCGGAGAGCTGATAACCGCCAATCTTTACCGTATTCCTGCGCGCGCCGACAAGGTGAAGCTTGAAAACTACTATTTGGATCCGCCTGCTAAGATACCTGTTGAGCTTGATCCCACGCTGTCCGCATCTGATAATGCCCAGCTTTACTATAAAAGGTATCGCAAAGCAAAATCCGCAAGGGAGACCGCGCTTGTTCAGCGCGATGAAGCGAACAGGGAGCTTGAATACCTTCAGGGCATACTCTCAGACCTTGTAGATTGCATCACCGACTCCGATTTTGAGGAGATCAAAGCGGAGCTTGCCTCCCAGGGCTACATAAAGACCGCCCCGACAAAGCACAGCAAGCTTCCCAAGGCAAGGCCTTATCACTATATCTCATCGGACGGCATTGATATCCTTGTCGGAAAGAACAATGTTCAAAACGACCGATTGACCTTCAAGGAGTCGGTTCCGGAGGATACATGGCTGCACACCAAGGATATTCACGGCTCGCATGTCATCATTCGCTGTACCGGCCCGATACCCGACCGAACTTTGCTTGAAGCGGCGGAGCTTGCTGCGTATCATTCGCAGGCGAGAAATTCCGCGCTCGTGCCCGTTGACTATACTAAACGCAGGTTCGTAAAGAAACCCTCCGGTGCCAAACCCGGCATGGTCATCTATACGAACCAGCGAACCCTGTATGTTACTCCGAGTGCCGAAAAGCTTCAGGGACTAAAAAAGCGGTAGTGTTGTCAGCTCAGCAAGGCGCTTAGTGTTTCACTCTGCTGTTCGCCAAACAGCGCAAGATTAATTCCGCCGGCGATTATTCCTGCCATATCATCTACAATTGTATCAATATCCTTCGGAGTGACGATCATATCCCCCGATTGTTTTTTGACCATCGACTCGACGAGCTGTTTCAGCTCGTCTTCGTCATATTCGCTGCCGTTTTCATCGGCAATAAGGCTTATCGTGTCCCAGATTATGGTGCTGGCATATACGACCATAGGAACTCCGATAGCTATCACGGGGATTCCGAGCGACTCTTGGCTCAGCTCCGATCTGGTATTTCCGACTCCGGAACCGGGGCTTATTCCCGAATCGCAGAGCTGCACCGTGCTGCTGATACGCGCGGCTCGCCTTGAAGCCAACGCATCGATAGCGATTATTGCATCCGGTTTAACGTTCTCCACGACCCCTTTGACCACATCCATTGTCTCAACTCCCGTTATTCCGAGTACACCCGGAGCTATGGCGCATGAGGCAGGAACGTCTCCTTCCAACGCTTCGGGCATGTACTGTTTGATATGCCTTGTTATATGTACCTTCGATACTACCTCCGGCCCCAGTGAGTCAGGGGTGACTCCCCTATTGCCAAGGCCTACCACCAGAATCGTGCTTGAAGAACTGATGTTCAGCAGACTTCGTATTTCCTCTGCAATCAGCTTGGTCATCTCTTCGAATATTTCCTTTGTACGGTTTTCCAGCTCATGGGAATCAAGCGTTATGTATGTACCCTTCTTCTTGCCGATATGCTTTGCCGCAAAATCATTCAGAATCCTTATACGCTTGATCTCAATATTGCCCTCCTGTACCGTCTCCTCCTCTATCCCCGATTCATCGCTGCTAAGCTCTCTTAGCTCCGCAGCAAGATCCGTATATATGTGCATATGTCCCTCCTTTTGCTTAATATCTATTAGCTTATGCACCAATAAGGCGATTATTCTTCAATTTCTCCCACAATATATCAAAAAAATATGTAATCTCTGTAAAAAAAAGCTTGATTATATTAGCTTGCTGTGTTATAATCGACTTTGTTCGAGAACTGAAAGGGAGGTGAACCGATTTGGCAAACATTAAGTCAGCAATGAAGCGTGTTAAGATTACTAGGGCTCAGAATCTGCGTAACCGTATGATCATTTCCGATCTCAAGACCGCTCTCAAAAAGTTTGACAAGGCTCTGGAGTCCGGCGACGAAGCTGCTATCAGCGAGATGTACACCATCGCAGTCAGCAAGGTCGATAAAGCTGTCACCAAGGGCGTTATTCACAAGAACGCAGCCAATCGTAAGAAGGCTCAGCTTGCTAAAAAGCTGGCAGCCAAATAAGGTTTATCAAAAAGATTGAACCCGATTGAAAACCAACAATTTGCTAATTGGCAGGAGACCGCCGGATTACGGCGGTCTCTTTTCGTTGCCTATTCATTTTACCATTCAAATGTGAGCATTATTGCCTCTATCATGCTTGAGGCCTTGACTCCCCCGCTCATCATGTTATAGCCAACATCCGCAAGCGATGAAACCAGCGATGCCAGCTTTGCGGAAGAATACTTTTTTGCAGACTTGCAGGCCTTTTCATTTGCAAATCTGCTCCCCTCCATCTTTGCTGCTGCCTGTGTGGGCGTAAGCCCGGTATCCATCAGGCGTCTGCCCTCCAGCATCAGCTTAAACCTTGATTCCAGAAAGGACGCTATTCCAAGCGCCTCGTTTTCATCCTCAAGCAAAATGTGCAGCAGGCCCATTCCTTCTCTGACCTTTCCACCCGTAAAGCAGTCCAGCATTTCGAATATTCTGACCTCTATGTTGCCAATGGTGCATTTTGAGATAACATCGGGCGTAATCACTCCGCCCTCGCCTACCATGTCAACCGCCTTTTGAAGCTCGTTGCTGACACTTGTCATATCCGTGCCGACAAGCCCGACAAAGGTCCTTGCGGTGTTTCTGTCGAGTGCGACGCCGTTGTGTACTGCAAAGCTCATACACCACTTAATTACTTCGCTTTCGGAAAGCTCGGCAAATTCGACGTCATGGCCAATCGCCCTAAAGCATTTCAGCAGCTTGGATTTTTCCTGCAGCGCTCCCTTGATTTCGATGATAAGTATTGATGAATCGGGAATGTGCGGCAGGTACTCAACGAGCTTGTCGGTATCTGCCGAGCTGCTGATTCCATGGCTGATGACCAGCTTTTTATCTGAAAACAGCGGAAGCGTTTCGCAAGCATCCATTATCTCGCTTTCCGTCGCATCGGTAAGCACGGTGATGTTGAACGCTCGCATGTCGTCCGCAATCAGTTCCTGAGCAGAGCGAAGAGCGGAGGCCTTTACAAACTCCTCCTCACCATGGAACAGATATGCTCCCGAAAGCGAATTATTCTTTATCGCATTAAAACAGGCATTATAATCCATCGACTCTCACCTTTCAAATATGTCCGTTACATTATACCCGCAAGCGCAGAAACTGTAAACACAATAATCAATGCCGCAAAATAGCCCAGCTTTTTGTGGAACGGTCTCAGAACATAATCCGAAATTGAAAACAGTGCAATGAGGAATATCACACAGGCCAATGAGGATGGGCTGTAAAAGCTAAGCACAGCGCCCGGCATATTGGAAACAGCGGTCAGGAACTTGTCGGAAACAAAGATCAGACTTCTGGGCATATATGCCAATATCTCGGCTGCCGGTGTCCAAATGAAACCGATCGGTATTATAATGAGTATCATCAAAAGAATCAGCGAATATATTGGGATAGCTGCGAGATTTGCTGCAAGCGCATATGTTGAGACCGTGCCAAAATAATGCATTTGCAGCGCCAGCGTCGCAAGCGTGGCGGCGATAGTCGTGCTCATTCCCAACTTTGCCGGTATTCTGCACCCGGTAATTACTCTGTTAAGACCGGGCCCTAACATCATAATGCCAAGGCATGCGGCAAACGAGAGCTGAAAGCTGATCGAATAAAGCTGATAGGGATTGAAGAGCAGAATCAGTATCGCAGCAAGGGAAATTGCAGACAGTCCGTCCTCTCTGCGTTCAAAGCCGGTCGCAATCAGCATTGCGCTCGTCATTACAGCAGAACGCAGTATTCCTGCCGAGCCGACACAGAACAGGCAGTATGTCGCAATAACAGTGCATATAATCCCTATTCTCAGCCAGCGCCTGCGCTTTGGCAGCAAGCCACTGATAAACGAGACGAGTACCGACATATGGAATCCTGAGATCGCCAGAATATGCGCAACGCCCGTTTTTCTGAAAAGCTGTGTCCTATCATCTCTGTCGGCCTCCTGAGAGCCCATCACAAGCTTTATCACTGTTTGAGCGTCGCTGTCAAATATGGTTTCGCACTTACTCTCCACTTCCGCGCGTATTTTCGACAGGCTCTGCGTTATCGGCAGCGTATTTCGACCCGTTCTTACATAGTTATCGACGCTTCCTCGCAAGCCAATACCCTGAGACAGATAATACTTTCTTTCATCAAATCTTCTGCCAAGGCCGGTTTGAGTCATTTGCGGCACGCTTATATCAGCATAGCCTCTTATGGAATCGCCAACTTCAAGAGGACTGTCGACCTTTACTGTGAGCTGAAGCTTTTTTGGATAGCTGCTTCCGTAAATCACTACATCCCTGAGCACAAGCTTAGTCCTCCCATAGGCATCTGCTTCACCAACACTCTCCACCTTGCCCTCAAACCGATAATTGCCTCCATCGATTTCCGGGGGAGTGTTCACATTGGTTAGACACAAACCAATAAGCACTGCGATCAGGAACAAGGCCATTCTTTTCGAGCGGATATCGAACAGTTCAACTCCGACCGCCAGGGCGATAACTGCCATAAAACATAGTATGCCGTATGCGGAAAGGAGTCCGCACACGGCAATACCTAACATAAACCCAATCGCTATTTCAAATAAGGGCCTGTAGTTAATAAAACGCTTTGAACTTTTGTTGTCTCCATCCGCAGCCATTATCAGGCATTGGTGACTGCCATAGCCTCGACCTCAACGAGCGCACCTGCCGGAAGCGCTGCGACCTCGACGCAGCTCCTTGCAGGGAAGGGCGCTGGAATCATCATTCCGTATAGTTTGTTAACCTTAGCAAAATCCGCCATATCCTTGACGAAAACGGTGGTCTTGACGATGTTTTCCATGCCTGAGTTCGCCGCCTCGAGCACTGCCTTGAGATTATTGAGTGCCTGAATCGTCTGGGCTTCTATCCCCTCCGCAAGCACACCGGTCTCAGGATTCAAGCCGATCTGACCTGATGTGAATACCATCCTGCCGACCTTGACGCAATGGCTGTAAGGTCCGATCGCCGCAGGCGCATTCTGCGCATTTACTGTCTGTTTCATAAAATATCCTCCAAGGTAATTATTCTGTATTAAACCAAGCATCGGCTTGGGTTCAATCGATTATTTCGTTCGTGCTGAACTTATCCAGCGTTGCGTCGATATTATCGTTCCAAAGTATCAGCGCATTTTCTCCGGTATCGCTATAATACCTGCGCCTGGTGCCAGCATAGCGGAAGCCAAGCGCATTATACACGCGCTGTGCCCTGTGATTGGTCTCCCTAACCTCAAGGGTTATGCAAAGAGCGTTCCTTGACTTTGCTGTGCGCATGAGATGGAGTATCAGCCCGGTTGCAGCGCCGCGGCGGCGATAGTCTGCATCGACCGCAATATTGGTCATATGCGCTTCATCGCATACTACCCACATGCCTGCATAGCCGATCACCCTCCCGTCAAACTCCGCTACGGCATAATAGGCTGCATCGTTTACCGTCAGCTCATTAATAAGCGATTCCACGCTCCATGGCTGTGAAAAGCAGCTGCATTCGATACCATAGACGGTTTCAATATCCGTAAGAACCATCTCACGAAAGGTTATCCCATTCGATTGAGCTTCCATAAAAATCCTTTCAAATGTTCATAACGCCTGCGTTAACCCATATCGGAAGCGCAGCACGCTGTTATTGCATATACCCTGACCGCACCTGCTTTTTTTAATGCGGACGCGCATTCAGAGAGCGTTGTTCCCGTGGTTCTGACATCGTCAACCAGCAGAAAGGCTTTACCCATGCAATCCGGTGAGGCAGCAAAAGCATTTTTAAGATTTCTTTTGCGCTCGTCGGCATCAAGTGTGGCCTGCCTGGGAGTATTCCTTGTTCTTTGCAGGAATCCGTTTCCCAAGCTTAGATTATACCTTCTGCAAAGCTCCTTTGCAAGCACCTCGCTTTGATTATATCCCCTTTTTCGAATCCTTTTCGGATGCAGCGGCACCGGTATCACATAGTCAAACTGCCACTCTATGGGAATTTTCATGAAATGAACAAACAATTCCTTCTCATACAGCTTTCCTTCATACTTAAATCGCTTGATCGCATCAGCAGCAAAGCCATCGTACACGAGTCCGGAGGTTATTCCGTCAATATTTGGGATAGCCGCCTGTATCGACGGAAATCTCAGCGTCTCCTCGCAAGCCCTGCATATACCGTAATCATTTACTACGGCTTCACGATTGCAGCAATGACATACCAAGTGCTCAGGAAATAGGTAATCAAAGAAACGCTTAATAAGCGTTTGAAATCCGGCCTTTTCTTTTTCCGCAGCGAGCGGATAAAATGAACCGCTGCCCGAATCGGTCTGCTGATGAGAAGTTTCACCATTCATCACTCTATTCCTCCGCGAAGCTCTTTCAGGAAGAACTCAAGCGCAGAATATCTCTTTTTTACTCTCATATTCTGCACCATTCCCTCAATACATGAGGTTGAGCCGAGAATGAATACATTCGATCTGGCTCTGGTCACGGCTGTATAGAGGATATTCCTGTTCATAAGCATGATAGGTCCGTTCATAAGCGGAAGCACCACACAGGGGAATTCACTTCCCTGGCTCTTATGGATGGATATGCAATAGGCAAGCTCCAGCTCCTCCAGCTGAGTAAAGTTATAATCCGCAACACGCTCATCGTCAAAAATGACGGTCATGAACTTGGTTATGCTGTTTATTTTCAATATCGTGCCGATATCTCCGTTGAATATTCCCTCTCCATCCTCGTCCGGCTTTCCATAGATACTTTTTGTCCACTCGATATCATAATTATTCTTTATCTGCATGACCCTGTCGCCTTCACGGAACAGCGTTTCTCCAAAGCGGAATTCCTCCTTGTCCTCTGATGCAGGGTTCAATGCATTCTGCAGATGATAGTTTAGGTTATGGACTCCCAGCTTATCATTCTTCATCGGTGAAAGCACCTGAATGTCGCCTGCATGTCCTGCGGCCATATAATCATAGCAAAGATCCAGCACGGATCTGAGCGCAATATCGGTGTTTCCGCATTCATAAAACCGAAAGTCCGATTCTTCGGAATCGAGTATCGGCATTTGACCGTGATTGATGCGGTGAGCGTTTGTTACTATCATGCTGCGTCCAGCCTGTCGGTATATCCTATCAAGCCTTATTACAGGCACAAAGTCCGAGGCAACTATGTCATGCAAAACATTTCCGGGTCCAACTGACGGAAGCTGGTCGATATCCCCAACCATGATAAGCCTCGTGCCGTCCTCAATTGCACTGAGAAGCGCATTGAACAACGGAATATCCACCATGGACATCTCATCGACAATGACTACATCAGTCTCAAGCTTGCTCTCGGCATTTCTTGCGAATTCATTGGTCGAGAAGCTGAATTCAAGAAGCCTGTGTAAGGTCCTTGCTTCGCAGCCCGTGGCATCTGTCATGCGTTTGGCTGCTCGTCCTGTCGGAGCTGCAAGCTCGATTTCCAAGCCCAGCTGTCCCATAAGCTCGATAATGAAGCTCAAAATGGTGGTCTTGCCCGTCCCCGGGCCGCCGGTGACTACCAAAATGCCATCGGTACAGCTTCGCTTGACCGCTTCACGCTGAAGCGGCGCTAAGGTAAGCCCCTTCTTCTTTTCAAGGCTGTCGATAGCTCCGTCTATATCGAACAGCGGCAGCAGCTCCACGGAGTGGACAAGGGAATTGAGAAGCACTGCACATTCGGACTCCTGGTAATGCATATATGGCAAAAAGATGTATGTCGTTTCCCCCATAAGCAGCTCGCGAAGTCTTGAAGAAAGAATCATGCTCTCCAACACCGGCTCGATCACGCTTGGTTCAACATTCAATACCCTTTTTGCTGCAAAGTCGATAAGAACATTTCTGGGCAGGCAGGTATTTCCCTCCTGCCGCGCAAGCGATAGGGTGTATTTAATGCCGGCTTTAATTCGAAACTCGGACTCATACTCATAGCCTGCTTCCTGCGCGATGCTGTCAGCTGTCTTAAAACCGATATTCTCCACATCATCGATAAGCCTATACGGATTCTCACGCACCTTTTGCACGCAATCATCGCCATAGAGCTTATACAGCTTCATGGCCATAGTGACAGAAAGCCCCAGCTCCTGCATACCGATAACAATATCCTGCAGGTTATACTTTTCCAGGTAGGATTCATGTATCTGCTGTGCCTTTTTTGGTCCGATACCGCTTATCTTAATCAGCTGCTCGGGATGATTCTTAATGATGTCAAAGGTGTCCTCTCCAAACCTGTCAACGATAAGCCTTGCTGTCGACTCCCTGATTCCCTTGATGAAGCCGCTTGAAAGGTATGCGAGCAAAGCTTGTCTGCCCTTCGGAAGTATGCTGCGGTAGGAGTCCACTCTGAACTGTCTGCCATAGATTGGATGTTCCGTCCATGTGCCTTCAAGCTCTGCCTGTTCTCCTGAATTGATGTTGGGCATCACGCCGACAGCGGAAAAGCCATTCTTGTCCGTATCGGTACATAAAATCACCGTCCAGCCGTTGCTGTCGTTTCTAAAGCGTATTTCCTTGACTTCTGCGTTTATTTTCATCTCTGCCTCATCATCGGTTAGGCCTGATAGTGCCGGAACTATTCGACAATTACCACGCCGTTCGGTACCGTATGCACTATTTGCCTGAATGTGCAGTCGGGAAAACGTTCAAATGCTTCAATGGCCACGGCCTCCGACTCAAAAACGCCATAAACGACGGAGCCGCTCCCCGTCATCATCGCATCCGCTGCGCCGTATTCAAGCAGGCGTTTACGGTACTGCTCGATCTCCGGAGCCTCAAGCACGGCAGGGATAAGCAGATCGTTATAAAGCCTTCCCTCGCCTAACGCACTTTTCCGCAAACGTTTCTCCTCCGTAATGGGTTCAAATCCGGCAGTATCTATGGCGTTAAAAAGCGCACCTGTCGATATCCCCTTTGCGCCCTTTACAAGCAGTAAAATCAGCTTTTTCGGTTCAAGTTCGGTGAGCACTTCCCCTATTCCCTCGGCAAGCGCGCATCCGCCCAGAAGACAGAACGGCACATCTGCCCCGACAGCTTTTCCTATCTCAAACAATCTCCCTTGAGCTATGCTGCCAAACAGCGCTTGCATTCCGACAAGTACTCCTGCAGCGTCCGCGCTGGCGCCTCCAAGCCCTGCTTCCGACGGGATCCGCTTCTCAATATATATGTCCGCCCCTTGGCAGCCCGCAAGATCGCAAAACAACCGCGCAGCTTTATATGCAGTATTATTCGCAGGAAGCGGTTCACTGCAAGAAACGTTGATTTCTCCGGTATCGTTCTTTGAAATGAAAATCTCATCATACAAATCTATTGCATGCATGACCGTTCTAAGCTCATGATATCCATTGGGAAGTCTGCCAAGAACTTCCAGAGTCAAATTCACCTTTGCAGGCGCCAGGATCCGAATTCTGTTTTCATTATTTACCGCTTTCATAACCATATTATGAATATAAACTGCTGCATTTGTCAAGAATATTTTTGGTCGATACAACCAAATCTTTACATTTTCGGAGGATTCAATGAAAGGCAGAAAAAGAAAACTCCTGTTCACGACGACTGCAGCAGCCATTGTACTGCTGGGCTCGATCGCGCTGATGGCGGTCATGCCGCTGATAAAGCTTAATGGCGTCTCAAAAACCGCTGACCCCGACGAGGTCCTGCGGCTCCATATAATCGCCAACAGCGATTCAGAGGAGGATCAGCAAATCAAGCTGCTGGTTCGTGATGCAGTGCTCGAATACGAACGCACGACAAGCACTGTGCTTGCTGTAACCGATGTTAATGACGCTGAGATTCAATTAAAAGCGAACGGACAAGACCTACTGAATACTGTTCGAACAGTGTTGTACGAAAACGAAGCTCCCTATGACGCTCAGCTTGTGATAGGAGACTTTGATTTCCCCGACCGCGTATATGGCGACAAGGTCTATCCAGCCGGAGTCTATCGCGCAGTTAGGATACTCCTAGGAGATGCCGAAGGAAAAAACTGGTGGTGCGTTATGTTCCCTCCATTATGCATAGTAGATGCCAAAGATGCAGAAATTGAAAGCAGTGAACCGATTCGATTTGAAAGCCTCGTTGTAAGAGCTTTCAACTTTATCAAACTGCACATTTTCGGTTCGCAGGAGAAATAGATGAAAAGAATAAGAAGTATTACTGCTATTAGCCTGACGATAGTGCTGCTGGTCACGGCGCTATGTCCTGCGCTGGTGCTTGCAGAAAATCTCCGCTACGGCAGCAGAGGTGAAAAAGTCAAGGAATTGCAGCAAAAGCTCAAGCGCTGGGGATACTACTCCGGCAGCGTTGACGGTATCTTCGGTTCCGGCACGCAGTCGGCGGTAAAGCGTTTTCAAAAGAAGAATGGTTTGACCGCAGACGGTATTGTGGGCCCAAAGACTGCGGCTGCGCTCGGTATGACGCTTACATCATCCTCATCATCCGGCGGCAGCTCCGCCTCATCGGACAGCAACCTGTACCTTTTGGCCAGGCTAGTCCACGGCGAAGCGAGGGGCGAACCCTATAAGGGCAAGGTCGCAGTAGCGGCCGTTGTTTTGAACAGGGTCAAGAGCTCTTCCTTCCCAAACTCCATCTCCGGAGTCATATATCAGAGCGGCGCATTCGATGCCGTCAGTGACGGACAGATTAACCTTACGCCCGATCAGGATTCCATCAACGCCGCAAGAGCAGCGATGAACGGTTGGGATCCAACCAACGGATGCCTTTATTACTATAATCCGCGAACCGCAACGAGCAGATGGATGCTGTCCCGGCCGGTTCTGCTTCAGATAGGACAGCATGCCTTTTGCTGATAGGAGCCTGATATGGAAAGCAACAAGAGAAAACGCATATCCGACGAAGCATTCAAGTCAAAGTTCACAAAGATTCTGTTTTGTTTTGTGATTCCCCCGGTGCTTGTTGCAGCCATCGTCATCACAGCCATATGGGGCGGAAATCAGCGTGCCAATGCCGAGAGCTATCGTTCTGCCGCGCAGAGTGTGTATGAGCAGGCCTATAACGACTTGGTCACAACCATCTACGATATTAATGTTGACATTGCGAAGCTGACCGCCATGCAGTCGCCTGCCTCCGTCGCATATACGCTTGATGACATTTGGCGCGCAAGCGGTGTCTGCATAGGACTTATGGGGCAGATCCCACAAAGTCATGTCGACAGCCTCGGCATGAACCAATTCATAATCAGGCTGGGCGACTATGCTCGCACGCTGTCGCTTTCCTCGATGAAGGGCCGATCTCTCAGCGATGAAGACAGGAATCAGCTTGAGCAGCTTCGTATTGCCGGTGAAAACCTATATCATGAGCTTCAGTATGTTCTTTCCCAAGGTATCTTCCCCAATGAAGCGATGCAAGGCGAGGCCTTCTATTCCTCCGGCGCCACCGTCGATGCAGACGGTAACGAGATAGACGAGTTTACCTCATCAGCCGAAGATAAGTATCCTACGCTTATATACGATGGGCCATTCTCCGAAAGCACGGAAAAGATGGAACCGCGCGGACTTAGCGGAGATAACCTCGATGAGCATACTGCGTTAATGAAGGCGTATGAATATGTCGGAGGTGAAAATGTCGAGCTGAGGCTGGACAGCATGTCCGATGGCAGAATACCCAGTTACGACTTCTCCGGAAGGCTTGGGGATGGGAGAAGTGTCGATATCTCCGTAAGCGTACAGGGCGGTTCGCTTGTATGGTTCAGAACGGATGTTACCGACAATATTGAGGGGCTTCCGTCAAGCGAGGAGGAAGCGCAGATAATCGAAACATGCAAAAGCTGGCTGCACGCACACGGCTACGACTCCATGGAGCCGACATATGCGCAGTATTATTCGGGGACCGCACTCATCAATTTCGCCTACAAGGCCGAAGATGTAATAATCTATAACGACCTGATCAAGATCTATGTTGACAGAAAGACGATGAGCGTTTGCGGTTTTGATGCAAGGAACTATCTGTTCAGTCATACCAATCGAAGTATCCCGACCGAAACGCTTTCGGAAGAAGAAGTGCGTTCAAGGCTTCCCGAGAGCTTTCAGCTCCAGGAAACGAACCTTGCGCTCATCCCTGCAACTCCGCAAACCGAAGTGCTCTGTTATGAATTCAAAGGCAACATTGGCGAAAACAGCTTTGCGATCTATCTGGATGCGCAGACCGGCGATGAGGTCAAGGTTTTTATGATAATATCTGACGATCACGGACAGCTCGCCATTTAGCCGCTTAACACGCAGCCATTTCAGCTGAAAATAAAAACAAAATAACGAACATGCCCTTGATGAGTGTGTTCGTTATTATGCTCCGTATTTTGACCACATCAATACAACGCATGATAAGCGCCAATGCGAACTATTGCGCAATATCTATCCTTCGTTTATAAGCCCCATTATATCCTTTGGCTCAACACCGAGAATTGAAGCAAATCGGGTCGCAACCTTTTCTGAAAGAGCACGGTTGTTTGATGTATACTTGTAGACGCTGCTGCAGCTTACGCCTGCAAGCTCGGCAAGCTTTTTCCCGGTAATCCCTTTGCTCATCAAAACCAATCTCAGTTTTGTCATGATTTTCTCCTCCTTAAATCATTTGACGTAACCTCTGGTTTTTTTACTTTCTATACGCAAAACGGCAATAGGCAAAGCTAACGAGCAAGCAATCCCTCCTGCCCGCAAACTCTTGCCAACCGAATTCCCAATACCTTTGTGCATAGAGTAAAAACAACTGAAGATATGCGGATATGATAATTATAACATGTCATCCCATATTTGTACACCAATACAACCAACAAATTTCCGCAAAATAATAAATATATTTTGCAAATTCAAGGTTTCCTCATTTGAAATGTGAAAAACTCTATTACGTTGCCATGCGTTTATCCACAATCGGATATTGAATATCACAACGGGCAGTCATGCTTATCTTTGTATAATATGTATGTATGCGCTTTCTCGCGGAAATCGGGTATCAAGCAGCATGTTCGCAAATAGAAATCGACTGCAGCAGCAACGAGAACACCATATAAATAATACAGTGGCCGGCAGAGCAGACCATGCGCGAATCAGCACCACGACGGAAATCTACAGTCGCTTCCTAAAAAGCTCCGATAAAACCGCCGCAGAAAAGCCGGATCAATTATTCGAATAACACAACACAAAGGGCGATGGCCATAGCGGCCATCGCCCGATTTTTTAGTCTGTTGCCATAATCGCGAGCTCAGCGATAAAGTATACTAACAGCTCATACACACTTTTGGCTTCCTCGTCAGAGTAGTCCATCATACCACGATGGAGAATGTTGTTTCTAAATGGGATGCGCTTATCAATTGGGTTTGCATAGCTATCAGTATTGGAAAAGACGGTAAATACAATGCCGGCAATCAAAACCTTTTTATAGCTGTCCATATCCATGTCATGAGTGCCCTGCGCTGACTGTAAAGCTACTCTTTTGATTTTATCCTTTGACTGACGTTTATGATCCATAGCTTGATAAACCAATTCTTCGAAATGAGCTAACAGAACGATTGTCTTTTCGCGATGACTCAATTGCGAGGATTCAACAACAGAGAGGGCATAGGCATCCAACGGTGTGGACTCAGTCTTTTTCCTGACGGTATCTACAGCCATGTCATATGTCATGTAGCCAAAGCTCTCCTGAAGCCACTCCACGTCAGCATAGGTGATCTCAGCCTTTTCGAAACCGGAGATACGTTGGAACAATTCGGTTTCCTGAATGTCCGTTGGAATACTCTGAAAGAATTTGACAAGATTAGCAAATGTATCAGAGGCGGCAAATCTTGTCATGGCCTCGTTAATCGACAGTACCATGTTGCCGATTTTTTCAGAGAGCGAAAGTAGGTTGGCAATATGCTCGTTCTTAAAGAACCAATGTTCATGCTGATCGGCCATTTGATTTACCTCCTTAAAATTGTTTGACTTATGATAGAAATAGCCGCAGAACACACTGGTTTTGCGGCTTTTGGCACGCCCGGCGCGATTCGAACGCGCGACCTTTCGCTTAGGAGGCGAACGCTCTATCCTGCTGAGCTACGGGCGCATATTATGAAATTTAGGTAAATTGGGCTTTGAAGGCATCTCCCTTACATTTCCCGGAAAAGGCACCAAAGGGTACCAAACAGGGTGCCAAAGCTCCGGAAGGTTTGACACAAGGTCGCGAAATCGGCGTTTTCCTCGCGATTTCGCGGCTTCCCTCGTCTGTCGAGCGGATAGAGCAAGACCTTAGGAGGCGGACGCTCTATCCTGCTGAGCCACGGGAGCATCATCTAACTCACACATTATACTCACAGGTTGGGTATTTGTCAACCACCGTCACAAGGATATGTAAAATATAATCATTTCTATTCATCCTGTTTAGAGACGAATGCCGGAGGAGGCATATCCATATTTCCTTATTATACTTGACAATATCATTAACATTTGTTATCATCTGCTGGGATAAAATCCTATGGATATTTAAGCTTTCGGAAAGGCAGAATAATTTGATATGAAAATGAGTCATTTGTTGGGTCTGCGCTTCAAGGAGACGCCTGCTGACTGTCAGATAGCCAGCCAGATTTTGATGCTGCGCGGCGGCTACATAAAAGGAGTGGGCAACGGAATCTATTCGCTCTTCACCCCTACCAAGCGCATTACGCAGAAGATCGAGGCAATACTTCGCGATGAAATGGATCGTCTCGGCGGTCAGGAGGTCATGTTCCCCGTCGCTATGCCCGCGGATCTGTGGAAGGAATCCGGCAGATTTGAGAGCGTTGGCAGCGAATTGCTTCGCTTTAAGGACAGGGGCGGAAACGACATGATCCTCGGAATGACCCACGAGGAAGCAGCCGTTCATCTTGCACGCAATGTTGCTCAGTCATACTCCGATTATCCCTTCATGATCTACCAGATACAAACCAAGTTCAGGGATGAGCCTCGCGCAAGGGGCGGTCTTATCCGCGTGCGTGAGTTTACGATGAAGGATGCGTATTCCTTCCATACCTCTCAGGAGGATCTGGACGAGTATTATAAGAAGTGCTATGACGCATATAACCGCATCTATGCGCGCTGCGGCATTCCGGAGGTCTTTGCCGTGCAGGGCGATTCCGGTATGATGGGCGGCAAGGTTTCCCACGAATTCATGCTCCCGACAGAGGTCGGAGAGGACACGCTTGTTGTATGCGATGAGTGCGATTTCCGTTCCAACATGGAGGTTGCTCCCTGCATCGTGGATAACGAGGTGTGCCCGGATGCTGAGCTTACCATGGTCCCCACTCCCGACAGCAAGACCATTGAAGAGATATGCGCTCTGCTTAGCGTGAGCGAGAAGCAGACCTGCAAGGCCGTTCTTTATCGCAAAGAAAGCGATAACGCTCTGGTCGTCGTTTTCCTGCGCGGTGATCTGGAGGTCAACGAGGTAAAGCTTCGCAACTTCCTAAAGAGTGAGATACACCCTGAGGTCGCTGATGAGAACAACACCGATATTACCTACGGCTTCATCGGACCCGTTGGCTTTGAAGCTAAGGCCATCGTCATCTATGACCGCTCGCTCGTCGGTGCGCACAACCTTGTCTGCGGCGCAAACAAGGTCGGTTTCCACTATACCGGGTTCACTCCCGAACGCGATCTGCCCTCATCCATCGAATTTATCGATGTTGCCAAGACTTATCCGGGTGCCGTATGCCCTGTCTGCGGCAAGAAGAGCATTCGCACCACCAGAGGCATTGAGGTCGGCAACATCTTCCAGCTTGGCAAAAAGTACTCCGAGCCCATGAACATGCGCTATTCCGATAAGAACGGTGAGATGCAGACCCCCATCATGGGCTGCTACGGTATCGGCGTCGGCAGGCTTGCCGCCTCCGTCTGCGAAGCTCGCAGGGATGACTACGGTCCTATCTGGCCCATTTCCATCGCCCCCTGGCAGGTACATATCTGTGCACTAAGGAGCGACAATGAGCAGGTTGCCGAAACTTCCAACCGTATTTACGAGGAGCTTCAGAATAAGGGTGTTGAGGTATTGTTCGATGATCGTCCCGTCAGCGCAGGCTTTATGTTCTCCGATGCAGACCTGCTCGGCGTTCCCGTAAGGATTACCATCAGCCCCAAGACCTGCGCACGCGGCGTTGCAGAGGTTTCACTCCGCGACAAGTCCTTCAAGCAGGATATGGATCTGGATACCGTTGTGGATAATATCAAGCAGATGGTTGACGGTATGCTTGCAAAGTTCAGCCATGACGCCGTCTGCAGCCGATAATCTATCATGCTTTCCACTTGGCTTTGCGCAGGCAGCGCAAAGCCTATTTTCATTGATATTGCTCTCCATTTGGTTCAAACTGGAGCAATTTCATAATATAGTGTCCAAAAGCGCTTGCATTATGCTTCATGTTCGTGTATAATACACGCATCGTGCCAGGCGGGGAGATAGCGGTGCCCTATACCTACAATCCGCTAAAGTAGGGCTTCATTCCCGTCCTGAGGCGTCGGCTTGTTTAGCTGGCTCAATTAGAGATGTTGAGGACTGGGTCCCATGCAATTATCTGCCGTGAACCATGTCAGGTCCTGACGGAAGCAGCATTAAGCGGATTTGGTGATGTGCCGTGGGCTTGCCTAGTTTGAGTCTTGAAACTGATTACCGTTTATGAGTCCGGCGTCGAAGGATGGGTGCACGATTTTTTCTTATTTTGAAATCGCCATTCACATTTATTTCTAATTAAGCCTTCTTTTCATATTCATCGTATTGACAACATCGTTCAATAGCTGTATAATGCCCATAACAGGGTTAGTTTTTGCGATGTATGATGCTTTATAATTATTGATTTTTTCCGCATCGGCCTTGGCATGCGGTTTTTTATTTGCGCATTTTTGCACTCGCCCCTGAGATCATACGCTTGGCTTACTGCCGAAAGGAGGAAATCCGTGATTTTCGGAAAACATATCAACCGGTACTACTTGAAACACCTGCCGCTGTATCTGCTTGGCACGGCAGCACTTATTCTGGTTGATTATTTCCAGCTTATCATTCCGGAGATCTACCGCATAGTTATCAACGGCATGAACGGTTTGGGATACATCAACGATGGGATAACCGTACCGTTCACTATTGATATCCTGCTGGACAAGATCTGTCTTCCCATGATAATCATCGTGATAGTCATGGTAATTGGCCGTTTTCTATGGCGCGTATGCTTTTTTGGCTCCGCCATCAGCATAGAGACCGACCTTAGAAACAGGATGTTCGACCATGCTAAGGATCTTTCCTGCCAGTACTATCAGGTCAACAAGGTTGGCGGTTTGATGAGCCTATTCACCAATGACTTGGATACGATTCAGGAATGCATGGGCGATGGCGTGCTTATGTTTGTGGACGCCCTTTTCCTAGGCATTCTTGCGCTGATAAAGATGTGGCGCATGGACAAGCTTTTGACTGGATTTGCCCTGATACCAATGATCCTTATGCTTATCATCGGCACCATTGTCGGCAAAGCCATGATGAGAAAATGGGAGATCCGTCAGCAGGCGTTTTCCGACCTTTCGGACTTCTCTCAGGAAAGCTTCTCCGGCTTTGCAGTTATCAAGGCATTCGTCAAGGAAACCAAGGAACTCCTCGCTTTCCGCAAACTTAATATTCAGAATGAGGATGCCAATGTAAACTATACCAAGATTTCGGTTATGCTGAACATACTGATAACCCTCTTGGTTGAATCCGTCATCTGTGTTATCCTTGGCTATGGAGGATACCTCGTATACAAGGGCGAATTTAACGGCGGACAGCTGATCGAATACATCGGCTATTTCAGCGCCATCGTTTGGCCTATCATGGCAATCTCCATGCTTATCGAAAAGACCTCGAGAGGGAAGGCTTCGCTAAAGCGTATATCCGAGCTTCTTGACGCAGAGATAGATGTTATGGATGCCGATGGAGTAAGCGAGCTCACCAATGTCAGGGGCGGCATTGAGTTTCGGAACCTCACCTTCCGCTATCCCGATGGCGAATATGATGTTCTCGAAAATGTTTCACTAAAGATAGCTCCCGGAGAAAGCGTCGGTATTGTTGGCAAGACCGGTGCGGGAAAGACCACGCTGGTGGATCTTATTCTTCGCACATACAATGTTCCGGACGGCACGATTTTTATCGATGGTCATGACGTGAACAGCGTTTCCATTCGTTCGCTGCGTGAAAGCTGCGCCTATGTTCCCCAGGACAACTTCCTGTTCTCCGATACGATAACCAACAATATCGGCTTTGCGTATGATGATGCGGACAGCTCCGCTGTAAAACGCGCCGCTGTGCTGTCCGATGTTGACGGTAATATCGTTGATTTCAAGGAAGGCTATGAAACCATCCTCGGAGAGCGTGGCGTTACCGTTTCAGGCGGTCAGAAGCAGCGCATTTCTATTGCGCGCGCACTCATGAAGGATGCGCCCATTCTTATCATGGACGACTCGGTATCTGCGGTAGATACCAACACCGAAAAGGTCATCCTTGAAAACCTCAGAAAGAATCGAGAAGGCAAGACCACCATCCTTATCGCTCACCGTATTTCCACGATCGAGAGCCTTGACAAGATCATCTTCATCGATGACGGCAGGATCCTTGCCATCGGAAGCCATGCCGAGCTTGAGAAGACCTGTCCCGAATACCACCGAATGGTTGAGCTGCAAAGACTCGAAAATGAAGCAGGAGGTGACGAAAATGCGTGAATACTATCCCCTTCTCCTCGTCGGAGGCGTGATCGGGCTTATCTCAACGCTTCTCATCATAGCCTACGCTACTGTTAAGGATAAAAAACAGTCAATGGGTTTTGACAGGCACATGAAGGACGGCGAGATAACAAAGCGTCTGCTCAAATACGCCAGACCTTATGCGAAGCAGTTCATATTCGTCGGCTTTATTATGCTCCTGTCCATAGCCTATGATATTCTCTCTCCACTTATCATCGGCAGTATTGAAGAGATGGTCGTCGGCGACTTCGCTCTGAGCAAACTATTCGCTTATGTGGGTGTGTATGCCGGGATTCTTATCATATCGATGCTATGCTCATATGTACAGGCGATTATCCTGCAAAAGACCGGTCAGCGCATTATTTCAAGCATGCGTGAGGATCTGTTCGTTCGAATAGAATCCTTATCTCATGAGCAGATGAACAAGATCCCGATAGGCAAGCTCGTTACCCGAGTCACCAACGATACGAACGCTATCTCGCTGATGTTCACAAGCCTGCTTGTAAACCTGCTAAAGAATTGTTTTGTTATCATCGGCGTTCTCGCAGCGATGCTGTGCCTCAATTTCGAGCTGACTCTGATGGTGCTTTGCTTCGTTCCGTTCATTGTGCTTTTCACAGTCATCTTCCGTAAGTTCTCAAGGAGGGCATATCGCAAAGTCAAGGATCGCACATCCGATATCAACGCCTACCTGTCAGAGAACCTTTCGGGCATCAAAATCACACAGATTTTCAACCGTGAAGATGCAAAGAACCGTGATTTTATTAATAGAAGCAATCTACTTGGAAAGGCGAAGCGCGAACAGATATTCGTCTTCAGCGTGTTTAGGCCATTGGTCTATATGCTCTACATAAGTTCCGTTATGCTGCTGTTCTATCTGGGCGGTAAGGGATACCTTGATGGTGCCTCCTTCCTTGGCCAGACCATCACCAGCAGTGTGATAGTTTCGTTCTATATGTACATCACCAAGTTCTATAATCCGATTCAAAGCCTTGCCGAACAGTTCAACTGGCTGCAATCCGCATTTGCTTCAGCGGAAAAGGTGTTTACAGTCATGGATTACGTTCCCGAAATAGTGGACGCGCCTGATGCGATAGAACTTGACAGTGTCAAGGGCGAAATAGAATTCAAGGATGTTTGGTTCAGCTATATCCCCGGCGAATGGGTGCTCAAGGGAATATCCTTCCACATCAACCCTAATGACACGGTTGCTTTTGTCGGACCGACAGGCTCCGGCAAAACAACAATCCTCTCCCTTATCTGCCGTAATTATGAGTTTCAAAAGGGAGAAATACTTATCGACGGTATTGATATTCGAAAGATAAAGCTCTCCTCCCTGCGAAAGCATTTTGGGCAGATGCTTCAAGATGTCTTTCTCTTCTCCGGCACCATCCGCAGCAACATTCTTCTGCGTGAAGAAGGCATTTCGGATGATGAGGTCATGGAAGCCTGCAGATATGTCAACGCTGATCACTTTATCAATAAGCTTGACAATGGACTTGATGAAATAGTCCGTGAACGCGGCAATAACTTCTCCGCCGGCCAACGCCAGCTGCTGTCATTTGCAAGGACCATCATCCATAAGCCCAGTGTTATGATACTCGATGAGGCTACCGCCAATATCGACACGGAAACCGAGCTGCTTATTCAGGATTCATTGGAAAAGATGATGAATATCGGCACCATGCTGATCGTTGCACACCGTCTTTCCACCATTCAGCATGCCGACAACATAATCGTGCTGAGTCATGGCGAAATCGTCGAGCAGGGTACCCATCACGAGCTTCTTGCCAAGCGAGGCAGGTACTACAAGCTATACACACTGCAATTCCACAAGGAACAAATGCGCAAGGGAAGCACCATTCCTGCTGCGGAATGATGAATTAGCATAAACAAAGACCCAAGGCTTATGAATTAGCTTCACTAGTCTTGGGTCATTCTTTTTCTAAAATACAATCAGTTTATAAACATTGCATAGTAATAGAAAGCAATGTAGCATACGATCATCAACAGCTTCACGAGCTGAGAAGATTCGCGTGAAAAGATGTTTTCAGTTTCCCACGGCAGCAGGATACAGTTTGAATATAGGCTTACATATATCGGAAGCCTTCCAACGAATATGCCGGATGTTACCATCGACACCAGATAAATGCCTGATGTTATCAGCGAAGCATTCGTAGCCATTGTGATTACGGGATCGTCATCCGTTTTGATACGTTTTCTGCCGATAAATGCCAAAATCGCAGGCACCGAATACACAAGAACGCGGAACACATTCGTTCCGTCGTCATTAAACGACTCCCAGTCGCTTACAACGTTCTCGTATTGCGTTTCCGAAAGAGCATTATCAAGAATGTCGGTAAATCGGTCAACAAAGACAACCGCAGCAAGGCTTGCAGCAATAAAAAGCAGTGTCTTAATATTCCATGCTTTTCCCTGAAGTATGAAACCGATAGGTATCATTAACAGAGCGGTTTGATGAAACAGCGATGCAAACAGCACCAGTAGGATGTACTGAATGTTCTTCCTTTCAAGCAGCCATTTGGTTCCGGCAAAGACTATTACGACCGCAACAAACTGGCGTATGCCATTGTTCATCCAACTCAAATAGTCGGTTGCTGCAACGAAAAGGAATATTGAAAGCCAATAATCCGACGAGTATTTTCTAAGAACAAGCGCAAGAATGACGCCCTGGATCGCCGCGATGATGAATAGATAAACGCGATAATCCTTTGAGATGAATATTCTTATGAGCGCTGCGAACGTATAATATCCCTTGTCATTTTTGAGAGTTCCCACATATGCTGAAAGTTCTGCAAGCGTATCAGGCATTCGGTTGAACGCGTTAACATATGTGCCTGTATCCCCAATGTACAGACTTCTGTATGTTGCCCAGAGGATAAGAGGGATCATCAATAGGAGAGCAGAAGATTTGCTCCAACGCTTTTGCGGCTCTCCAAGCACTTGGACTGTTTGCTTTTTGGAAACAGCTTTGATAACGTATCCTCCAACAAGAACCCATATCAGCTGCATCATGCTCTCGTTGATCGCCATTCCCTCCCTTCTCATGGCGTATTATTACCGGTTTATTTTATCACCCCGAAAATACATCGTCAAGGTAAAAGCAGACTTTTGATTGATGACAGTCCGTGTTACCAAACTTGCTGCCCGCAATCAGCGCTTGGATGCACCCCAAGAGCCGTAAGTGTAGCGTCAACAACGGCTCTCCTGTCAAATTCGGCCTCGGCTTTTGCGTATCCTGCCAGTCCCATATCCCGGCGCGCACTCCTATCAAGCTTCAAAAAACGAACCATTGCATCGAATAAGCTGTCACCGTCCTTAACTTTAACCAAGAGCCCCGTTACGCCGTCATCCACTGCTTCACGGCAACCGGGTATGTTTGTAGTTATCAGAGGACGGCCAAGAGCGGCAGCTTCAATAAGAACATTGCTCATTCCCTCGTGATAGCTTGGCAGTACGACACAGTCCGCTTTTTCGTAGAACGGTATGGGGTTTTGCTGAAAGCCATGGAACACCGCAATACCATTTTCCACAAGCTTATCAACAGCAGTTTTATATTCATCCTCAAAGAAGCCAACGAGATCGAGTACAAAGCTGTAACCTTCATCATACAGTTTTTGCGCAGCATAAAACAGTTCGTCAATACCTTTTTCACGCATTATCCTGCCCAGATAAAGAAAATGAGTCAAATCGTTATTCGGATAATCCTTAACGCTGTATGCCTCGAGGTTCACTCCTGCGCCGTGAAGAATCACCTCTTTTTCGGGCGGAATTATACGAAGGTCAATGAATTTTTGCGCATTTGCAGTATTTTCAAAGAACACCTTTTCAACGCGCCTAAAGGCCGTTTTGTACAACATGGTAACAAGCCCGGCCATTGGCTGCTTTTGAAAAGCAGTCCCAAGGCCCTGTACGTTTGCGAAATAGCGCAGCTTAAGCTTTTTTGAAGCTATACCTGCATAAATATTAGGTTTTATCGAGTAGGTAATGACAATATCGGGTCTCTCGCTCTTGAGAATACGCTTATAAGTCTTTAGCAGCTTATAGTCATGAAAAGGGTTCTGTCCCCTGCGTTCAAGCTCGGTATTAATTGTCTTTATCCCAAGCGCAGCGATATCATCCTCATGCCCAACGAACGGAGTGACCACGACAACATCATGGGTCTTTTTCAACGCTTCCATAAGCTCTCGCCTGAAACGCCACAGCATATAGGAATGGTTTGTAATGATGACTGCCTTTTTTCGCGTTGCATTATCCCCCCTGCGCATGGCCCCTGTGCCTCCCTCAACGACCCCATCGCTCCTGACGACGGAAGCAAGGGTTCCAAAAAAGCATTTTACATCGAGTCCAATACTCATATTAGCGACATAATAACCATCGAGTTTTGCCTTTTCCGGTATTTCCAATTCATCACGGCCGTTTATCTGAGCCCAGCCCGTCAAGCCCGGCTTAACATCGTTAGCTCCGTACTTATCCCTTTCGGCAACTAAGTCGTCCTGATTCCAAAGCGCAGGCCGAGGTCCTATCACGGCCATATCGCCGATAAGGATATTAATTAGCTGCGGAAGCTCGTCCAATGATGTTTTGCGAAGAAATTTGCCAAGCTTTGTTATGTACTTTTCCGGATCCTGCATCATGTGAGTCGGGGTATCATGAGGTGTATCCAAGCGCATACTACGGAATTTGTAGAGCTTAAACAGCTTTTTATGTATGCCCACACGCTTCTGTGAAAAGAATACAGGAGCTGCTAAGCCGTCTTCTATCTTGATCGCAATAATTATAGCAACAAAAAGCGGCGAAAGAAGTATCAGCCCCAGAAAAGACATCAGCGTATCGAGAATGCTTTTTACTGTTTGATATATACGGTGACTATCCCGACGGTTGTTCGACATATTAACCTCCAAGTCAACTATGTCTATGATTATAGCATATCTAACATTTTTTGTACATAAAAACAGCATTCCGATCCAAATAGTTCGGAATGCTGTAGATATGCTGATATTATAGCGGCATGCCTTCTGTCATGTCCTCAACATAGATTGTGCGCACAGAATTGTCGGCTGCATCACCTGCAGCAGGCTGAGTATCAGGAATAACAACCGTCTTCTCTTCACGGTTGGCCTTGCGCTGTTCAAAGAACTTCTTTGCGACCTGTGGGAAGAGGGCATAGCTTAGCACATCCTCATCCTTCTCTGCCAAATCGCCAAGCTCTTCACGATATTTTTCCAGCTCAGGCTCAAGCAGATCGGCAGGGCGGCAGGTAATTACCGGGGTGTCGCCAATGGCTTTTCTGCGGACTTCCTCATTAACCTCGCCGGGCAGACGGCCGTACTCACCGTGGAGCAAACCCTTGGATTCCTTGGTAAACATCTTGTAGCGTTCACCGGAAACCACATTAAGAACCGCCTGTGAACCTACAATCTGACTTGTTGGCGTAACAAGGGGCGGATAACCGAAGTCCTTTCGAACACGCGGTACTTCCTCGAGCACCTCATAATACTTATCCGACGCATTCGCCTGTTTCAGCTGGGAAATAAGGTTGGAAAGCATTCCGCCCGGTACCTGATAGATAAGGGTGTTGGTGTCCACAGAAAGAACCTTAGGATCAAGGAAACCATCTCTTTTAAGCCTGTCGGCTACGGGACGGAAGAGCTTTGCTGCTTCGCTGAGCTTGGTAAGATCAAGCCCGGTATCATATCCCGTACCTTGGAGCGTTGCAACGAGACTCTCGGTCGCCGGCTGACTGGTGCCGTTGCCAAGGGGCGAAAGTGCGGTATCAACGATGTCAACGCCTGCATAGGCTGCCATGAGCAGCGTCATGTCGCCTGTGCCCGTGGTATTGTGGGTGTGCAGGTGGATAGGAACATCGACTTCGGCTTTCAGTTTCTTGACAAGATTGTATGCAGGGATCGGCAGAAGCAGGTTTGCCATATCCTTGATGCAGATCGAATCAGCACCCATCTGCACGAGCTCCTTTGCGAGCTTAACAAAGTAATCATCGTTATGCACCGGGCTGATGGTGTAGCTGATAGCGGGTTCACAATGTCCGCCGTATTTCTTTGTAAACTTTATGGCAGACTCAAGGTTTCGAACATCGTTAAGGGCATCGAATATACGGATAACATCGATACCGTTCTCTATCGCCTTGCGGCAGAACTGCTCTACAACATCATCTGCATAATGCTTGTATCCGAGAATGTTCTGTCCGCGGAACAGCATCTGAAGTCTCGTGTGCGGTAGGTGCTTTTTAAGCGTGCGGAGCCTCTCCCAAGGGTCTTCATTAAGGAATCTCAGGCAGGAATCGAACGTTGCGCCGCCCCAGCATTCGAGCGACCAATAGCCCATGCTGTCGAGCAGCTCGCATGCGGGAAGCATCTCTTCAGTACGCATACGGGTTGCTGCCTGCGACTGATGAGCATCACGTAAAATCGTATCTGTAATAAATAATTTACCCATATTTGCCTCCGATCATATCAAAATAGAGGAATTAACCGCCAAACATAGAAAGGAATACACCGGCAGCGATCGCAGAACCGATAACGCCTGCAACATTCGGACCCATGGCGTGCATGAGCAGGAAATTGCCCGGATTCTCCTTCTGTCCAACGACCTGCGAAACCCTCGCTGCCATCGGAACCGCCGAAACGCCAGCTGAACCGATGAGAGGATTGATTTTACCGCCCGAGATCCAATTCATCAGCTTTGCGAACAGCACGCCGCCGCAGGTGCCGATGATGAATGCGCAGATACCCATTGCGAGAATTCCCAGGGTAGTCCAGTTAAGGGACGCCTCAGCGGTCGCTGTTGCGCCAACGCTGATGCCAAGGAAGATAGTGACGATATTGCACAGCTCATTCTGAGCGGTCTTGGATAGTCTGTCGGTCACGCCGCACTCCTTCATGAGATTGCCAAGCATCAGCATACCTACGAGGGCTGCTGCGGAGGGAACGAGCAGAGCAACGAAAATGGTAACAACTATCGGGAATACTATTCGCTCAGTCTTGCTGACGGGTCGCAGCTGTTCCATTACGATGGAGCGTTCCTTGCGCGTTGTTAACAGCTTCATGAATGGGGGCTGAATAAACGGAACCAATGCCATATAGGAGTATGCGGCGATCGCAATTGGCCCCAGGTACTCCGGAGCGAGCTTCGCTGTCGTGAAAATCGCAGTCGGACCGTCTGCGCCACCGATAATGCCGATGGAAGCGGCGAGGCCGTCATCAAATCTGAAAATGAACTTTGCGCCAAGGAAGGCCACAAAGATACCGAGCTGAGCGGCAGCGCCGAGCAGCAGGCTCTTTGGATTTGCGATCAATGGGCCGAAATCGGTCATAGCTCCAACGCCCAGGAAGATGAGCGATGGATATATGCCAAGTTTGACGCCAAGATATAGGTAGTCAATAAGCCCGCCCTGCGAAGCCAGCAGCGGCCAGTTGATATGTCCGCCTTCGAATATGAATGAGTGGTACATCCCAGAGTTCGGAATGTTGGTGAGCAGCATACCGAAAGCAATAGGGAGCAGCAAAAGCGGCTCAAACTTTTTTACTATTGCAAGGTAAAGCAGGAAACAGGCGATCAATATCATCACCACATACTTCCACGCTCCCTCCTGAGTGAAGAAGGCGTTGAAGCCCGTTCCTTCCCAGAAGGCTTTTAATGCATCAATGACAGCGCTCATAGGCTTTTATACATACGCAATAAGGATCTCACCGGAGTTTACGCTTGCGCCCTTGTTGACGTTGACAGATACGACCTTACCGTCCGCAGGAGCCATGATCTCGTTCTCCATCTTCATTGCTTCCAGCACAACAAGTACCTGACCGCTTCTAAAGGTGTCACCGGGCTTAATATTTACCGAAAGGATCGTGCCGGGCATAGGAGAAGTGATGGTCTTCTCGCCGCCTGTGGGCTTAGCTGCCGGAGCTGGAGCAGGGGCAGGAGCAGCAGGTGCGGCAGGAGCAGAGGCGGGCTTAGCCGCAGCAGCGTTAGCAGAGCTGACCTCTTCAACCTCGACTTCATAACTTGAACCATTGACATTAACGATGAACTTTCGCATATGAACCTCCTTAGATCCTATACATAATTGATATTGTTGCTATACTTAACTCCGCACATGTTCCCATCTGCGGAGCCAAAAATCTATCATGATAACTTTTTAATGGAAGTGATTCGGAATGAATCCGTACTCAAATCAGAAGCCTGTGCAATAGCGGCGGACATTGCGGCGATAACCTCACGCCTGTCATGCTGAGCGCAGCTAACGGAGCCAAGTCTCTTAATCGAGGTGATGCGGATATTATCCATACCTGTCATTTCACCGATAGCGGCAGAAATGGCGATAATAAGCTTCGAGCGTTCCTCTCTGCTGAGAGGAGCAGAAATAAATCCTTCCGAAGATGCGGATGAATGCTTGTTTGCATTTGCCGTGGCATCTGATTTTTTCTTGCCGATAAACAGTGAACAGATGAGCGTCATCAGTTTAACGATAAGCACTATGCAGATAAGACCAATAAACACAATCAGCATACCGGTCAGCAGCACTATCAGCGGATTCATATTAACCCTTTCCCGATCAAATCCATGCTATGATCGAACAAAAATGTGCTAATTGAGAGAAAGCCCTCATTTCTTCCTTCCTCCCCACATTTGTTATTATTCCACGCTTTCCTTTATTCCCCTGCATCGCATTTTAATATATTTTAGCAAATAAGGATGTCGGAGAATCATTTCATTAGGTCATCGACTTCGTCTTTGCTTAAAAAGCGCCATTGTCCCGGCTTCAATCCGGCTAATGTCAGGTTTCCGATGCTGATGCGGACAAGACGCAGTGTATCATGTCCGACCGCTGCCAGCATTCTCCTGACCTGTCGGTTCTTTCCCTCATGAATGGTCATGAGAAGCTCCGAATTGCCCTTTTCCGTCTCACGAACAAGTTTGACCCGCGCAGGCGCAGTCCTTCCGTCCTCAAGCATGACTCCGCCTGCAAGCTTATGGAGCTCGTCCTGGGTCACAATGCCAGAACACAGCACGCGATAGGTCTTGCTCGTTCCATATCTTGGATGCATCAAACGATTGGCTGCCTCGCCGTCATTGGTGACAAGTATCAGGCCCTCGGAATCGAAATCAAGTCTCCCGACCGTATAGAGCCTGTATGGAAGCTCGGCAAAATAATCGGATACCTTTTTCCTGTCCTCGTCCTCAGCATTGGAGCATATGACGTTCTTTGGTTTATAAAATGCTATCATGACTCTTTCTTCGCTCGGTCTGACCCGTTTGCCGTCAAAGGTCACTTCATCGCCTTCACTTACGCTCATTCCGATCTCGGCAACAGCGCCGTTTATCTTAACTCTGCCCTCCAGAATAAACTCCTCACACCTTCTTCTTGAAGCTATGCCTGCATCGGCAAGATATTTTTGAAGTCGCATTGCTTGTCCTTCCTGTACTGTTCTTGATAAGCGGACATAAGCTGTCTCGGCTAATTCTGCATAGCCCTTAGCATAAGCCTGATATAGAACATGAAGTCCCTTGCGGCAACGGCTTCGGCTGCCGTCAGCGAAGTCTTGCCAATGAACTCATCACCGCAGTAAAACTCCGCGGTTCCAAGGGTCTCTCCCTTTAGTATCGGAGCCCTAACAATATCCGACGGAGAAACCCGAATCTCTATTTTCAGCTCGTCGCCCTTCTTAATAGGAATAATTATATCGCTTTTGGAAAGCAAAGCCAAGAGGCTTTTTTGCGCATTAGGCACATAGCAGCGTGCAAGCTCAGCTCCTTTTTCAACCACCCTGCACATTGAATAATTGCTGAACCCGTAGTTCATTAGCTCCTCCGCAGCTTCAAACATCGGTCGGCAGTTCATCACTGCGCCAACCAGCGTCATGCCGTCCCTTTCAGCCGCAAACAGCAGGCAGCGGCCTGCCGCCATTGTATAGCCGGTCTTTATTCCGATTGCTCCCTCATAATCCCACAGCAGTGCATTCTTATTTTTCATCGTTCGTGTTATACTTCCGGTTGTCGAAGTGTGATACTGCGTTGACACTATCGTCCTGAAGTCGTCATTCTTAAGCGCCTCCGCCCCGATAAGCGCAAGCTCATACGCCGTAGTATAGTGGTCATTATTATGTAGGCCGTTTGGTGTAACAAAATGCGTGTCCTTTAGCCCCATCTCCTTTGCCTTATCATTCATCAGCTCGGCAAAGCCCTCAATGCTGCCGCCGACATGTATCGCAAGCGCAACTGCAGCATCGTTTCCCGAAAGCAGCATAAGGCCGTAAAGAAGATCCTCAACGGAGATCACCTCATCATACTTTAGGTACATGCTTGAGCCCTCCGTTCCTACGGCTTCGGAAGGAACCGATACAAGTTCATCAAGCCTGCAGTGTTCAAGCACGATCAGCGCAGTCATCGTCTTTGTGGTGCTTGCCATCGGAAGGCGGCTATTCTCGTTGCCGGACTTCAGTTTCTGACCGCTCGTCTGCTCAATAAGCGCATATGATGCCGCATATGACAGGTATTTTCCCGTTCCGCTGCTGTCTTGAAGCGTATTCTCCGATAAAAAGTATCCATCCAAAGCAGTTTCTCCGTATGCGGATACTATCGGCTGCACCATTGCAATAAGCAGCATAGTAGCCAGAAGTATAAGCAATACTTTTCTTAAAACCGAAGCATTCATTCCCGTGTTTCCTTTCTTGGCGTTCGAAAATGCAGTGAAAAAGCGCAGAGGCGAACAGAGTTCGCCTCAAGACAGATTCCACCTAACTCCTGCTCCATCAGCAGCCGCCTGTATCCTCCTCGTCCTCATGGCAATAGCAGGGATCACATCCGCATTCTTCTTCGGAGGGCGTCTTCTTAGAGCCGTTATCGGAACTGCTGCACTCACACTTATGTTTTATGCAGTCGATACCCAGGTTCATGAGTCTTTCGAGAGATTTCAGCATTCTGGGCAGGATATCCATCAACCTGTCCCCGGTGCCGTCCTGCGCTGCAGGAAGAACCCTGACGTCATCCTTCTCCACGGTCACAAATGAGAGAGGGGTCAGGCACATACCGACCGCTGCTGTTCCGGCAAAGGGGAAACGGTCGTCGCTATGGTCACCCTTGCTTTCGTTTGCAATGCAGGCTGCTTTTTTTGCCGTCGCCATTCTTCCATATTCCCCTCCTCCGACGACAAAACCGATGCATACCTTGGATACGGGAAGTATCAGCGTCTCATTGGCGGTCACGACGGGGTCACCTATGACGGTGCTCACATCCACCATCTTTTTTATCTGGTCAATGGAGCTGTCAATTATATTTTCAATAGGGTGCATATTATCTTCCTCCCTGTTTTTTATCGTATTTATATGAAAAGCTTAACGCTTCACTAAGAAGTTTTACCGGAATCAAACAAAAAATACCTTCCAGATTAAGGCAAAAAACATTGTCTTCAAGGTTCGGGAAGATCGCGACAGCTGTCTTGAAATCCTCCCCGAGAAAGCAGCTTCCCAGCACCGAGACCGCATTATTCAGCAGTATCCGGACAGCTCCGGCCATGAAAACGCACAAAGCAGGGTTATCCTTGCAGCCAAGCTCCCCCGAAAGTTCGATGCTCTTGGTATTGAGCGTTTTCTTAGCGGCATGAATAAATACCCTTCCAAGCCTTTTCCGTTTCTCGTTATTCGGCTCACCGCTGACCTTAACTATCTTCATGCCCTTTGGCGAGAATAACCTGACGACTATTCCTCGTTTGGGTTCATAGCTGGTCAGCAGTCTGAGCCTTATCGGAAACGCTCCGGCTATCAGGAGCATGATATTGGTATTTATATAGCTTTTCCGCAGCATCGTCGTTATCTCGATATGTATTGGGATAAGCAGCGGAAGCAGCAGCGCAAGCAGCAGTATGATTATCGGCAAAACCCAAAACATGGCAAACCTCGTTTCAAATTAAGTTTGCCCGCAGGTATTGTGATTTATTCCCAAAGGTGGTATAATATTTGAGATTGATTGGAAATCCGGCAATTTTGCTAATTATTTGAGTTATGATATGGTTATTTTAGGTATTGATCCGGGATATGCCATTCTGGGATATGGCGTAGTGAATGCCGAAAAGGGCAAGCTTACCGTGGTTGACTGCGGAGTGATAGAAACCAAGGTCAAAACGCCCTTCCCCGAAAGGCTTGAACGCCTGTACGAGGGTATGCGTGCGCTCATCGAACGCTTTCACCCCGACCATGTGGCTTTTGAGGAGCTGTTTTTCTATCGCAACACCACCACCGCCATGCAGGTTGCTGCGGCAAGAGGCATAAGCGTCCTCGCAGCGCAGCAGTTCGGTCTGCCTCTATATGAGTATACGCCGATGGAAATCAAGCTTTCCGTGACCGGAGACGGCCATGCCGATAAGACCCAGATGCAGACGATGGTCAAGCTTTTGCTAAAGCTGCCCCGCATTCCAAAGCCCGATGATGCAGCAGATGCGCTTGGGATCGCCGTATGCCATGCAAATATGATAGGTCCTGCGGTTGAAAACTACCGCATAAAGTGATAAAGAGGTTATATGTACGCACATATAAGAGGAAATGTTGATTATATCGGTCTTGACCGTGTCGTGCTTGAAGCAGGAGGCGTTGGCTACGAGCTTGTTTGCAGCAAAAAAACGATCTCTTCCCTTTCGCTCAACACCGAGGCGAAGCTTCTGACGCACTTCTATATGGCACAGGATGCTATTGCACTCTACGGCTTTGCTTCGGAGGATGAGCGCGCGATGTTCAGAAAGCTCATTACCGTATCGCGTATCGGCCCGAAGGTCGCATTAAGCGTATTATCGGCCATGACGGCGGAGGATGTTGCGCTTGCTGTACTTACCGACAACCCTGCTGCGTTCGATCATGTTTCAGGCATGGGCCGAAAGACAGCTGCGCGAGTGATACTGGAGCTTAAAGGAAAGGTCGATTCCGGTATAAGTCCGCAGATCGCCGCCTCCGTTGATGCTGCCAAGGCTGCCCCGGAGATGCGCTCTGAGGTAATAGCTGCCCTCGTTTCGCTGGGCTACGACGGCGTGACAGCAGGCCGTGCCGTTGCTGCCCTGCCCGACTGCGAACACGCTGCGGATATGCTGAAACTTGCTCTCAAGGAGCTTTCAAAGCGGCTGTAAGCACCATTCTGAACTGATAGGAAAATTATCGAGTGAACGACGACAGGCTAATAACTTCATCATTGTTGTCCGAAGACGAGTCCGCAGAGTACAGTCTGCGCCCGCGTTTTCTTTCGGAATACATAGGTCAGAGCAACGTCAAGGAGCATATGCGCGTATACATACAGGCAGCAAAGCTCCGAGGCGAAGCGCTCGACCATGCGCTTCTTTACGGCCCACCCGGCCTTGGAAAGACCACGCTCGCAGCGATCATCGCCAACGAGATGGGCGGTAATCTTAGGATAACCAGCGGCCCCGCCATTACGCATGCCGGCGATCTTGCCGCCCTGCTGTCCAATTTGAGCGAGGGCGATGTGCTCTTTATCGACGAAATACACAGGCTCAACGCGAATGTTGAAGAGATCCTGTACCCTGCAATGGAGGATTTTGCCTACGATATCATCATAGGCAAGGGCCCTTCAGCAAGGTCTCTGCGGCTCGACCTTCCCAAGTTTACTCTGGTCGGCGCCACTACACGCATGGGGCTTCTGACCGGGCCTCTGCGCGACAGGTTCGGCATTAAGGAGCAGCTTGAGCTTTATACCCCCGAGGATCTGAGCGAGATCATCGTCAGGAGTGCCGGAATCCTTGACATACATATCACCCCTGAGGGCGCGCGTGAAATAGCCTCCCGTTCGAGAGGCACTCCGCGAATTGCCAACAGGCTCTTAAGAAGGGTCAGGGATTACGCACAGGTCAAAGCGAATGGGGTTATTGAGGCATCCACCGCAAGCGACGGGCTTGGTATGCTTCAAATTGACGAGCTTGGGCTTGACGCCGTCGACAGGCGAATACTTTCGGCTATGATCGAGAAGTTCGGCGGACGTCCGGTCGGCCTTGATACCATCGCCGCTGCGACCGGCGAGGACTCTTCCACTATCGAAGATGTGTATGAACCCTACCTGCTTCAGCTGGGATTCATTGCACGCACGCCAAGGGGCAGGGTTCTCCTGCCCAATGCTTACAGGCATATGGGCTATACTCCGCCGGAAAACGGCGGTCAGCAAATCAGCTTCATATGATACAATAATTCACCGCAAATGCGGTTGCCAGAATAACACTTTCGGAGGTTACGCAATGATGAGCAAAAAAACAAAGCTGCTTGAGAGCCAGCTTGCGCAGGTCACGCAGTCGAACGATGCTTTGAGAGCACAGCTTTCCCGAGCCGAAGAGAATGCTGCTGCGCTCTCCCTGGAACTGGAAGAAAAGAATAACAGGGCTCAAGAGCTTGAAGCACGGCTTTTGCATTCCCAAAGCCGCCTTGAGGCCGTCACCGGCGAGCTTAATTCCAAGAAGGGGGATCTAGCCGGAGCCAATCGCAAGCTCGACGAATACCGTCTGCGCCAGGATGCGATAGTAAGCGCACTCACCGAAGCGCATGCTACCCGTGACCGCATCATTAGCGAGGCCGAAGCCGAAGCAGGCAGGATACGTTCCTCCGCAGCCGAAGCGAAAGAAGCTATGCTGGCTGCCGCACGAGAAAGCGCAGAGCGCATTCGCAATGAAGCTGACGAAATACTCAGGCAAGCGCGGGCAGAAGCTGAAAAGATTCAAACTGAAGCGCTCGAGGAAGCCGCCTCACTAACCGAAGCTGCCGAGGCAGAAGCCAAGTCCATGATCGAAGAAGCCGACGGAGCTGTCAATGCGCGTAAGGAGCAGCTGCGTGTGCTCAACAGCGAGCTTTCCGCCAGAGCTGCAATGGCGCTTGAGCAGACCGAGCTTTATGCGAGCATGCTTCGCCTAATAGCTGAAGCCGAAGAGCTCCAATATGACGAGCTCCCTGAGGATTGCGATTACGACTGCGAGAACTGTAAAGACAAGTGTGACAGCTATATCCCCGAAACCGCTTCCGATGAAGAACAGGAAAAGCCGGAGGACGAGTGCGATCCATGCTACACGCCTCCATGCGGCAAGCGTTCTACCTGCTGTCATGAACAGGCTGAAGCTTGTCATGAAAATCCCGAAGCAGCCGATACCATTATTGATGAACCCATTGCCGATCCCGAAGGGGATGAAGAGCAATCCGAGACCGAGCCTGATTCCGAAGTCATAACATCCCCCTGCGACGAACGCCCCATCATCAAGACCGTGGCGGAAGGCGGCGATGTCGGCGCTTTCATGCGCAATCTCTATTCCCTCGAAGGCCGTGAGGCTCCCGATGAGGAGGGGCTTATTACGGATGTCGGCGAAGGAACGCCGCTGGTTCTTGACAGTGATGACTGCTCCGACGACCCTGAAAACGGATCATCCCCCATACCCGTCGATGCAGATCTCGCTGAGATACTAAACGATATCCTATAACCAGGCTTTTCTATAAAAAACAACACCCACTGCAAGGATTTTTTGCGGTGGGTGTTATTATGTTCAGAATATCAGGAGAGCTTAGTACAGCCTCCGGCATTGATCAAGCCGTCCAGCTTTCTTCCGCGCTGACAAAGGGGACACTCATTGCTTGTATAGTGATTGTACGCAGCAAGGTCGCCCTTTTTGAATATGGTATGGATCGGGAAATCACCGGAAGCTTCGACAGCAGAGAATATGGAAGCAATGCCCACAAGCTTTCCTCCGTAATACTCAATGCATTCGCCTGCACGGGCAAGACTCCTGCCGGTTGACACGGTGGACATTAGCAGCGCAATGTTCTTCCCTGTAATGTACTTTTGCAGCTCGCTGTTGAAAGTAAGCTGATTGTTGGAGTTGATCTCCGGTGTAACAACATGGATCACGCTTCTGGAATTGACACTCCTTGCGCCGTCCATGAGTTCCTTTGCTAGGAAAGAGCCTATCATCTGCGTGCATTCGAGGCAGACTATTGTGTCGATATTAGTGTAGCGCAGCTTATTCGCAAGCTCAGACGCCACTTCAGACGCCATGGCTGCATCACAGCGAATCTCTGTCATGCTAATGTAAGTATCTACATGAGCATGGCTTGTTGCATAGTGACCCGGATAGATCGTGAGTTTGATGCGATGATTTGTCGGTGCGTTGACCGTGGAACCGTTGAGCATATTGCCTCCTATGTTGATTGTTTTACTTAATTTTAGCACGACAAAAGCACCTTTGCAATATGCAAAAGTGCAAATTCACTGATAAATTATGAGTAATTTCTGCCAATCAGTCAGAAATTGTATTTTTTATCTTATCATAGGCGATGATAAAAATGGTCTCACACACCAGAGAATCATCCCGTTCATAAAAATGCGCAGCCCAGATCTCATCATCCATCAGGTATATCCTAAAGAACGTATCCGTTCCGTCTGCTTTGGTGACAACAAAGCAGCGCTTGACTGTCCGAGAGGACTCATCGGCATCGACCATTCCGACTTCGCTCGGCTTGATTGCCCTGTACCAATCGTCCTTGTTTGCATACGAGCGAATGACTCCCTCAAACGCTATTTCACGGTACTTCGGATTCTTTATCGTATTATCACCGAAAACGAATTCGTCATCGGTCAGCCTGAACACGGTGTCCTTTGTCTTCTGAAAGTATGTGGCTTTATCCATGTTAAGCTCCGGTGAGATAAACTTTACCGAACCAATGTCGCCGCCGCTGAGCTTATACCAGCCCTGTCTTACTTCGGAAGGCAGCCCGACCTGTTCCTCATCAAGTATGTACTTGCTCGGAAGCTTTTTTGCACATGCCAACGCGCTCATAAGCATTATTGCAGATATGAGAAGTGCAGCGATCCTAATGCTCTTTTTCATTCTTCTCTCCTATAGTAAATTATAAATCAACATTAACTATCCTCACCGGCAAGCTGTCTTGTCCTTTCTGCGAGGATAAGGCCCTCGATGATCTCATCCATATCTCCGTCGATAAACTGCGGAAGCTTATAAACGGTCATTCCGATGCGGTGATCGGTGATACGCCCCTGTGGGAAATTATAGGTGCGGATTCGCTCGCTCCTGTCCCCCGAACCTACCTGACTCCGGCGTGCAGATGCTTCCTTGGCATCCGCCTCCGCACGATACAGATCATAGAGCCTGCTCTTCAGGACCTTCATAGCCTGTTCTTTATTGCGTCCCTGGCTGCGCTCATCCTGACTCTGTACGACAAGCCCGGTCGGAATATGCGTAATGCGAATTGCGCTCTCGGTCTTGTTGACGTGCTGACCGCCCGCACCGCTGGAACGATAGGTGTCGATCCTGAGGTCGTTCATATTGATCTCAACATCCACATCCTCGGCTTCCGGAAGCACCGCAACGGTAGCCGCACTGGTCTGGATCCTGCCCTGTGTTTCCGTCTCAGGCACACGCTGCACGCGATGTACGCCGCTTTCAAACTTCATGCGGGCATAGACTCCCTTTCCTGTCAGGCTGAAAACCGCTTCCTTTACTCCACCGCGCTCGGTCTCGTTTATGTCAATAAGCTCATATTTGAAGCCATGACGCTCCGCATACCTTTGGTACATTCTGAGCAGCACAGCGCCGAAAAGCGCAGCCTCATCTCCGCCGGTCCCTGCCCGGATCTCCATGATAACATTTCTGTCATCGTTCTTATCCTTGGGCAGAAGCATAACCTTCAGCTCCCCTATCTGCTGTTCGGCTTTCTTTTCAAGCTCACGAAGCTCACTTTCGGCAAGCTCCTTCATATCCCTATCCGAACCGGCTTCCGCAAGCATTTCCTTGCATTCCTCGATCTCACGCTGAGTATCCGTGTATTCATCATACTTCGCGATAATTGGTTCCAGCTGTGAATGCTCCTTTACAAGTTCACGCCACCGATTCTGATCAGCGATCACATCAGGGTCTGATATCTCCCTGCTCAGTGCGTCAAAACGCTGCTTCATTTGTTTTAAACGTGTAAGCAAATTCTTTTCCCTTTTATCATTTATTCTTTAAGGCAATTCTACCGATACGACTCTGTCATTGCCGCATATATCCTTATGAACCTTTACCCTTCCGATGGAAGCGAATAGCTCCGGCACGCTCTCCCCCTGGTCAAATCCTATCTCCATCAGCAGAGTTCCTCCCCTATTGAGGTGTTCCGCAAACTCATCGCTGATCCTGCGGTAGAATTTGAGTCCGTCGTCTCCTCCGTCAAGGGCAAGACGCGGTTCCATTCTGACCTCCGGCTGCAGGCTTTCGCAAACACCCGTCTCAATGTAGGGGGGATTAGCGGTTATGATATCGAAGCTTCCTCCGACGTTTTCAAACAGGTCGCTCTCTATGATGGAGCAGCAGACTCCGTTCAGCTCTGCATTTTTCTTTGCGACATGCAGCGCAGGGATGCTGATATCCGACAGCACGGCGGATATCCCGGTTCGCTTTGCTATCGATATGCCGATGCAGCCCGATCCGGTGCAGATATCCAACATGGAAGCATAGGACCTGCTTTTGATAAAATGTTCGGCTATCTCAGCCAATGTTTCCGTATCCTGCCTTGGAATGAGCACGTTTTCATTCACAAAAAACGGCAATCCCATAAACTCCCATTTTCCGAGGATGTATTGAAGCGGTTCATGCCCGAGCCTTCGGCTGATCATTTCGGATAATTCTCGGCTCTGTTCCTCATTGAGCTGTGTCTGCAGCTCTGAAAAGCCTATCCTATCCGCTTTCAGCACATACGACAGCATTTGGCGAAGCTCAAACTCCGCCTCACGCTCATCGCCTGTAACCAAAGCAAGCTCCGGCAGCCGGCTCTTAATAACCTTTCCGGCTATGCTTTTCATGCCTCCAAAGGGGCTTCTTCAGTATCTGCCGTGGTTTCCGTTGGTTCTTCAGCCTTTTTATTCGCCCTATCGTTATAGTATGCGCAATCACGCTCGCCCATTGCGATATAGAATGCGGCGATCGCAACCTCGATCATATCCTCGGTGGGTTCCTTGGTAGTGATGAACTGAAGCCCCATGCCGGGCGCACGAACCGCCTTGGTGAGCCAGTTGTCCTTCTTGGCAGCAGCCTGGAGCACCTCATAGCTTATTCCGGCTATCAAGGGGAGACAGATTATCCTGATGCCGAACCGGAACAGGAACGCAAGGACGGAATTGTCGATCTGGAAGTTAAAACCATACTGAATGACAACATCGACGCAGGTCAAAACCAATATTGCTATCGCCATGACGAGGAACAGATAATTTGTTCCGCAGCGCGGATGGAGACGCTTGTACTTCATCGCATTTTGGGGAGTAAGCTCATCCTCCGCCTCATAGCAGGCTATTGTCTTATGCTCCGCTCCGTGGTACATGAACAGACGCTTCATCTCTTTTATGCTCGAGCATGCAAAGAGATAGCCGATATAAATAGCAACCCTGAGCACGCCCTCAACAAGCGAACGCCACACGCTCTTGCCCTCGCCGAACAGCAAGGATGAAATGAGCTGCGGCAGGAACACGAACAGTCCGATAGCAAGGAGTATTCCCAGGAACAGCGCAACTCCGATTACAATATCCTCTATATCCTTGCCAAAGGTCTTGGAGAGCCACTTTTCAAACTTGGTCGGCTCTTCCTCTGCAAAGGCATCCGCTCCGTACATATTGGCGGACTGTGTAGTAGTCTTGATTCCGGTCGCAAGCGATTCAACGAAAGCTACGCAGCCCCTGACTATGGGAAGTCCCCAGAATGTGCCCTTCTTTGCCTTGGTTGAAAAATCTTTGTATTCGGCCACGATATTGCCGTCAGCACGGCGCACTGCCATGGCAATGCCCGTTGGCGACTTCATCATAACGCCTTCCATTACGGCCTGACCGCCGACACTGCAAACTCTCATAAATATATCCTTTCCGGAATTACACCTTTTGCCAGGTGGTGCCTTCCTTGGTATCCTTGAGCATAATGCCCTGTGCGGCAAGTTCGCTGCGGATCTCATCTGCACGGGCATAGTTCTTATTCTTCTTTGCTTCAATGCGCTCGGCTATCATTCGCTCGACATACTCTCGCAGCTCGTCGCTGTGCTCTTCTTCCTCCGCAATGAGTCCAAGGCCCAGAACCTCGTCCAAACTCTCGACGATGGCAAGCTTTGTGTTTCCGCTGACATTCTCCTTAAGCGCATCATACAGTACGGTCAAGCCAAGCGAGGTATTGAGATCGTTGCCGACATTCTCAATAAAGCGTGCACGGTAAGCGTTAACAACACCTTCATCGACCTCGCCCTCCGCTTTGATGGCTGAGATGCGGCTTGTAAGCCTTTCATATGCCGCCTTGGCGTTGTTGAGGGAATCAAATGTGAATTCCAGGGGCTTTCTGTAATGGCTCTGGAGACAGAACAGCCTGTAAACCAGAGGATCATAGCCCTTTTCCTCAAGAACGGACACGGTGAGGATGTTTCCCTTGGACTTGCTCATCTTGCCCTCTCGGTCGTTGAGATGCTGAACGTGGAACCAATGTGTACACCATCTATGGCCCAGTGCTGCTTCACTCTGCGCTATCTCATTGGTATGATGCGGAAAGATATTGTCCACGCCTCCGCAGTGCAGATCGCAGTATTCTCCGAGATGCTTCAGGCTGATTGCCGAGCACTCGATATGCCAGCCGGGGTATCCGACGCCCCAGGGACTGTCCCACTTGAGCTCCTGTGAATCGAACTTGGACTTGGTGAACCAAAGCACGAAATCCGACTTGTTCCTCTTGTTGCCGTCCTCCTGAACGTCATCGCGAACACCTACGAGCAGATCATCCGAGGAGTGTCCGGTGAGTGCATAATAATCATCAAGCTTGGAGGTATCAAAGTAGATGTTTCCGCCCGCCTCATAGGCATAACCGTTCTCAAACAAACGCTCGATAAGCTTAATGTACTCATCGATGCAGTTGGTCGCAGGTTCGACAACATCGGGGATCTTGATATTAAGCTTGCGGCAATCGTCAAAGAAAGCGTTCTCATAGAACTTTGCAATCTCCATGACGGTCTTGCCCTCGCGCTTGGCGCCTGCAACCATCTTGTCCTCTCCGGTATCCCCATCGCTGGCAAGGTGTCCGACGTCTGTAATATTCATAACGCGCAGCACATCGTATCCTACATAGCGCAGGAACTTTTCCAGCACATCTTCCATGATATAGGAGCGCAGATTGCCGATATGCGCAAAATGATAGACTGTCGGACCACAGGTATACATTTTGACCTTGCCCGGCTCATGTGTGCGGAATTCATCGACTGTTTTTGTTAGCGTGTTATAAAGATAAATCTTTTCCATGTCAATATATCTATACCTTTCAAAGGATAAAATCTTCCTTGTCGGAATTGTCGGCAGAATGCCGAATATGCCCTTTTCTGTCACTGAAAAAGGCATACATATTTTCTCCGTGAGAGCCAAGTCTGCCGGCTCTCACGGGCAGTCTGAAACTTTGTTAAGACTTCTTAATTATATCGTCGACTGTTGGCTCGTCGTCATCGAAATCAAATGCTGCTGAAGGCGCTTTCATATCACGGCCGGAGGCACGCTTGGCTTCGTCTTCCTTCTTTGCTTTTGTATCGGTCAACAGCCTGGTCACCACCATGCCTGCCAGGAACAAAACGATTGCGACGATGAACAGAATGGTATTCAGTGCCGATAGTTTACCGTATGCGTCAACGGCCGCAACGATTCCGGAAGCTATCATGCACAGCGCGACGAGGATACAGCACAGCCTGGTCACGAGCTTGTATTTCCTGTCCATGCCTTCCTTAATATAATCGGACTCATAGATCTTGCCCCTTCCGGAAATACCGAGATACAATGCATATAGGCCAATGCCCAGTATGATGATGTCCCATGCGGTGAGGCTCTGCTTGATGACAGGTATCTCAGCCTCTGCGGATTCCTCCGTCAGGCTGCTTACTGCTTTGACAGTGATCGTTCCCAATTCGGAAGCCGTAATGATGATAAGACCGTTTTCATTGATTTCCCAATCAAGCGAACCCTCGGAAATATCATTATTGTTTTCATCAGTCAGGGTAACGGTGAAGGTCAGGTGCTCATATCCTTCGTCACCGGGTTTTATATTGTTTGTCTCGCCTGCATAATAGAACAGGGCGGCGCCGGTCTGCTTATTGACCTGCGCGGACGGCAGGGTCTGAACGCCGATCCTGCGAAGCTGGGGTTCCATTTTGAGCTCATCCTCTGTTGCTTCAAGCGTTGCCTGGCCGGAACTTGAACCGATACATCCGGTAAAGGATGCAAATGCGGTCACGAGCAGAAGCAGGCTCAGTACGAGCAGGGCGATTTTACTAAGGTTTGCGGTCTTTTTCATATTCTTCTCCGTTCTTATCTCTGTTAAATTTCAAATGTCAAAGAGAATACGCAAGGGCATACACCCAGGTTAATGCGCATTAACCCTCAGACATTAGAATTTCGTTGGTCAAATCATTCCTCGGTAAGCTCAATGAAGCTTTTGTCTATACCGAGGGCATAGCAGATGGTGAGCGCCTCGCGGGGAGGATTCGCATCATTTGGAAGCTCAAATATGCCATAGTCCATGAACTCTTCAAGCACCCGGGTTCGATTCCTACCGCCTCCGGCAAGCGCGGCTCTAAGCTTTTCGGTGTCCGCATTTCTCAGCCCCATCACCTGGTAGTGTTTATCTGCAAGCCTTGCCACGTCATCAAAATGCGTGGTAATAAACGCAAAGGTTTTCTCGCGAACGCTGAAATATTTTACTGCCGCGCGCACAAGTGCAGCTCCCTCGTGCGGATTGGTTCCCCTTGCGAATTCATCAAGAAGCACCAGCGAAAAGCCATTTGGTTCCTTCGTAATGATATCGTTAAGCGCCGTCATCTCGCCGCCAAAGCTCGACAGGCCGGACATGGCGTCCTCCCTATCCTCCGAAAGAAGGTCGATATCCGAAATAAGCGGAAGGCTTGCGGCTCTCGCAAAAACGGCAATTCCGGCCATTGCAAGGCTACAGTTGAGCGCAAGCGTCTTAACGGTCACGGACTTACCGCCCATATTGGCTCCGGTCAGCACCGTTGACCCCATGCACAGCTCAACGCTTATCGGGGTAAACTCACCGTTGCGTTCACGAAGGGCGGCGGCAACCATCGGATTGGTCATCTCGCTCATGCGTATATGCCCCGCATTTTCACAAATGTTTGGTATGGCGCAGCCGTATTTTACCGCTAAACGAGCCTTAGCCATTGCATAATCGAGCTTTGCGATCGATGAAACGACCTCCATTATCGCTCCTGCATAAGCCGAAAGCGCCTTCGTCATCTGCGCTCTTACGGCGAACTCCTCATTCTCTTCACGAGCGGCCAGCAGCGTCAACTCTGCACTCAGCCTATCCCTGTCGGTCTTATCGGCCTTTTTGATCTCCAAGTCCAGTCTATGACGTTCTCTCCTGATTCTTGCAAGCTCTTGCGAAGTCCTGTCGCTGACACGGAATGTCATGGCGCGCATACCGTCGGGGTCGATTATATCGAGAGCTTCCGGAAAGCTCCTTATATAGATGCCAATCGGTTTATTGTCCTTGCAAAGCTCATTATAGGCTTCATTGAGCCTATCAAGAAGCAGCAGAAAGCGTTTGATCTCGAACAGTTCAACATCCGAAAGGGTGAACATCGCGGAACGTTCTATACTCTTTCTGACATTCTTAAACTGCATCAAAGCTCTTTCGGTCTTTTCAAAAGCGGCTCTATGCTCAACAAGCAGCTTCATGAGAGTATCTATCCTTGAAAACTCGTCATCAAGCTCTTCCCTTTCGGAGACCGAATAGAAATGAGGCTTTCTTGCAAGCTCCGCGCCGTATGGAGAGCAGGGTTCAAGCAGTGAAAGGACATATGAAAAGCCTATCGAGTTCAATTGATTTCCGTTCAGCAATTTTCATCCTCCATAATGTTAATAACCTCAATGCCGCAAGGAATGCGTCTGCGAACCTCATCAAAAAAAGCTTCCTTATTATAGTGCAGGCCGTATGCGGAAAACGGATTCACCGTTACTGCCAGCAGCTTCGTCCTTTCCAGTACGGTGAAATGCGCACCGGCAAGCAGGAGCTTTTGATACTTTGCTCCGGACAATAGAAGTCTGCTGCTGTCCTCGACAACTATCTCAGTCTCAGCCCCGAATCTTCCACCTGCAAGCAGTGTCGAAGCCATGCTGTCGGTGACCGCTCCGCGAATAAGCAGGGACTTTGCCCGAGTCTTTCTAAGCTCGTCCACGGCAAGTGCAAGCTCATCCTCCCCTGCTGCGTTATCTCCGCTTCCAATCACGAATTTAGAGGTGTGCATGGAAAAATCCAGCTTGGTTTGCTCAAGGTTCATTATTTCCGCGCAATATGCGGTATCCTGCACGGTCTTGTCCATATCGGGCGAATAGCTTGCGCCGCTGCATAGTATCGCAGCATCGCTCAATGACGGCATTGAAAGAGATTTCCTGCTGAGCGCTCCGTCCAGGAATACATGCTTTGCTCCAAATGAGAACAGCTCGTCCCGAATGCTTTTAAGCTGAGCCGTCATGGACGGGCCTGCAAGCTGTACATAGCCGTCGCTCATCGCGCGCAGAAGAACAACATTCCCCATTGGCGTACTCATATCCGTAACATCGAGTATCTCCCTTGAAACCGTACCAAGCTCGACCGCCTGTGCCGCCGTAGCGAAAAGCGTGCCGTTTTGAACGAATATTTCGGGCTTTTTCGTATTTGTGACAAGATCGCTTCTCTCACCGTCACGGCCTATGGAGGTCAACCCGATAAGTTCATCCGCTGCGTTGAATGCACGAATCAAACCGTTTAAGACCGTCGTCTTTCCGGCATTCTTGCACATCCCTATCACGGCTGCCGAGCCATATGGTTTTACCAGATCGTACAGCAAGCACATACCTCCACTATTAAATTATAGCATATCGGATTGAGTTTGTACAATTCTTTTTGAAAACTATTATTGGCGAAATCGATATGAAGGAGGAACAATACGCAATCATTGTCCCCCCATTATCACATACATACATCTTGAAGGCTCGCTTTCGATGTTCCTGCCGTTTTCCGCCATGTTGGGGTGGATCTTTGTTATGTAGTATTCATAGCTGCTTCCCAAAAGCGCGCTAACATCCCTGTATTCGACCGGACCGCTGCATCCGCTCAGCGTTGCTATGCGAATCACATATCCTGATCGATCGCGCCTATATATGGCGTATGACAGCCTCGCATCATCGGAGGTAAAGGTTATTACCGGCTTACCCGTGACATCAAAATACCACCCCACCTGTTCGGGCGCCGAAGGGTACTGCCAGAATGGGTTTTCATGCATGGGTGCGGTGCATAGCGTGAATACCTCGTTCATCACCTGCTCCTCCGGCATATATTCCGTTGCCAAAAAGAGTTCGCCTTCCTCCATAGAGTTCTTATCAAGGCTGACTTCTATTACACCATCGGGTATCGTGAAGTCGGAGTTGCCGCCGTCATATATGGCGGAAAGCAGTTCCGCGATCACGACGCATGAGCTGCTGCCGCCGGTTGTGCCGCTTGGCAGCGCGCCAAGCGAAGCATTGTCCATCCCCATCCACATTACTATGGTGTATTCGGAAGTATACGCTGCAGTCCATGCGTCCCTAACATTTCCGTTTGAATCGAGGTTTGTTCCTGTCTTGGCTGCGACATGCAGTCCTGTCTCGCCCAAACGCTTTGCGGTTCCGTTTTCCGCTGCAGAACTCAGCATATCTGTGAGAATGTATGCGTTCGCTTCGCTCATCACCCTTTCCGCCTTTGCTTCATGAGCATAGAGCGTTTCTCCATCACGCTCGATCCTTGATACGGAATACGGTGCTATGTACTCACCGCCCGATGCAAACGTATTATATGCGCCTGCCATTTCGAGCGGCGAAACGCCGTAGGTAAAACCTCCGAGGGCAAGGGCAAGGGAGATGCATTCATCGTCAAAGGAGATACCGAGCCGCTCTGAAAATGCGACTCCCGTTCCGAGTCCGATTGAATCCAGCATTTCGACGGCAGGAATATTCAGCGATTCCTCAATCGCGCGGCGGACGCTGACCTTTCCGCAATAGACATCTCCTGCGTTTCTCGGGGAATATCCGTCAAAGTCCATCGGTTCGTCATCGAGCATGGTTGCGGCAGTCACGCCGCAATACTCCATTGCCGGGGCATAGCATATGATAGGCTTCATCAGCGAACCGGGCTGGCGCTCCATCTCCGAAGCACGATTAAAGCAGCCGGAGCTATACTCCCTTCCGCCGACCATTACCGCAATGCTGCCATCCACTCTCAGCGCTGCCAATGCGCCCTCGGAGTTCTCCGAGCCTTCCGGATACCCTTCCGAATGTTTTACGAGCTGTTCCGCCTCTTCGTTAATATCAGTTGCCAGAGTTGTGTAGACCTGATAGCCGCCGCAGAGCAGCTCATTTCGGTCAACCTCGAGATACCGGCAGCATTCGTCAATAGCATAGTCGATAAAGTAATTCTCCGCCTTGACCATATTGTTAGTGAGAACGCATTCCTCGTTGATTGCGGAGTTATACTCTTCCTCCGTGATCCTGCCGTAATCCAGCATAAGCTTCAGCACCGTATCACGCCTCCCAACGGACTTTTCCATATTGAGATGCGGGGCGTACCTTGACGGCGCTTTTACTATTCCTGCCAGCTGCGCAGCCTGCGCAATGCTGAGCTCGCTTGCGCTGACTCCGAAATATCCCCTTGACGCAGTCTCTATTCCGTAGAATCCGCCTCCGAAGTATACATAGTTCATGTACATCTCCAATATTTCGTCCTTAGAGAATCGGTGCTCCATACAGATGGAAAGGTATGCCTCCTCCACCTTTCGTTCAAAGGTTTTGTCCGGCGAAAGGTGACTGAGCTTTATCAGCTGCTGCCCTATCGTTGAAGCACCCTGAACTTTTCCCCCCGCCTTGATGTCCGCAAGCGCAGCGCCGCCGATTCGAATGATATCGATACCGCTGTGCTCATAAAACCTGGCATCCTCTGCCGATGTGAAGGCGTATTTGACATACTCCGGCAGGCTCTCGATCTCTATCGGAATGCGGTTGTCCGAGGAGTGCATAATTGAGATCTCATTACCCTCTGCATCAAAAAAAACCGTACTGCGCGCCGCGCCGGTTATGAGATCGGGATCAAATGTATGCCATTCGTCTACCTTGAAATAAACTGCAAACAGTATCACACCCGCCACAATCGATCCTGCGGATAGAATCAGCAGGACGCGGAATGCAGTTTTCAATTTGGACGGTCTTTTCTTTCTTCCTTCTTCGCCGGTTGTCTTTTTCTTCATTTCATCGCTCCGAGCATCGAATTCTTGGTGTAGTTTTTGTTGAAGCGATGTGATTTATGTATTATTTGATCATTAATTAATCTTTTATCGCTCTATAATACCATGAACATCGTGCCGACGGTGATAAGAGCCGAGCCCACGGCAGACTTCCACGTGAACTTGTCGTGGAGGAACACAAACGCCAGGATCAGCGTGATAACTACGCTGAGCTTATCTATCGGCACGACTTTGCTGACATCTCCGACCTGTATAGCCTTATAATAGCACAGCCACGAAACCCCGGTCGCGATACCCGAGAGAATTAAGAATAGCCAGCTTTTCTTGCTTATAGTAGATATACCTCCCTGAGCATCGGTAATGAAAACCATTCCCCATGCCATTATCAGCACTACAACGGTGCGAAGCGCAGTTGCAAGATTTGAATTAACTCCGTCGATGCCGACTTTGGCGAGAATGCTCGTCAATGCGGCAAAGACTGCGGACAGGATAGCATAAACAACCCACATATCCGGATACCTCCTATAATGTTCCGCATGATTATACCGCTGTTGATGTGGTTTTGCCAGAGCAATTATCCGATATATTATGCTTTCGTGTCATACGATTATATTGTTTATGGGGTTAAATCACCATTGCTTTTTGGAGAGAATACTGCTATACTTCATTCCCGAAAATTTAATTTATTCAAACTGCTAAAGGAGATAATATGGACGCTTCAAAGATGAATTACGATGAACTATTAGAGTTTGCTCTCAGTCTTGCCGTAAAGATTCAGCAGAGCGGTGCCGAAACCTACCGTGTTGAGGAAACCATCACAAGGCTGTTGTCGGCTTACGGTATTGAAGCGGACGCAAGCGTCATTCCGAACTGCATCACCGTATCCTGCAAGACCCCGGACGGTAAAAATATTTCCACGCTGCGCCGTGTCAGGAGCTGCGATACCCAGCTCGATGCCATAGAAAGATACAGTGCGCTATCAAGAAAGCTCTGCACGGAGAAGCCGGATCTTGATGAAGCTTGGGCATTACTAAAAAGCACGACTGCCAATGTAAGGCATTATAATGCCTGGATCATTTTCCTCGGCTATTTTCTCGTTGCATTCGGCTTTGCTTTCTTTTTTAGGGGAACCTTCTTCGATGCGATAGTTGCCGGGTTCTGCGGCCTTGCGACAGGTTTTAGTTTGAAACTGATGGGAAATCTTCATGCCAATCCCTTTTTCAGCACGCTGGTTTCGGGTTTCATTCTCTCGTTCTTTGCGCATTGCTTCGGGCATCTTGGCCTATGCGACAATGTCGATGCCGTCAGTATCGGTGCGCTGATGATTCTGGTTCCTGGTTTTCTGTTCACCAACAGCCTTCGCGACATCATTTACGGCGACACCATGTCGGGTGTTAACAGGCTTGTTCAGGTGCTCATCATCGCCGTTGCCCTTGTGGTCGGAACGAGCGCAGCGGTTAGCTTTGCCACCGTTTTATTCGGAGGCATAGAAAGCGGAGCGTATCTCGTCACCTACTCGCTGCCGATACAGTGTATCGCCGGAATGATTGGTACGCTCGGCTTCTGCCTTTGGTTCAATATTCACGGTCATGGGCTGCTGCTGTGCCTTCTGGGCAGCATTATCTCGTGGCTGGTGTACAGCCTGTGCGCTCACTTCAATATGAATCTATACGGATGCTACTTCATCGCTGCCGCAGTCGTATCACTTTATGCTGAGATAATGGCAAGAATACGCAAGTATCCGGCAACGAGCTACCTGCTCGCTTCGCTGGTACCGCTCATTCCCGGCGCCGGAGTGTACTATACCATGAGTGCTATCGCAAGAAGCGACATGGCAACATTCTCCCAAAAGGGCGTTGAAACCGCTGCAATAGCAGGAAGCATAGCTATCGGCATCCTGCTGGTATCCTCCTCCTTCCGTATGCTCAGCGTGTATAAGCAGCGCAGGGCATGCAAGAAAGCGTCAAAGTAGAAAAGCTGCACAGCAAAAGCATATTCAATCAAAAGGGATGCTGCCTAAAACGGAGCATCCCTTTTTGTTGGTTTTATTGAGTGATCAGCTTAAGCATATCCTCCGGAAGCTCGCAGGACAGCGTAATCCTCTCGTTGGTCAGCGGATGAACGAAGCTCAGTTTTTCGGAATGCAGTGCAGGCCTGTCGATAAGCTCGGGTTCTTCCTTTCCGTAAAGCCAATCGCCGCACAGCGGATGTCCTCTCGCCGCCATGTGCAGGCGTATCTGGTGCGTTCTCCCGGTTTCCGGAACGCATCGAACAAGAGAAAGCTCTCCGGCTTCCCCTATCACTTCAAATCCTGTCAATGCCCTTGCTCCGTCAGCTCTCACTTCTCGCTTTATTGCAGAGCCGTCCGCCCTGCCAATGGGGAGGTCGATAGTTCCGGCTTTTTCTTTCAGCTTTCCATGAACGACCGCAAGATACTCCCTAAAGAATCCATCGGTATGAAGCTTATCGCTCAACCGCTGATGCATATAGCCGTTCTTTGCAATGGTCATTATTCCGGTCGTTCCCCTGTCGAGGCGGCTTACAGGATGATACATCAGTTTGTTTCCGTAATAAGCTGTGACCCTGCTTTCAATCGATTCCACCTCATCATCATATCTTGAGCCATGCGCCGCTGCGCCAGAGGGCTTATCAATAATAAGTATGTCCTCATCTTCAAACAGTATCGGGTATGGAAGCTCGCCTTGGCATGATGGCGATGCTCCTATAACCACGCTGAGTATCTGTCCGCATCGTACCTGCGCATTGGTTCGAATGCCCTCTCCGTCTAAGCAAATGCCGTTCTCGATCTGCTTCAGTTTAGCAATAAGGCTTGATGACAGCATAAGCTCCCTTGTCAGCACCGTCTTAACGCTGCATCCGTCATACTTACTTCCTATCTCATACTTCAATGTTCGCATTTTCTGTTTGCACCCTTTATTTTTTCCGATATTAATGATACAATTAAATCATTAAACAGGCAAGCGTTATTTGCCCAAATAATTAAAGGGAACGGAGGTAACCTATGCAAAAGCTCATGACCCACGGCGAACTTCTCGGAGATGACGGCGCCCTGATAGAATCCGGATACGCGACATCGCTTGTAAGAGAATACCGCCGCAGTGCGATAAAGGCTTCCACTCTCCGCATAAAGGAGTGGGATTACTACCTAATCTACAACGGAAGCTTTGGCGTCGCACTTACGATTGCAGATAATGCTTACATGAGCATGCTCAGCGTAAGCGTCATCGATTTCAATGCTCCCAATGAAACGACCGCGAGCGTTATGGGAGCCTTCCCAATGGGCAGGGTCCATCTTCCCGAAACATCAAAGGAGGGAAGCTCTAAGCTCAGGATAGGAAAATCCGAATTCGCCTATTTTGTCGGTAATGGCAAGCGTCGACTTATCTGTCACATGGATAAGTTCGCCGACCGGAAGCCCTTCGACTGCGATATTACGCTCTCGAACGAGCCGCAGGACAGCATGGTGATCGCTACCCCATTCAAAAACAAGCCCACTTCGTTCTATTACAATCAAAAGATAGTGGGCATGAGAGCCGAAGGAATCATTCGCTTTTCCGGGCGCAGCCTAAAATTCAAGCCTGATGACAGCTTTGGGCTTCTCGACTGGGGACGAGGAGTGTGGACATATGATAACACTTGGTATTGGGGAGCGGCGCATGGCATCGTCGACGGCAGGGTCATCGGCTTCAATATCGGATGCGGCTTTGGCGACACATCAAACGCAACTGAAAACATGCTGTTTGCAGATGGTTATGCCCATAAGATAGATGATGTTGCCTTCAACATACCAAAGACAGCCGACGGTAATGACGATTACATGTCGCCATGGACATTTACCTCTTCCGATAATCGTTTTGAGATGCGCTTTGAACCCATCATTGACCGCAAGGCTATAATCAATGCACTCGTAATCGAGAGCCGCCAGCACCAGGTTTTCGGGCGATTCAGCGGCAGAATGAGGCTGAACGACGGCAGCGTAATTGAAATCAGGGACTTTTTGGGCTTTGCCGAAAAGGTTCGCAACAGATGGTGAACCTGGCGAAAGGCTGTTGGATGAGCTAAAATATAAATTATTTTTCCTGAATCAACTATTGACAAAGCCGGAACGGTGGTGTACAATAGCTCCTGCATTCGACAGATGTGCGCCCATAGCTCAGCGGATAGAGTGCCCGGCTACGAACCGGTAGGTCGCAGGTTCAAATCCTGCTGGGCGCGCCATACTGACCCTTCTTGTTTTTCAGGAAGGGTTATGTTTTTATCCGGTTATCCATATTTTCGGGAGGCAGTATGCTAAATCTGTATGTCATCTATACGACAAAGCCATCTATGCGGCAGGAGTTTCTGAATGCCCTTCACGACAGCGGGATCCTTGAAATTATCCGAAATGAAGAGGGCTGCATGATGTACGAATTGTTTTTATCAGACAGCAACGAAAATGAGCTGCTTCTCATTGAGCGATGGACGGAGCCCGCTTATCAGCAAATGCATATGCAGCAGGAGCATATGAAAAGGTTCAGGGAAATCAAAAATCGCTTCGTTGACGCTTCTGTTCTCGGCAGATATGAAGATATTTCCGAGTAAACCGTTATAAATTTTGTCTTTTTCCTTCGGTTTTTTCTTTTTCGCCGCAAAGCCTATTGAAAAAACAGACATAAATCTGATATAATACCCTTGTTTATCGAGAGCAAATGCTCCTAATAAGAAAGGAACCGTGGTTGTGCAAAAGAGCGACAGTCGTTATCAGTCCTATATAGAAATTTTGAAGTCCGAGCTTGTCCCGGCCGCAGGCTGCACAGAACCCATTGCCATTGCCTTTGCCGCAGCAAGAGCCAGGCGCATTTTGGGCTGCTTACCCGAAAGGGTCGATATTGTCGTCAGCGGCAATATCATTAAGAATGTCAAGAGCGTTATTGTTCCCAACACAGGCGGAATGAAGGGTATTGCTGCCGCCGCTGCCGCAGGTATTGCTGCCGGTGATGATGAGCGTATCCTTGAGGTCATTGCACTGGTTGATGACGAGGGCCGTGCCGGGATCCGAGATTTCCTCGAAAATTGCGAGATAAGCATCAAACCCGCCGACAACGATCTCGTATTCGACATAGATATTCGTGAATATCACGGAGATGATCAGGTTCATATCCGTATCATTGATTACCACACCAATATCGTACTCATTGAAAAGAACGGCGAAGTGCTGTTCGCTGCCGAGACGACGAGCTTTGAAAAAAGCTCCGGTCTTGTGACCGAAAAGGACGCCATGTCCATTATGGACATCATCGATTTTGCGAACACCGTCGATATTTCCGACATCGGAGACACCATAAGAAGACAGATAAGCTACAACTCCGCCATCTCCGCAGAGGGTCTTGCTAACGATTACGGTGCAAATGTCGGCAAGATCATTCTTAATACCTACGGCAATGATGTTAAATTCCGTGCAATGGCGGCCCCTGCGGCAGGAAGCGATGCCAGAATGGGCGGCTGCGAGCTTCCTGTCATCATAGTATCCGGCAGCGGCAATCAGGGCATGACCGCCTCACTTCCCGTTATCGAGTACGCCAAGGAGTATCACAAGAGCGAGGAGGAGCTTATCCGCGCCGTCATCGTGTCCGACCTCATCACCATCCACCAGAAATCCTGGATAGGCAGGCTGTCCGCATTCTGCGGCGCGATCAGCGCAGGCTGCGGCTCTGCTGCCGGAATTGCATATCTTTTGGGCGGAGATTATGATGTTATTGCCCATACGCTCGTCAATTCGCTTGCAATCGTATCCGGCATTGTCTGCGACGGAGCAAAGGCCTCCTGTGCAGGAAAGATTGCTGCCGCCGTCAATGCAGGCATTCTCGGCTACAATATGCACCTCAACGGGCAGCAGTTCTATGCCGGTGACGGTATCGTGTCCAAGGGTGTTGAGGCTACCATCCGCAATGTCGGAAGGCTCGGCCGCGACGGTATGCGTGAGACCGACAAGGAGATCCTGCGCATAATGACAGAATAATTCATTAATTATTTCAAATCAAAGGGTTTATGCTTCGTGCGGAAAACCCTTTCATTTTTTTCGCGCCTATTGTATAATGGCTGCGCAAAAGATAATGCATGGAGGAATATCGATAATGAAGTATAGACGCATACTGCTCAAGATGAGTGGAGAGGTGCTTTCTGGCAAGACCCCGATAGATTTTGATAACGTTATGACCGCTGCGGGCTACATCAAGGCGTTGTACGATGTTGGATGCCAAATAGGCGTTGTTGTCGGCGGCGGCAATATGTGGCGCGGCAGATCCAGCGGCGCAATGGACAGGAGCCGTGCGGACAGCATCGGGATGCTGGCAACCGCTATGAACTCGCTTGCGCTTGAACAGGCACTTATTGATTTGAATATTCCTGTCACCGTAATGAGCGCAGTCAGCATGGAGCTTTTCATGGACAACTATTCCGCGAGAGGCGCAAACTCCGCGCTTGACGAAGGCAAGGTGGTCATCTTTGCCTGCGGCTCCGGATCGCCCTTTTTCTCCACGGATACCGCTGCGGCACTCAGGGCAGCGCAGATCCATGCGGACGCTCTGCTGCTTGCCAAGGCTGTCGACGGCATCTACACCGCCGACCCCAAGCTTGACCCGACTGCAAAGAGGTATTCGCGCGTAAGCTATGACGTGGTCATCGAAAAGAACCTTCATGCGACCGATCTGACCGCAATAAGCTTCTGCCGCGAGTATTCAATTCCCATGGTGCTGTTTGCCATGGAATCCGACGAAAGCTTTGTCAATGCCGTAAACGGCGTCAATGCGGGCACTATCGTGGACTCCGAGCCCGGTTTTGAGCTTGTATGAACCATCCGGGCGCTTCGGAAGCTTTTTGAATTAAAAATTATTGACAATCACAAAATCTTCTTATAAAATAATCTGGTAATACTGTAACAGAAAGGGACTGAATATGGACGTTATTGAAATCGCACAGGATAAAATGGGCAAAACCATTTCCGTTCTCAAGCGTGATTTGGGCTCGCTGCGTGCAGGCAGGGCCAATCCTCAGCTGCTTGACCGCATCGTTGTCGATTATTACGGCACCCCCACCCCCATCAACCAGATGGGTACTATAAGCTCACCCGAACCCCGAATGCTCGTTATCTCGCTTTGGGATGCCTCCATGCTTTCCGCAGTTGAAAAGGCTATCCAAAAATCCGATCTGGGCATCAATCCTTCCAATGACGGCAAGCTCATCCGCCTTGTTTTCCCCGAGCTGACCGAAGAGCGCCGCAAGGAGCTTGTAAAGATCGTCCGTAAGAAGGCGGAGGAAGCCAAGGTTGCCATCCGTGCCATCCGCAGGGAAGCAAATGAAACCATCAAGAAGGACTGCAAGGACGGTAATATCACCGAAGACGACCAGAAGAAGCTTGAAGAAAAAGCTCAGAAGGCTACCGACGCCGCTATCAAGGATGTTGACCGTATCTGCGGCGAGAAGGAAAAGGAGCTGCTGGAGGTTTGACCGGTCTGCTCGGCTTGCCGCCGGAAAAGGCGGCCGCTATGCTCGAGGCCGAAGGCTATCGGGTGGAAACGGTTGAGGCACGATCCAGAAAGGGTGTCAACGGCGACAGTCTGCGTGTGATTCGTGTACTCAAACTTGACGAGAAAACCGTTCAGATCACCTATTCCGAATTCTTGACTAACGTTAATAGGGCGTGAGGATTCACGTCCTTTTTTGGGTGTAATTTATGAGCATTTACGAAAGATATTCTAACGATGAGCTGGGCATGCTTGGGCTTACCGGAACACTGCCCAAGCATGTCGGAATAATCATGGACGGCAACGGTCGCTGGGCAAAGGCAAAGCATATGCCAAGGAGCTTTGGCCATCGCGCCGGAATGGATGCTCTGCACGAGATAGTTCGCACCTCTCACAGCATAGGGATCGAGGCTCTGACAGTCTATGCCTTTTCCACAGAGAACTGGGGACGGCCCCAAGCGGAGATTAATGCTCTTTTTTCGCTCTTGGTTGAGTACTTTTATAAGGAGATTGACGAGCTTGACCAAAACAATGTCCGCATCTTCATATTAGGGGATCTAAGCAGATTTCAGCCTAAGCTTCGAGAGCTGATTGAGTCAGCCGTCGAACGAACCAAGAATAATACCGGACTGGAGTTCGCAATTGCCCTTAACTACGGTTCAAGGGCGGAGATCCTGAATGCTATCAAATCTATCGTGAGTGAAGGCATCCTCCCGGAGGAGCTTACCGAGGACTCCGTTTCCCGACGGCTGTATACGGGAGTAATGCACTGTCCCGACCCCGACCTCATCATTCGTACGGCAGGCGAACAGAGGCTTTCCAATTTCCTGCTATGGCAGGCTGCCTACTCCGAGTTTGTGTTCACTGATACAGCTTTCCCGGACTTCACTCCGGAAGTTTATATCGGCTGTATCAAGGAATTCATGCAGAGAACGAGAAGATTCGGCAAAGTATTATAGGCCCTTCCGTTATCGTTAACATTGAATTGATAATCGAGTAATACAAACTCTTTTGACCGCTTCGACGGAATAATTATTATCAAGGAAACACATCATGAAAAGCTTGCCAATTCGCACCGTTTTTGCCGTTCTGCTCATCGGCCTTCTTGCGCTCGTACTCTGGCTCGGAGGCTGGGTCCAGGCCATCGTCCTCGGACTGTTCAGCGTTATTGCAGTCCATGAAATGACCGATATTTTCAGAAATAAGGATATTCATCCTTTCTCCATTCCGCTGCTCATTATGGGAGGAACGGAATACATCGTGCTGTATAAGCTTGGCACTTCATGGCTTCTGCTGCTTGCGGTTCTTGTCTTCTTTGCCCTGATGATAGAGCGAATACTTAATCCCAAGCGCACCACCTTGGATCTCGTTGCTTCGCTTGGCATCATGATCTATCCGCTTTCGATGCTGCTTTGCCTGGGTGCGGTCGGCTTCGGAAGAACAGACTATTCGCGCATGGCTCTGTTCTGCTGCTTCGCAGGCCCTTGCATGGCGGATAACGCCGCCTATATGATAGGCTCTGTTTTTGGCAAGCATAAGCTCTGCCCTGCAATCAGCCCGAACAAGACCATCGAAGGCGCCGTAAGCGGAGTTATTTTCGGAGCACTCGGCGGTGTGCTTGCGTATTATGTTCAAAAGCTGTGGGGATTTGATATCTCCATCTGGTTCTACATCATTGTTTGCTTTATCGGAGGCATCATCGGCCAATTCGGCGATCTTCTGTCCTCCACATTCAAGCGCTGGGCAGGAGTTAAGGATTTCGGCAATCTCATCCCCGGCCACGGCGGCGCCATGGACAGGCTTGACAGCGCAATGATCGCCGCACCCATGGTTTTGGCTGCATTCACTCTATTCATCAAGTAAAAGGAGTTATTATGAAAAACCTTGCTGTTTTCGGCTCTACCGGCTCCATTGGCAGGCAGACGCTTTCCGTTGCTCAATTTCATAGGGACGAGTTCACGGTAAAGGCACTGGCAGCAGGTAATAATGTACAGCTGATGCTGGAGCAAATAGAGCAGTTTCATCCGCATTTCGTAGGAATGAGTTCCCCTGACGCAGCCAGGGAAATACGCGAAAAGCATCCCGAGATCATCGTTGTAAGCGGTGAAGAGGTAAACATGCTCGCTTCGCTCCACGAAGTCGATATTGTTGTTAACGGTGTTAATGGGTTTGCAGGGCTTGCGCCGCTCATCGCTGCACTGAAGGCCGGAAAGACCGTGGCACTTGCGAACAAGGAGAGCATAGTCTGTGCTCATCACGTTGTGAATAGCATACTTGCTGAATTCGGCGGAAAGATAATTCCCGTTGACAGCGAGCAGAGCGCGATCTTCCAATGCCTCTCTGCCGGAAGGCGTGAGGACGTAAAGCGTCTGGTGCTGACCGCTTCCGGCGGAATGTTCCGTGAATTTACCAAAGAAGAGTTATCAAAAGTAACTCCCGAAATGGCGCTTAATCATCCGACATGGAGCATGGGCGGAAAAATCACCATTGATTCATCATCCATGTTCAACAAGGGTCTGGAGCTGATGGAGGCAGGTTGGCTGTTCGATTTCAAACCGGATAGTATTAGTATACTTATACATCCGCAGTCCGTAGTGCATTCTATGGTTGAGTACATAGACGGCTCCATGATTGCGCAGCTTAGCCGGCCCGATATGAGGCTTGCTATCCAGTACGCCCTCACCTATCCGGCGAGGATACCTTCGGAGCTTCCGAAGTTTGACCTTACCAAGCTCTCCGGCCTAACGTTTTTTGAACCCGATGGCGAAAAATTCCCTGCCATTCCTTTAGCGTATGCCGCTTTTCGTGAAGGCGACTCGCTCCCGATCGCATATAATGCCGCAAACGAGGTCGCCGTCCGCTATTTTGTTGAAAGGAAGCTGAGCTTTACCGGTATTGCTGCCTGTGTTGAAGCGGTTATGAACCGCATAATCTGTGGCAGCAGGGTTGATACCATCGAGAAGGTTTACTACCTTGACGGCGAAGCCAGGCGTGTGGCAGAGGAGTTCTGCAGCAAACACATCGGTGTTGATTTATAATATTATTAGGGGGAAAGAATACGATGCTAAACATTATACTTGCCATATTGGTTCTGGCATTCCTGATTTTCTTTCACGAGCTGGGACATTTTACCGTTGGAAAGCTGCTTGGCTTCAGAGTCTTGGGCTTCTCAATGGGTTTCGGCCCTGCTCTGGTGAAGTTTAAAAAGGGTGATACAGAATACGCCCTGCGTGCCATTCCCTTCGGCGGCTCATGTCAGTTTGACGGTGAAGACGAGGATGCGGAGACCGACCCGAAACGTTTCAACGCTCAGCCGGTATGGAAGCGTTTTCTGGTAATTCTCGCCGGTCCCTTCATGAATGTTCTGCTTGCTTTCCTTATCGCGTTCATTCTCATGCTCGCGGTTCCCATGCCCGTCTATGCCGTCGATGCCGGTTCCGGTGACAACATACCCTATATCGTTGATGTGGTTGAGGGCAGCGCAGCCGAAAAAGCGGGTATCCTCCCCGGCGACATAGTTATTGCTGTGGACGGCAAAAACACCATGGATGCCAACGATGGCATTGAATCCACCGATGCGCTGGTAGCACTAATCGGTGAGGCAGGTAATGACCTTTACATCACCTTGGAACGAAACGGTATCATCAATACGCTATTTGTACATGGTGTTTATTCATCAGAGCTCGGCAGGAATCAGCTTGGCATTAGCATCGCAGCAGTTATTGAAAACACCAAGCACCTTACGGTAGATAAGGCATTTACGGGTTCATTTGAATACCTTGGACAGATAATTACCGCAACAGCCAAAGGAATTGACAGCATGTTCAAAAACGGCATTCATCAGGGAGATGTGTCCGGCGTTGTAGGCACTGTTGCTATCATGGCGGATGTTGCAAACGATGGACTAATTAACCTTGTCTATATTGCTGTGATCCTTTCGCTGAGTCTTGGACTTTTCAACCTCATCCCCTTCCCTGCACTGGACGGCGGGAGGCTGCTGTTCCTTGTGATAGAAGCGATCAAGGGCAAACCGCTTAACAGAAAGGTCGAGGGTATTGTCAATGCCATTGGGCTTGGGCTTCTGTTCCTGCTGATGATAGTTGTTACAGTATCCGATGTGATAGGATTGTTCAAATGATATTGCGCAGACTCTCCGGCATTTTTCCTGCCGGAGAGTATCTTTTCAATCTATTCGGTCAAGACGGTTGTATTACTCCGCAGGCGATGCGCGCTCCCGCGTTCCCTGCAGGCTGGGAGGTAAAGTCATCCATGCCTTCATGTATTATCACTGTCCTTCCGATGACCTCCCAAGGGGTGAAACTGCCGGTCAGTACGGCAAGATATGCCCTCGCACCGCAGCCTATTAATGGCGGCAGATCCCCTGCGTGATGCGGATGGACGCAATCGCCCTTGCTGAAATGCGCACCTGCTCCGGAAAAACCTTCACCGCTGCACGCGCTCCCCTCGTGAATATGCAAAGCAAAGAACCTGCTTCCGCAGTTCCCTTCGGCTCTCGGCAAGCCGTTTACCCTTACAGAAAGCAAGCTTCCGTCCCTTTCGGGGTAGATATACATAATTCCGCTTATGCTGCTTCCCGCAGCCTCTCCGGTAATCTTTGCATAGGCAGCCGGTCTTCCAAAAAAACTATCGAACATATTGCATCCTCCTTAATTAAGAGGTATGCAGATCGGCCCGGATAGATGTATCCTTTTTCCGCTAAAAGGCTGAATTGTGCTTGAAATATGCTGCGTTATTTATTATAATAGGAGATAGTCCCGAAAAAGGTCATGCGAAAACAAAAAGGAGATAAGTATGTCCTCTGAATCCGACAACAGTATTCCCGAAACTCCGGAGAAGCAGCCTGCTTCGGAGTCCTCAGGTTCCATACACTCAGGACACAGAAAAAGGGTGAGAGACCGATTCCTATCCCACGGCTGCAGGCTGAGCGGCCAGTACTACGAGCATCAGGTGCTTGAAATGCTGCTGTTCTATACCAACGCCCGAGGAGATGTAAATCCGCTTGCCCATAAGCTTATCGATAGATTCGGCTCGCTGTATAATGTGATTAATGCAGACATATCGGAGCTTGCACGCTTCGGTCTTTCTGAAAACACCATCATGCTGCTAAAGCTTGCAAATGCTATCCCTGCCTATGCCGAAGAGCAGATGTACCGTCAGGACTCCTTCTCCAACCTGGACTCCATTATGAGATTCTGCTTTAAGCTGCTCGGGAATTGCGCCGAAGAGAGGGTATGCGTCATATGCCTTGGTGCAGGGAATAGACTTTTGCACTACGAACTGTTGGATGAAGGCAGCCCCGACAAGACATCCTTCCCTCGCAGGCGCATAACTGAAATCGCACTGCGCTATCACGCAGTCAACCTTGTGATTGCGCACAATCATCCTTCAAAGACCTGTGTTCCCTCTTCGGATGACATCGAAAGCACACAGGAGCTGTATCAGCTTCTGCGGGATCTTGACATCAACCTTGTAGAACATATTATCGTCGCCAATCCCTGCTGCTATGCAATACTAAAGCAATACACGAAGGATTTGCGCAGCGGTAATCCCTGACATCGGACTCTGATCGCTAATCGATCCTTCTCAGCGTAGGCAGTATTCCGATATTCTTCAGCATTCTGTACAGAATCGGAAGCGGCAGACCGATTATCGTGAAGTAATTTCCGCATATGCTCTCGACAAACATTCCGAACGGTCCCTGTATTCCGTATGCGCCTGCCTTATCGGTCGGCTCGCCGGATGCAACGTACGCATTTATCTCATCATCTGCGAGGGTGCAGAACCTGACCTCGGTCGTGCTGACATCTTGCTGGACGGAACCCCGCGAAATGACCGCAATACCGGTATGCACCGTATGTGTGTTGCCCGAAAGCTTTTTCAGTATTCCGACAGCATCCTTCTCATCTCTGGGCTTTCCGATTATCTCGCCGTTGAATGCAACGACCGTATCAGAGCCCACTACCGCAAGCTCACTCGGATCCGTTCCTTCTGCGATCAGTCTGTCGTAGACTTCTCTCGCTTTCTTTTCCGCCAAGGCGGATACCAGCTTTTGTGGGTCATGCTCCATGATGTTTTCATCGGCATTGCTCACAACTATTTCATAATCATATCCGCACATGCTCATCAGCTCACGCCTGCGCTGTGAAGAGCTTGCAAGAACGAGTCGCATATATTACTTTTTCCTTTCATTTTGGACACTTTTTTGGCTCAATTCGCCGCATACAGATTCTAACAAAAAAACTAAGGCCTTGCAAGTGATTAGGTTTGATCCTTTGGTGGGGCTATTTGGTAAAAAAGTACATAAAAAATGCAGTAAAAGTGTTGACAATTATTAATCACGAGTGTACAATAAGGTTGCGGAGGCAATTATCCCCTGTTTTGTGCTCCGTTAATATATTTTCACGTCGAAAGGAGCACGGTATGAGCGCGGTCGATTTCTCAAATCCCAGATACTTTGGACAAGCCACGATCTCCGTTGACTCCAAAGGACGAATCTTTATCCCTACAAAATGGCATGATCAGATCGGTGAATCGGTCATACTGCACATTGGCCTGAGCAGAATGGGCAGCGGCAGATATCTTGAGTTGACGACTCCTGAGGTGTTCGACGCCTTTATTGACAGGCTGGATGCCCTGCCTTCCACAAACCGAAGGTTCGATCAGCTAAAGAGCATGATCCTCGGTAACAGCGAAAAGATTTTTCTTGACAAGCAGTCCCGAATCCTGCTTCCCAAAAATCTAATTGAATATGCGAATCTCGGAAGCGAGATAACCCTTGTCGGCAACGGCAAATATCTCCAGCTTTGGGCTCCCGATGCATACAAGCGTTCCGAAGAGGCCTACGATCACAGCAGCCTCTGCAACGATCTTGACAGTCTGAACAGCGAGATCGACGGCCTGTTTGGTTACGGAGGTGCGGTGAATGGCTGATACATACCACGTGCCTATCATGCTCTCCGAGGTCATGGAGCTACTCTCGCCGGAGCGTGGCGGAATATTCGTTGACGGAACGCTGGGCGGAGGAGGCCACAGTCAGGGCATCCTTTCAAGACTCCCGGAAGGTTCGACTCTGTATGGCATAGACCGAGATGACGACGCGTTGGAAGCTGCTGGATACAGACTGCGTGATTACAGTGCATTTAAGCCCATAAAGGGCAACTTCTTTAATATGAAAGCCCTCCTGAGCAGTCAGGGCGTAACCGGAGTAGACGGAATACTCCTGGATCTGGGGGTCAGTTCTCACCAGCTGGACGACGGCAGCAGGGGCTTTTCATACGGAATAGATGCTCCGCTTGACATGCGGATGGACAGGACCCAGAATTTCAGCGCTTACGATGTTGTTAATGGATATTCTTCCAAGCGTCTGTTTGAGATAATTCGTGATTACGGCGAGGAGCGTTTCAGCTCACGCATTGCAAATTCAATAGTTGCGGCAAGGGAAAAGCACCCCATAAAGACAACTGCTGAGCTTTCGGAGATAATCAAAGCAGCTATCCCGGCTGCGGCAAGGCGCGAGGGCCCTCATCCGGCCAAGCGAACATTTCAGGCGATACGTATCGAAGTCAACGGCGAGCTGAATGGCCTTGAAAACACAGTCACCGATGCTGTCGACCTGCTGAACCCCGATGGAGTGATAGCAATTATCAGCTTCCACTCCCTCGAAGCAAGAATAGTAAAGACAACCTTCCGCAGATTAGCAAATCCGTGCACCTGTCCAAAGGATGCTCCGTTATGTATCTGCGGCAAGAAACCAATAGTCCGGCTGCTGACCGGAAAGCCCATCACGGCAAGCGATGCCGAGTTGGAAAGCAATCCACGCGCACGCAGCGCCGAGCTGCGAGGAGCAGTCAAGCTCATACCAGAAGGAGGAACGGCATATAATGGCTAACGAATACAGGAACGATTATCAGGCTCGCCGTGCAAGCAGCCTGGCCCAATTCGGAATCACCGTGGTTTCCGATGCCGGCAGCAATTCATCACAGCGCAGCTATTCCGCAAGCGCTTCCTCATCATACGGTGCCTATTCGTCCGGTCGGAGCGGTGCCCGTGTTGGCTCAACGCGGTTTGCGGAACAGGGCTCAGCAGCACGAAAGCTCGAGCCGACACCCCAAGAGATACCGAAGCAGGAAAAGGTCAAAAAGCCCGGCATCAAAGAGCGTCTTGGCGTTCTCATCAAGACCACCGATGCGGTGCCCAAGGCAATAATCATCTGTCTGGTTCTCGTATTGGCCGCTACGATCTGCATTCCGCTCGTCGGCTCATATCTTCAGACTGCCGCTCAGCATGAACTTAACAGCGTAAATAAACAGATCAGCGATGTCAACCATGACCTCACTGAACTGCATGAAGCGTATCTGTTTTCAATAGACAGCAACGAGGCCTGTGCGGCTGCCGTGCATGCCGGCATGGCAAGAGTGGCGCAGTCCACCCCCGTTCATCCGTAATCGCCAAAGGCTCATTCGATTCTGTCGCAATGAGCCCTAATTCTGATATAGAGGTACTTAATGGGCAAGAAAGCCAAGCTGAAAATAACGGAAGAAAAGAGTCTCAGAAGCGCTCCTCGTTATATGAAGCGTGTAAAAACGGTCGCATGGTTTTTTGCTGCGCTGTTTACACTGGTTGCATGCTACATCTTCTATATTTCTGTCATTGTAGGTCCGCAGAGAGTGCAGACGGCGGTAAAGCAGTGGACTCATACATCTGCGCTCACCGCTTCAAGGGGCGAAATCGTTGACTGCAACGGCAAGGTGCTTGCCACGAACGGTACGGTTTATCAGATAGTACTCTGGCCCAAGAACATAACAAAGGGTGACGAATCCCGTGTAGCGCAGGAACTTTCCAACCTATTTGGCCTTGATTACGAAACGATTTATAAGCGTGCCTGCAATAAGCTCATCGGCGAGTATGTCGTCAAGCGCCAGGTCGATTCGGATACAGTCGAACAGCTCCGTTCACTCAAGCTGTCCGGCATCGGAGTTCTGACAGACAGCAAGCGGTATTACCCATACGGTACGCTGCTTTCGCAGGTCATCGGTTTCACAACCCGTGATAATGTCGGTCAGAGCGGCCTTGAGCTTTCGCTCGATGTATATCTGACCGGAAAGGACGGCACGATAACCACACAGACCGACAGTCAGGGTAATACCCTTCCCTACACGGGAGAATTCAATACAGATCCAATCAACGGCGCAAAAGTCGTGCTTACAGTGGATCAGGTATTCCAAAGCTACTTGGAAAATGCGCTTGAAGAAGCGCTGCGCGTAAACAACGCGAAGAATGCTCAGGGGATCATCATGGATGTCAATACAGGCGCGATAAAGGCGATCTCCACAAAGCCCGACTATGATCCAAACGATCCTCCTCGCAGCAGCCTTGACGAGCTTGCAGCACTTTCCCGCAACAGGATCGTCACCGACGCATACGAACCCGGATCCACCTTCAAGATCCTGACTTTGGCTTCTGCCATCGACTGCGGAGTTGCCAATCTTAATTCTACCTATTACTGCAACGGCGGCTATATCGTGAACGGTGAGCGCATAAAATGCTGGCGTCATGCAGGCCACGGCAGCCAGGATCTCACCAAGGCAACCGAAAACTCCTGCAACTGCTGCTTTATGCAGCTTGCGCTCGGAATGGGCAAGGAGACATTCTATGATTATCTCTACTCCTTTGGACTCGGTCAAAAGACCGGCGACTTTTTCGGCGGTGAATCAAGTGGTATTGTTACCCACGAAAAATACATCACCGATAACGATCTTGCAAGGATAGGCTTTGGACAAAGCATCGCAGTCACCCCCATTCAGCTCGTCACCGCCATATCCGCAGCCGTTAACGGCGGCAAACTATACACTCCTTACATCGTTGAGGAGATAGTTGAAGCGGATGGTACTGTTCTTGAATACGGCGGTTCTCACTTTGTCAGGGACGTTATCAAGCCCGAAACCTCCGCCATCGTAAGACAGATACTCCAAAGCGTTGTAGACAACGGCACCGGAAGGAACTGCCAGATCGAGGGCTATTTCGTTGGCGGCAAGACCGGTACGGCGCAGAAGTATGATGAATACGGCCGAGTTTCTGCCGGAAGCTACATCTGTTCATTTGTTGGCTTCGCCCCTGCCGATGATCCGCAGTATGTTTGCCTTATCCTTGTCGATGAGCCAAAGGTCGGCTCTATCTTCGGCAGCACGGTAGCGGCTCCGTTCGTGCAGCGTGTTCTCTCCGAGATCCTCCCCTATGCGGGGATCGCACCTTCTCACCTCTCCGAAACGGTCGTTGTCCCCGATGTCGTTGGAATGAGCATGGATGAGGCTAACAAGGCCTTGCGTGATGCAGGGCTCGAGGGCCTGTATGAATGCGAAGAAACCGTTACGCTTCAAATACCTCCTGCAGGGCAGAGCGTAGTCAAGGGGTCTTCGGTGCTGCTGTACACAGGCTATGAGGGCATAAACATCGATGAAGGTGAACCCGAACCATACATGGTTCCGGTGCCCAATCTCTATGGCATGACACCCGTACAGGCTTACAATGCCCTGACCGAAATCGGAATGATAATGGAAACCAATCCCGACGACCCATACGGCTTTGTGCTTGAGCAGAGCATACCTGCGGGTACAAAGGTTGAATACGGTTCAGGTATTATCCTTAGATTTGGATATGAACCGGAAGAATAAATACGAAATACCTCTGAAAAGGAAAGTGATATTATGCGTCTTAGCAAGCTGGCAAAAAATGTGAACTGCAAGATCATCGGCGGAGACTGCGATATAAATCGTATCGAATATGACTCTCGCCGTGTCGAACCCGGAAACCTGTTCGTATGTGTCAACGGCACATTCCTGGATGGGCATCAATTTGCGGAGTCCGCAGTCAACAGGGGCGCAGCCGCCCTTCTCGCAGAGAGGGAGCTTCCCTTTGAACTGCCTCAGGTCATAGTGCCAAACACCCGTATTGCAATGGCAGAAATGGCTGCCGAGCTTTACGACCAGCCTGCAAAGGGCATTACGATAATAGGCGTCACCGGAACCAACGGCAAGACGACCACGACATATATGCTTAAGAGCATCTTTGAGCAGGCTGGACATAGGGTCGGCATTATCGGCACCATTCGCAATATGGTGGGAAATGCCATAATACCCACTTCGCACACCACCCCCGAGAGCGTTGAGCTCATGAGGGTATTCCGCATTATGCGTGACGCCGGTGTGGATGTGATAATCATGGAGGTTAGCTCGCAGGCGCTCGACCAGCATCGTGTTCATGGGATCGAGTTCACCGTCGGCGGATTCACCAACTTAACTCAAGACCATCTTGACTATCACAAGACCTTTGAGAACTATATGAAAGCCAAGCGCATTATGTTTGAAAACGCAAAATTCGCAGTTGTGAATGCTGATGATGCGCATAGCCGGCCATTGATCGAGGGTCTAGGCCTCGGCAGCATGACCTACGGTATCAGAAGTGCTGATGCCGATGTCAAGGCGTGCGGTATCGATGTCAATTCAAAAGGAATTGAATTCGACCTCGTTGCTCACGATACCACGGAGCACATAAATGTGAACATTCCGGGACTATTCAACGTATATAACGCGCTGCTCGCCGCATCCATCTCCATGAAGCTTGGAGTCAGCATGGACTGCATTCGCGAAGGCTTGTCAAGCGTTCGCGGCGTATCGGGAAGGATGGAAGCGCTTGACACCGACGGATTTGACTTTTCCGTAATACTCGATTTTGCTCACACTCCGGACGGACTAATGAATCTGTTGACCTCCGTGCATGAGTTTGCCAAGGCGAGGATAATAACCGTTTTCGGCTGCGGCGGAGACAAGGATAAGACCAAGCGTCCCATCATGGGCGAAATGGCCGGAATGTATTCGGATTTCTGCGTCGTCACCAGCGATAACCCGCGCACCGAGGATCCCATGAAGATCATTGACATGGTGCTCGAGGGTGTTCACAAGACCAAGTGTGAATATGAGGTCATTGAAAACCGCCGCGAAGCTATCAGGTTCGCTCTCAGCATTGCGCAGCCCGATGACGTCGTCGTGCTCGCAGGGAAAGGCCACGAAACATATCAGGAGATCAACGGCGTAAAGCACCCCTTTGATGAGAAGATCATCGTTGAGGAGCTGCTTGACGATATGCGCAGAAAGGATTGATCCGTTATGCAAAGGATGATTTTCGCATTTATCGCAGCGGCTGCGATCGCCATGCTGCTTGCTCCCGTCTTTATCCCGATGCTTAGGCGGCTTAAATTTGGACAAGTTGAGCGCAAGGAAGGGCCTCATGCCAACTCCGCAAAGGAGGGCACGCCTACTATGGGAGGCATCATGTTCATCATCAGCATCGTGGTGGCAGCGGCCGTATTTTCCATATATAACATCGCCCTGAGCTTTTCCATCCCTGCAATTCTCATGATGCTCGCATTTGGATTGGTGGGCTTTCTCGATGACTTTATCAAGGTCAGGCTTAAGCGGAATCTGGGTCTCAAGGCCTATCAAAAGATAATCGCACAGCTGCTGCTCTCATTTGCCGTTGCATACTATGCATACAAGAGCGAGTTCATCGGTTCCGTGCTTTACGACCCTATCTTCGGCGAGATCGATCTCGGCTGGGGCTATATCCCATTCATAATGTTTGTGGTAATAGCTATCGTCAACAGCGCCAACCTTACCGATGGTCTGGACGGACTTCTGGGAGGAGTATCCATAGTCTACTCCATTGCAATGGGCGTGTTGTTCCTGTATTTTGCCGGAGTATTCAATACCGGATTTGCCGGTAATCCCCTATTTGTCGCGCATAGCGACGGTATGATCTCAATGGCAGTATTCGCATTTGCAGTTGCAGGAGGGTGCACTGGCTTCCTTAAGTCCAACAGCTATCCTGCCAAGGTTTTCATGGGCGATACCGGCTCAATGGCCCTGGGCGGAGCGATGTGTGCTATGGTCATCTACTCTCGCTCTCCTTTCCTGTTCCTTCTGATGGGCGCTTGCATCGTTGCGTCTGCCGTCAGCGTCGTGCTGCAGGTGGGCTCATTCAAGCTCCGCCACGGAAAACGCATATTCAAGATGGCTCCGCTTCACCATCACTTTGAGCTGCTCGGATACCCAGAGACCAAGATAGTGAACGGTTACATGATAGTGACTGCGCTCACCTGTCTTATCGCTCTTGCGCTGTTCCTTTGATCAGGCAGCGCTTCCCGTTCGCCGATCCACGATCCAAATGGGTCGTTATGGGCGAATGAAATCATTGCTTCGAGCGGTTGCTTCCGTCTCGATGCTCAACGGCACTTTAGGTATTCTATGGTGCCTTATCTACATAGAATTAAATGACTTGCTCGGCAAAGCACGCACGCCGAAGGAGGAGACGCTATGAAGAAAAAAAACGCATTAGTTGTCGGAATGGCAAAGAGCGGTATCGCATCCGCTATTCTGCTGTATAAAAAGGGTTACAACGTTTGTATCAATGACCTCAAATCCGACATCCCCGGGCTGGACGAGGCACTCAAGGACATCAAATACACCAAGATGCTCGGAGTTCCCCCGGAGGCGCTGCTCGATGGAATTGACCTGATGGTGCTTTCACCCGTTATCCCCATCTTCCGTCCGTTCGTTAAGGAAGCACTCGCAAGAGGGATAGAGGTCATCGGTGAAATAGAGCTTGGCTACCGTTATTGCGACAGAGGAACAAAATTCGTTTGCATCGGCGGAACCAACGGCAAGACCACCACGACAATGCTTACCGGCGAGATCTTCAAGGCGTATCATGAGCATATCGGCGCCGGAAGAGCCTTCGTGCTCGGAAACATCGGAGTACCCATCACCGCTCATGCGCTCGAGACAAGAGCAGGCGATACTGTCGTAGCGGAAACCGCCTCACTGCAGTTCGAGAGCATATCGGAATTCCGCTGCAATGCCGCAGGTCTTCTCAATATCACCGAGGACCATATCAACCGTTTCGGCAGCATGGAGGCCTATATCGCCGCCAAGATGAGGATGTTTGAAAACCAGACCGAGGACGATTTTGCCGCCCTCAATCTGGATGATCCAATCGTATCCGCAGCAAAAACAAAAGCCCACAAGCTCTTCTTCTCGTTAGAAACCGAGGTTGAAGAGGGTGCATTCGTCCGCAACGGTATGATAGTCTTCCGTATGAACGGAAAGGAGACAGAGCTGCTTCCTGCCGATGAGATTGGACTCATTGGTAGGCACAACCTTCAGAACGCACTGTGCGCAGTCTGTCTGTCAATGGCGATGGGCGTACCTGCTGAGATCATCAGCGGAGTACTTCGCTCCTTCAGGGGCGTTGAACACAGGATAGAGTTCACAAGGCTCTATCATGGCATCACCTTCTATAACGACTCCAAGGGTACCAATCCCGAATCCACAATAAAGGCAGTCGAGGCCATGAAGCAGCCAACCATTCTGCTGTTGGGTGTCGGCAACTATGATAAGCAAAGCGATTATCGCCCGGTTTTCAGATGCTTTAACGGTAAGGTCAAGGCATGCATAGTCAACGGCTCCAACACCGATGCCATTCTTCAGGCGGCTGCTGATGAAGGTTATTCCAACATCCATGCCTGCATCGGCGGTCTTGACGAGATGATCTATGAGTCCGTTGAAATGGCTGAGCCCGGTGACGCAGTTCTGCTCTCGCCTGCCTGCGCAAGCTGGGGTATGTTCACCGATTATGAAGAACGAGGCAGAGTTTTCAAGAAGATCGTAAATTCTCTCAAGGATTGAGTCATCGAACTTTTTCGAGGTAAAAATGACTGGGAAAATCATCAGCAACAGGCAACAAAAGAATCACAGCTTCAGGAGCTTCATTTCGGGCAGGAATGCGGAGACCATTCAGCTTCCGGCAGTTAAGAAGCACGGCCTTGATTATCCGCTGTTGATTGCGGTGATACTCATCTGCGCCTTCGGCATCGTCATGCTGTTCTCCGCCAGCTACTACTATGCGGAGCTTACGCAGGGCGATGGTCTTCATTATGTGCGAACACAGAGCATATTTTTGTTTTTCGGACTTATCGGTATGCTCTTGCTATCGCATGTTCCCTATACATTCTATTCAAATAAATGGGTGGCACTTTCGCTGTATGCCGCATTGATCGTCTCCCTGCTCGCTGTCAAGCTCGTAGGCGTGGAGCTTCAAGGCTCCAAGCGTTGGCTGAGCCTTGGTTTCACGACCGTGCAGCCGTCGGAGTTTTCTAAGATTATACTAACCATTTGTATGGGGGGCTATGCTGCAAAGCACGTTAAGGATATCCACAGCTTTTCAAGAGGTCTGCTCCCAATGCTGCTCATGGTTGCGGTTCCGGTCGTTTTCATCTACATGCAGCCCAACCTTTCGATGCTGCTGATCCTGATGATCAATTTCCTAATCTTCGCATTCGTTTGCGGTTGTGATTGGCGCTGGCTTTTGGGAATGTGTATTGTCGGAACCGGAGCAGTTGTCATCTATCTGCTTCTTAAGGGTAACTATCAATCGCAGCGTTTTTTCCTGGCGACAATGAGTTGGGAGGAACTTCAGGAGCTTTCCGGCAACGAGTCCTTTCAGATAGTTCAATCACTTTATGCGTTTGCAAACGGTGGTCTGTTCGGGCAGGGTTTTGACGCGAGCAGACAAAAGCTCCTGTTCCTGCCGTATCGTGAAAGCGACTATATCCTTCCCATCATTGCAGAGGAACTGGGGTTTGTCGCAGTGCTGTTGCTGCTCGCCGCATACTTCTTTATCATCTATCGTGGATTGAGGATAGCAAGCAATTGTAAGGAACGCTTCGGTTCGTTGCTTGCGGTTGGAATATCCACGGCAATAGGCGTGCAGGTCTTTATCAATGCAGCAGTCGTTTCCAACCTGCTTCCGGCAACGGGGCAGACGCTGCCGTTCATAAGCTCAGGAGGTACTTCCCTATTCGCATACCTTGTGAGCGTCGGAATACTGCTCAACGTTTCAAGATATACCGAAAGGAATAAAGCAAACTAAGGCTGCCTATGGATAACGAAAGAAAAGAAAACGCTGATAATATCGAAAGCAAAAAAAGCGGAGACCGCAATGACCGATCCGGGCAGAACGGTGATTCATCCCGCCGCAGTCAAAGCGGCTTCGTTGATGATGATCTTCTCTTTCCGAACGCAGAAAACGTAAGCGAGATATTTGATGCTTCCGATGCTTCCGAAGCCTTTGATTCAGCGCAGCAGTCCCCTCGTGTCCGCAGGCGCAGATCATCCGACAGCTACTATCGTGATATTAAGTTCACCGATGAGCCTAAGAAACGCCGGAAAGATGCTCCCGACGACATAGACTCCATGAGCATCAACGCAAGCGGTTTCAGTCTCGAGTCAAAGAAAAAGCACGCAAACTTTAAGGAGATCCTGAAGCTTATTGCCAAGCTCGCTCTCATCGCCGCTGTTATTTTCGGTCTGATAATGCTGTATAAGCTTCTGCATGTGAAATCGGTTACGGTGAGCGGAAGCCTGAAGTACAGCGAAACTCAGCTGCTGAGCCAAAGCGGGATACAGAACGGAGCATTTATTCTTTCTTACACTAAGGAAAAGGTCGAGGATAGCTTTGAAAAAATACCTGATGTCAGCGTCGTAAGCTTTAGGCGCGTATTGCCGAACAGCATCGAGATTACCGTGGTCGATAAGGACGCACGCGCAGCTCTGCCCGCTGCAAACGGAGGGTACACCCTGATAAGCGCAGACGGTTATGTTATTAGCTCCGGCATTGAAAGCGCCGACGGTCTTGTGCTCGTTCGCGGTCTTTCCGGCAAGAGCTATGCAGTCGGCAGCTATATCAATCTGGATTCCGACAGCGCATCCGAAGCTGCAGTGATAAGGCTTCTGGAGGCTGTCAACGTGAGTACACTTGCCCACTTCGTTACGGCGATAGACCTTTCAAACTCGTCCTGCATCAAGCTTGAGATCGGCAGCAGCTTCACGATCATTCTTGGCGATTGTGTCGAAGCATATCAGAACATCACGACCGCCGCAAAGGCTTACGAATATTTTAGCAGGGAGTATCCTGAAGGAGGAATTATTAATGTGTTCACAGGCTCAACGATAGTTGATTTTACTCCCTCAAGGACCGAAAACGGAGCTTGATACATTTGCACTTCCGCAGGTGTCATGTGCCGGATCGTCCGTTTCGCTTTCAGCAAAAATGCTGAATTATTACTTATTTTTCCTTAATTGGCTATTGCAATGCATACATTATTCATGTATAATAATGTATATGGCGAAAGACATATATATTTAATTTTATGTCTTGTCTGGTTGCTTTGGCAGCTTTGCAAGCATTAGCCTGTCCGGAGAATCGCGTATGAAGTGTACCTCTGTAATCGACATAGGAAGCAGCAAGGTAAGCTGCTGTACGATAAGCCTCGGGGCAAAAGGAATCCCGACGGTTCGAGGCTTCTGCTCCTGCGCCTATTCCGGCTATTATTTGGGCGGTATGCCCAGGACAAGCTCCCTTTTCCAGGCAATATCGACAGCTGTTGCGCATTGCGAAGCGGAGTCCAAGCAGAGAATATCGAGCGTCAGCATCGGTATTCCTGCATCATTTACCAAAACCAGGATCTCAGCTGCAAAGCTCGAATCCCGGTTCGGAGGTGCCAGGATCTCGGAGCCTGATATTGACAAGCTCATTCTTCTGTCCTCCCCGATGAATCCCCCCAAGGGCTATTCGCTGATCCACAGCACTCCGTTCGATTATGTTGTCAATGGAAGTGAAAGGGTGGCCGAACCGGTCGGAGCGTTTGCACAATCCCTTGAAGCAAGCGTTTCGCATATATATGCCGATAACGCACTGTTGAAGCTGCTGAACGAATGCTTCACCAAGCTTGGGATATCAATTGAGTTGTTCGCCGCATCATCATTAACGGATGCCCACTATATCATCCCGGAGGAGATGCGTCGTGACGGAGCAGTTCTCATCGACTGCGGCGGCAATGTTTGCGACGTCAGCCTGATAAGAAACGATGCGGTCTTTGAAACGATTTCCATCGGCATGGGCGGAAGCCATATTACCAACGACCTTGCCATCAGATTAAGGCTTTCCGACTCCGCTGCGGACGAGCTTAAACGCCACTACGGCTTCTATTACACCGATCTGCGACAGTATCGCAGGGTCTTCGTTCCCAATGAGGGTTATGTATCGGTCAAGAATTCGGTGACCGCTTCCATAATCGAATCCAGAGTGAAGGAATTGGCAAGCCATGTTTCAGAGTCTATCGGCGAGCTTGTAGCGGATGCAGCGGACACGCCTGTCTATATTACGGGCGGAGGTATTGCTCCTCTGTCAGGGGGCATTGAATTCTTCAGCGAGTGCATCGGCCTTGAAATTAACGACTGCGTGCCCTATTCGGCTTTCGAAGAGGATGATGACATCTACGGAAAAATATCCGCATATGCACTTGCGGACTTCATTCTGTACGAGAGCAGGAGCGTTGCCCGCGCTAACGGGCGTCTGTTTACCGGAATCAAACAAATTCTGACCAAAAAGTCTTAGGAGGATACCATAATGCCTTTAGAGTTTCAAATAGATAACGATACTGCCAATATTGCCCAAATCAAGGTTGTAGGAGTCGGAGGCGCAGGCGGCAATGCCGTAAACCGTATGATCGACTATGGCCTTAAGGGGGTTGAATTTATTTCTGTCAATACCGACCATCAGGCCCTTTACAAGTCCAAAGCCGATGTGAAGGTTCAAATCGGCGAAAAGGCAACCGGCAAGCTTGGCGCAGGCTCAGACCCCGCTGTCGGCAAGGCCGCTGCTGAGGAAAGCCGCGATGCTATTACCGATGTGCTCCGCGGAGCCGATCTCGTATTCATTACGGCAGGCATGGGCGGCGGAACCGGCACAGGTGCCTCCCCGATCATTGCCGAAATTGCCAGAGAGCTTGGCATTTTAACCGTCGCAGTGGTTACTAAGCCCTTTGAATTTGAGGGAAAAAACCGTGCAAACTCCGCAATCAGCGGTATTCGCTCGCTGCGTGATGTTGTCGATACGCTGATAATCATTCCTAATCAGAAGCTTGTCTCCATAGTTGGCAAACGCCCCATGCGTGAAGCTTTCATGGTTGCGGACGATGTTCTGCGCCAGGGTGTTCAGGGCATTTGTGATATCATCACACATCCCGACACAATCAACAGCGACTTTGCCGATGTCCGCACCATCATTTCCGCAAAGGGTATGGCGCACATGGGTATCAGCACTGCTTCCGGTGATGACCGCTGCGTCACCGCAGCCAGACAGGCCATCAACAGCCCCATGCTCGAAACCTCTATCGACGGAGCCAAGGGCGTGCTGTTCAACGTTGTCGGCGATCCTTCCCTCTCTATGGAAGAGATCGACGAGGCCGGACGTCTCATTCGTGATGCTGTCGACCCCAATGCCAACTTCATATTCTCTATGGGCATTGACGATAACCTCGAGGATGAAGTCCGTATCACGGTTATTGCAACCGGGTTTGAATACTCCGATGAATACCTTGATCCCAAGGCTGAACCTGCGAAGGAAGAGGCGCAGCCTGCCGAACCGAAGTCCGCTCAGGATGATCAGGCGGCTTGCCCCGGCGAGAATGAAGACGACAACTATGATCAGGATTTTTCCGACCTTGACGAGCCCGATCTCACACAGCCCTTTGAGCCGCCGGCCGGTGGCTATCGCCGCAGATCCTATTCCGGAGCGGATACCACCGAACGCAGGCGTGCAACTCCTATCCCCAACTCCCGCAATCGTTTTGAACCATCCGAGCCCTCGGACAGTAGAGTGATTGACGAGCTCGATCCTGACGGAACGCCAGCTTCCGGTGCACGCAGCACAGAGCGTAAGCGCAGTTCCGGTTTCGATTCCAGAAAGCAGTCCGGTTCAGACCTCGATTTTCCCTCATGCCTGAGGCCCAACAGAAGGGGCCCCGGCGGTAAAAAGTAATTATTACCTTCGAGTCGCCACTTTTTGTGGCGGCTCGGTTTATATGCAAATTATAAAACGTTCTCCGTCTTGTTTACTTTTATTCCTTGATGTGCTATACTGCTTTCGGAGGATTATTATGGCAAAGTTCAAAGTTGACAATCAAATTATTCATTACGAAGTTGTTGGTTCTTCCGATTTCGAGCAGAAGACCCCCATCCTTATGCTGCACGGAAACGGCGAGGACATGCATATCTATGATAAGGTCATCTCTCGTTTCGGGGACTCGGAATGCTTTGTTCTAATGGACAGCCGCTTGCATGGCGAATCCGAACCGACTGAAGAGGGTTCGCGTCACCTAAGCTATGAAAGAATGGCCGATGATGCGATAGAGCTGATGAAGCATCTTGGCATTCATGAATACAATATTGTAGGTTATTCTGACGGAGGGATCATTGCCCTCATCATGGCGAAAAAGACCTATGACGTCTCTAAGGTCATTGCTATAGGAGTCAACGCAAACCCCGGCGGCCTTACTCCGGCGGCACTGAGGAATATCAAGTCCGCTTACGGAAAAGCCAAGCGCAAGCACCGCGAAATGCTTATGGAGTATAACAGGCTTATGCTGGAGGAGCCCAATATCACGCTCAGCGACCTGTCTCGCATAGTTGCCGAAGTGACCATCCTGCTTGGCGCAAAGGACAAGTTCATCATCCGAAAGCACAGCGAATCGATTGCCGATGCTCTGCCCCACTGTTCTCATGTTCTGGTGCCGGATGCCGGGCATGATATTCCGGAGACTCATCCGCAGCTTCTGTCCGACTATATACGCACATTGCTTTGATTTGCGGTCAGTCGAAAATATATTTTGTTTTTTCGAAGGAAATCGCTTTTTTGTTCAACCAACCGGAGCTTCCGTTCGTTATATTGTCAGATGACGGCAAGCAAGAACCTCATCTTTCATGGTTTCCTTCCTATAATACAAAAAAGAAAGAGAGCTGTAGGCGGCAGCTCTTCTTCTTTTTTATGCGGATTTTCACTATTGCATCGCTGCAGGATCATCCTCATTTTTCATTGTTTTGAGACCGTAACGCAGCCGGCATGCATGGCATAACAAATGTATCGTGCTATCCCATCCGATTCGAATCCATGTTATCAAGGCAGAACAAAGGAAAATAGGAAAAAAGCCTGCCCTTCGAAAACGAAGGGCAGGCTTTTATTTTAGGTCATCCCAATGAATCAGTCATTGGTGGGTGCTCCGACAGGGCAGACTCCGGCGCAGGTGCCGCACTCTACACACAGATCGGGATTGATCTCGTACTTGCCATCGCCTTCGGAAATGGCACTTACGGGGCATTCTGCTGCGCATGCGCCACAGGCGATGCATGCATCGGTAATGCGATAAGCCATTGAAATTACCTCCTAATTAGATATGGTAAAAGCATTCAGCTTTACCCATATCTATTTTACCATTGATTTTGATAAAATCAAGTACTATTTGCTTCAAGAGGTCAAAATCAAAAAAATGATTACCCTGACTTACTCGTTCTCCATGGCATCCTTGAGAGCCTTGCCGGGCTTGAAGCTTACGGAACGGCTTGCTTCGATCTCGATGGTCTCTCCGGTCATGGGATTACGGCCCTTCCTTGCAGGACGTTCGCGTACATCAAAGCAGCCGAAGCCAACGATCTGAACCTTCTCGCCCTTTTCGAGCTCTTCGATGATAAGGTCAAAGACTGCGTTGACCGCAAGATCGGCATCCTTGCGTGTAAGGCGGCACTTGCCGGCAAGAGCCTGGATAAGTTGAGCTTTATTCATTGATGAATTCCTCCGAAATTTTGACTTTGTAATTGTATTGACCCCTACGGTCGGGATTACGGTATCTACAACCGCTTTTGTCCGGTGATTGTCCGTACAAACAACGCTAAATATTTTAACAGTCTTACCGCAAAAACGCAATAGTTTTATGGTATATTTTCAGGTTTTTTTAACGGATTCGGAATGTTTTAAGCATTATATCTCATCTTGCTTTTCACTGAGCTTGATTCTGTCCCAATAGGAATCCATTTCAGTCAGACTCATTCCTTCAAGACGCTTGCCCTCTGAGAGTATAAGCGCTTCCATACTAATAAACCTTTTCATGAACTTATCCGTTGCAGCGGACAGCGCAAGCTCCGGATCGACCTTAACAAGCCGCGCCACATTAACGCAGGCAAAGAGAAGATCGCCTATCTCCTCCGCAAGATTCTCCTTGTCCCCACTGTTTATCGTGGCAAGCACCTCATCCGCTTCCTCATGGACCTTTGGCAGAGCCATAGCGGCATTGTCAAAGTCGAAACCGACGTTGGCAGCCTTCTTCTGGATCTTGCTGCTTCGCATAAGCGCAGGGAAGGCGGCAGGGATCGAGCGCATGGTATCCGCAACGGTATCCTGATGCTTTTCCTTCTTCTTAAGTGCCTCCCAGTTGACAAGCACATCATCAGCGGAATTGACCTTGACTTCACCAAATACATGCGGATGACGATAGATAAGCTTGTTAACTATTCCGGAGATGACATCAATCATATTGAATTCCCGGCGTTCCTCCTCGATAATCGCATGGAATACCACCTGAAGCAGCAGATCTCCCAGCTCCTCCTCAAGAGCGGTAACATCCTCGCGGTCTATTGCGTCGAGAACCTCATAGCTCTCTTCGATAAGTGAAGATCTAAGGCTTAAATGGGTCTGCTCTGCATCCCAGGGACATCCTCCCGGGGCGCGCAGCCTGTGCATGACTTCCATAAGACCGTCCATTCCATGCCTTGCACGCTGCATCAGCGAACACTTGGGTACTACCAAAACCGTTGCCGCATCGAATTTTGGAGCGTTTTCTGGGAAATCCAGTCTGCAAAGTGGGAGATTCTCCGCTATGTAGCCACAGCAGGGATTGAGCGTGCAGAGGAAAACCTCATGCTCGTCAGGATATAATTCCAAAAGCTTAAGCTTTACATCCCCCGCCATGAGCAGGCTGTCAATCTCTTCAACTATAAGCTCGTTATTTGTATCGTTCACCGACAGTGACATTGCGGAGCTGATAGAATACTCACATTCATCCACATCGAAACCCTGATTCAGGCAAGCGGACAACGCAGCCTCGGCATAGCCCTGCGAAGGTATGATGCTAAAAGAAAACCCTCTGTCTGTAGCGTACTGGCGAAGTTTACTCATAAGAGCGGAGTTTATTCCCCTGTTCAGCACAGCATACGAGCAGCTTCCGCCGGAGGTCAACCTGTCCGCAAGCCTCTCGTTCAGTTCATCAAAATCAGAGCTCTCATCGTACAGGTCATCCATGCCGGCTGCATCGCTTCTAAGCCGAAATACTATATCGGCACAGATATGCTTTGCAGTTTGAACATACAGCTTATCAGCAGCCTTTATCGCCTCTATGCTCGCTCCGGAGATCGTACCCGGAGTCGCAAGCGGAATTATTGTTATAGTATTCATCAATTTTGCCTCGATATTCAAATTAATTGTATTCAGACGGTAAATCCGCCGTCGATCGTCAATACTTGTCCGGTCATAAATGAAGACGCATCGGACGCAAGGAATCGCACGGCATCAGCAACATCCTCGGGTGTGCCCAGTCTTCCAAGCGGCGTTTCTTCCTTTAGTATGTCTATCGTGTCCGCGCCGAGCTTAAGTGTCATATCGGTTGCTATGCACCCGGGCGCCACGCAGTTGACCCTTATGCCCGACGGAGCAAGCTCGGCAGCCAGCGACCTGGTGAGTCCCACTATCGCCGCCTTGCTGCAGGCATATGCCACCTCACATGAAGCACCCCGAATTCCCCAAATGGAGGAAACATTGATAATGCTGCCGTGCTTTCTTGCAAGCATTCCCGGAAGCGTGGAGAGGATAACATTGCGTGCCCCATTCAGGTTAACATTCATTATGCGCTCCCATGTTTCATCATCGGTATCCTGAAACAGTCCCGTAAATGCCGTTCCGGCGTTGTTTACTACAAGTTCGATCCTTCCAAGCCTTGATTCTGCAAAATCGAGCATTGCATTGACCTGTTCCCTGTCGGATACATCTGCGCAGAAGCTCGCAGCGAGGCACCCCAGATCTGTCAGTTCGTTTTCAAGAGCGATGGCACAGTCTTTGTTGCTGTAATAATTTATTAGAACGCTCCAGCCGTCCAGTGCCAAGCCTCTTGCAATGCTCTTTCCGATCCCTCCGGACGCGCCGGTAACTATGGCGGCGTTTTTCATAATTCAACCTCCGTTTGTTCTCTATTGATTATATCTGCAAGCTCCGCTAATTGCAAGCATCAGTTGTTCGTCAGTGTTAATGCGGCTCAAGAATAATATCATTTCGGCGTGTGAAAATAACCATGAATACAGTAATGGGGTATTGAGTTTTTGGGGCTTTTCTGTTAGAATAATACGGTGTAAGTTGTGCGGTGTCGTATCACTACGCACATGAAAGGATGGATCATGAAGAAGCTTGATAAAACTGTCGTAAGAGAAACGCTCTACATTGCATGCTTCGTCCTCATGCTCAGCGTAATAATGCAGCTTGTTTTCGTCCTTTTTGGGCGATGGGACTATACTGTGCTGCTGGGCAACCTGCTAAGCGGCGGTATTGCAATCATTAACTACCTTCTGATTGGAGTTATGGTTCAGAATGCCATCGGCAAGGAAGAAAAGGAGATCAAGAACAGCGTACGCATCTCGCATATGCTCCGTATGCTCATGATCGCTGCAGGGCTTATTCTCGGGGTCGTTCTCCCCTGTTTCAACATCATTGCTTCCATCGTTCCTTACATCTTCCCCAGGATAGCAATTTTGTTCAGGCCGCTGTTTGACAAAAAGCTTGGAGATACTTACGGTCCGGAGGAAGCTAAGTCCACGGATGAATCGACCGAATCCATTTCCGATGGGCAATACTATGAACAGAAGATAAGCAAAAATGACAAAGATGGTTTCGAAAAAAAGTTCTAAGTTCATAATCATTGATGTGCTTTTGATACTGAGCATGATCCTGCCTATCGCAGCAGCTATTGTGCTGGATGTCATGACGGCCCCGGCATCGGAAGGAATAGTCATTGCAGGAGCGAGGATCTATTTCACCATTCCAATGCCGCTTCAGGATCTTCCCATTACGGAAACCCAGGTAAACTCATTTGCCGTGGTTTTGACAGTGTTCTTCCTCTGCCTATTCATGACGCACGGAATCAAGGAACGACCTGACAGCATACGTCAGCATCTTGCCGAGTACATCGTCGAAAAGACCGAAGAGCTTGTCCATGACAATATGGGCGATTACTTCATGGGCTTTGCTCCGTTTATCTGCGCTATCATGGGCATTTCTGTCTTTTCAAGCCTTATGTCCCTTGTCGGCCTGTTTCCGCCGACATCCGATATAAATGTAACCGCCGGCTGGGCAATACTTGTATTCATCCTTATCACGCATTATAAGCTCAAGTGCGGCCCGGTCTACTATCTCAAGGGATTTTTTGAGCCTATACCGCTCTTTGCTCCGCTTAACGTTATCGGCGAGATCGCGACCCCGGTTTCCATGGCTTTCCGTCATTACGGCAACGTGTTGTCCGGCTCCGTCATTTCCGTGCTGATAGCGGCGGCGCTTCAGGGGCTGTCACAAAAGCTTCTGGGTTGGCTTCCCGGAGTTCTCGGGCAGTTTCCGCTGTTCCAAATCGGTTTGCCCGCCGTGCTCAGCATCTACTTTGATGTGTTCAGCGGATGTTTGCAGGCATTTATCTTTGCGACGCTCACCATGCTTTACATCTCCAACGGCTTCCCTCAGGAGGATTACATAGCAATGCGGCGCCGCAAGGACGCAAAGCGCAGGGCAAGGGCGGAAGCCCGTGCCGCTGCTGCAAAATAATCAGTTAATTATTCCATAATAAACTCAAGGAGGAAACTTCAAATGGAACTTGCAATAGGTATTATCCTCGGTTGCTGCGCACTTGGCGCAGGTATCGCGATGATCGCCGGTATCGGCCCCGGTATCGGTGAAGGTAATGCGGTAGCAAAGGCATGCGAAGCCATCGGCAGGCAGCCCGAGAGTCAGGGCGCTGTCAGGAGCACCATGATAATGGGCTGCGCGATCGCAGAGACCACCGGTATTTACGCTCTGGTTATTGCTATCCTGCTCATCTTCGTTGCTCCCAACACCTTTGTCAAAGTCTTGCTCGCTGCAATGGGCAAGTAATACAGTAATCAGATTACAGGAAGCACAGTATGTTAGTACCTGAGGTACAAAATCTGGATATCATATCGGTGAATATCTGGCAGATATTGATCTCGCTTATCAATCTTCTGCTGTTATTCCTGATAATCAAGAAATTCCTTTATAAGCCGGTAAAAAAGTTTATTGCTCAGCGCAAAGCTTCCGTTGACTCGCAGTATGCCGAGGCAGAGCTTGCCAAACAGCAGGCGGAAGAATCCAGGCTCGCTTGGGAGAAAAGGCTTGAGGGCGCTCAGGGCGAAGCGGATGCGATTATCGACAGCGCAAGATCGGAAGCCAAGCAGAGAGCCGGCGATATCATTGCCGCTGCAGACGATAAAGCAGCCGGCATCATGCGCCGTGCCGAAGCTGACGCTCAGCTCGAGGTCAAGAAGGCTCGCGCTTCCATCAAGGACGAGATCGTTGACGTTTCAACTCAGCTTGCCGAAAAGATGCTTGGCCGCGAGATCAACGCTGCCGATCACAGGGAGCTTATCGACTCGTTCCTCGATGGCATTGATGACGCTTCCGGCATAGGAGGCAGCGATGGCAGCGGTAGGTAAGGAATATGCGGAAGCATTGTTTTCCCTTGCGCTTGAGAACGACAGCGTTGACGAGTTCTTTGATGCAATTGACCTGATCAAAGAACTGTTTGAGGAATACCACGAATACATCGACTTTCTGTCCACTCCGTCCATTCCCAAAGAGGAGCGTCTCGCAAGGCTTGAGGAATGCTTTGAGGGAAAGATCCCTGAAATGATGCTTCACTTCCTCTCGGTAATGCTGAAAAGAGGAGATATTCGCTCGTTCAGCGATAGCGCAGCTGAGTTTGAAAGCCTCTGCTTTGCATCAAAATCCATCTCCAACGCAGTCGTCACCTCAGCCGTAGCGTTGACCGAAGCCGAAAAATCAAGGCTTTCCGCAAAGCTTGAAACACTTTGCGGCCACACCGTACGGCTTCACTGCAAGGTCGATTCCTCGCTCATCGGAGGTATGATCGTTGAGATTGACGGACGCATCATCGATGGAAGTCTTAAGCACCGAATGCGTGAATTGAAAGGTATCATCAGCGAATGAACAATAATCGTGAAGAATTGAGCAGTATCATCAGAGAACAGATACGCTCATACAAATCAAGAATTGAGATGTCTGAGATAGGCACCGTCATTCTCGTCGGCGACGGCATTGCACGCGCGCACGGACTGCGCAACTGCATGTCCAGCGAGCTGCTCGAATTTGATGACGGCAGCTTTGGTATGGCGCAGAACCTTGAGGATGAAACCGTTTCCATCGCCATCCTTTCAGATGAATACGATATTAAAGAGGGTTCTCAGGTCAGACGTACCGGAAAGGTTCTGTCCGTTCCCGTTGGAGAGGCCTTGCTTGGGCGTGTTGTAAACGCTTTGGGCAAGCCGATAGACGGTAAAGGTCCCGCCGAGTGTTCCGCTGCCCGTCCCATAGAATCAGACGCCCCCGGTATCATCGAGAGAAAGAGCGTTTCCGTACCTCTTCAGACCGGAATAAAGGCCATTGACGGAATGATCCCCATCGGCAGAGGTCAGCGTGAGCTTATCATCGGTGACCGTCAGACCGGCAAGACCGAGATAGCGATCGACACCATCATTAATCAGCGCAACAGCAATGTTCTCTGCGTTTATGTTGCGATAGGTCAAAAGAATTCTTCGGTAGCACAGATAGCGAATGAGCTTGAACGTGAAGGCGCTATGGAATACACCATCATCGTTTCCGCCTCCGCTGCCGAAAGCGCGCCCCTTCAGTACATTGCGCCCTATGCAGGCTGTGCAATGGCTGAATACTTCCGTGAGCAGGGCAAGGATGTTCTCATCATCTATGATGATTTAAGCAAGCACGCCGTTGCTTACCGCGCGCTCTCTCTCCTGCTCCGCCGTCCCCCGGGACGCGAAGCTTTCCCCGGAGATGTTTTCTACCTGCATTCAAGGCTGCTCGAGCGAGCCGCCTGTGTCGCCCCCGAATACGGCGGCGGTTCTATTACCGCAATGCCCATCATTGAAACGCAGGCAGGCGATGTTTCCGCATACATTCCCACTAATGTTATCTCGATAACCGACGGACAGATATTCCTTGAAACAGAGCTTTTCCATTCAGGCATTATGCCGGCCATCAACCCCGGCATTTCCGTCAGCCGTGTTGGCGGCGCTGCTCAGCTCAAGGGTATGAAGAAGGTCTCGGGCGAGCTTAAGCTTCTGTACTCCCAGTACATAGAGCTTAAATCCTTTGCGCAGTTCGGCAGCGATCTGGATTCCGACACCAAGGCAAGGCTTGCACTTGGCGAAAGGATCGTTGAAGTGCTGAAGCAAGGCCGTAACTCCCCTGTTTCGGCAGGCTGTCAGGTCGCAATAATCTATGCGGTCATCAACGGCTATCTGAACTCCGTGCCTCTTAACAAAATACATGAGTATGAACAGAGGCTGTACGATAAGCTCAACCGTGAAGCCAAGGATTGGCTGCGCAGAATCGATGAGAACCACTTTGAGCAGGAGGACATTGACAGACTGCGTCAGATCCTCGATGAAGTTTGATAAGAAAGGCAGCGTAAATGGGAGCGGATACCAAGCTTCTTAGAAACCGAATAAAGAGCGTTGATTCTACGCTGCACCTGACCAAAGCCATGGGGCTTGTTGCATCGTCAAAGATTAGGCGTGCAACGGCTTCCATGCTGCGCGGACGCGAGTATTCGGAATCCGTATCCGGCATCATCAGCAGCCTCGTATGCTGCCGGGATTGTCTGCGGAGTCCCTATATGCAGGAGCGCAGCGGCGGTGCTACCAGACTCATCGTCATTGCCGGTGACAGAGGCTTAGCCGGAGGATACAACGCCAACATCTTCCGTGCGGTCAGGGACTACTATAGCAATGTTGAGCTCATACCCATCGGCAAGCGCTGCTGTGACCGTTACGACGCGGAGCAGAATACCGCCGAAGGCTTCACGCATGAGGACTCGATGCGGCTTGCAGCTATGCTCTGCGATGAATTCAAAAGCGGAAAATATGACAGACTCGGCATACTTTGGACCAAGTACATCTCCATGATGACCCAGGTGCCCGAGGTCACATGGCTGCTGCCCCTTCAAAGGACGCAGGACAGTAAGCAGATGGACATAGTATTTGAGCCGGATGAACTTACGGTGCTTGATTCCGCCGTACCCGAATATGTTGCCGGGAAGCTTACAGCCGCTGTTCGCGAAAGCTTCGCATGTGAGATTGCGGCAAGGCGTATGGCAATGGATTCAGCCGGCAAGAATGCGCAGCAGATGATAGACGATCTGATGCTTCAGTACAACCGCGCAAGACAGGGCGCGATTACCCAAGAAATTACCGAAATCGTTGCCGGAAGCGGACAATAGAAAGGAACGGTCAAGGTTTGAAAGAGAATACTTCAAAAAAAGAAACCAATATGGGCGTTGTAGCGCAGGTCATGGGCCCCGTTGTTGATGTCCGATTTGAAAGCGGTCAGCTGCCGGGCATCAACAATGCGCTCACAATTCCAAACGGCAATAAGACGCTCACGGTCGAAGTTGCGCAGCATATCGGCGACAACACCGTGCGCTGCATCGCAATGTCATCAACGGACGGGCTTATGCGCGGAACCCCGGTTACCGATACCGAGGCCGGTATCAGTGTGCCCGTCGGCGAATGCACGCTCGGCAGGATCTTTAATGTGCTGGGCGACGCAGTCGATAATCAGCCCAATCCGGAAGGCTGCGAAAGATGGAACATCCATCGTCCTGCTCCCGATTATGCAGATCTTGCCACAACGACCGAGGTGCTTGAAACCGGCATCAAGGTCATCGACCTTATCTGCCCGTACTCCAAGGGCGGCAAAATCGGTCTGTTTGGCGGCGCAGGCGTCGGCAAAACCGTGCTTATTATGGAGCTGATCAACAATATTGCCAAGGAACATGGCGGACGCTCTGTCTTTACCGGCGTGGGCGAACGCACGCGTGAAGGAAATGACCTTTACAATGAGATGAAGCAATCCGGCGTTATCGCCAAGACTGCCCTCGTCTACGGTCAGATGAACGAACCGCCGGGAGCGAGGATGCGAGTCGCACTATCCGGGCTTACGATGGCGGAATATTTCCGCGATACATTGGGCGAGGACGTGCTTTTGTTCATTGACAACATCTTTAGGTTTACCCAAGCCGGCAGCGAGGTCTCTGCACTGCTTGGGCGTATGCCGTCCGCAGTTGGTTATCAGCCCACGCTTGCCAATGAAATGGGTGCTCTTCAGGAGCGCATTACCTCTACAAAGAGAGGTTCTATCACCAGTGTTCAGGCAGTGTATGTCCCCGCTGATGACCTTACCGACCCTGCCCCTGCAACCACTTTTGCGCATCTCGACGCCACTACTGTGCTTGCGAGAAGCATCGCTTCAAAGGGCATTTACCCGGCAGTCGATCCCCTTGAATCCACAAGCAGGATCCTAAGCCCCGAGATCGTTGGCGAGGAGCATTATCGTGTAGCCCGTGAAGTTCAGCGAATCCTTCAGCGCTATAACGAACTCATGGACATAATCGCTATCATGGGCATGGATGAGCTGTCCGATGACGATAAGCTGCTGGTACAGCGTGCCAGGAAGATCCAAAACTTCCTCTCCCAGCCCTTCCACGTTGCCGAAAACTTCAACGGATTCAAGGGAATTTACGTCCCTGTGTCCGAAACCATCAGAAGTTTTGCAGAGATAATCGACGGCAAGCATGATGACCTGCCCGAGTCCGCTTTCCTGTTCGTCGGCAGCATTGATGATGCCGTTGAAAAAGCGAAGCAGTTAAAGCATTGATAAGATGAAAGAGTTCAACCTTAGAATTTCAACACCCGAAGGCGATGTGTTTAATGGTTCGGCTATATTTCTCAGCCTGCGCGGCGCAGAGGGCGACCTTGCGGTCATGGCAGGCCACGTCCCGTTCATTACCACAGTCAAGGCCGGGAACTGCAAGGTCGAAACGCCGAACGAGGCCGATAGCTTTTCCGGAACAGTTCCCGGAGGACTTCTGACCGTTGATCACGATCAGGTTACCCTTATTTGCGGAAGCTTTTCCGAAGAAGAGTCTAATTGATTGCGTACTTTTCCTGCTCTTCTCCCAATGGAGTACTCGGCGATTGGCACATTGCTGATCGGGAATGCTGCACACCGTTTCATATATTTAGTTTGCTGTTAGTGTGAGGTGAAGATAATGATCCCCAAAGTCATCCATTACTGTTGGTTTGGCCGCAGAGAAAAGCCAAAGCTTGCAAAAAAGTGCATTGCCAGCTGGAAAAAGTATTGCCCCGACTACGAGATAGTCGAATGGAATGAGGATAACTTTGATATAAGCGCTAACGGCTATACGCAGAAGTGCTATAATGAGAAAAGTTTCGCTTTTCTTAGCGATTATGTTCGTTTGATGGTCATAGCCGAACAAGGCGGCATTTACTTTGATACGGATGTTGAGCTAATTCGTCCTATTGACGGATTACTGACAAATCCGGCATTTTTTGGCTTTGAGGATTCAGAGCATGTTAATACCGGACTTGGCTTTGGCGCTGAGCCCGGTAACCCTGCGGTACAAGCCATGCTGCGGGAATACGATGTATTATTTCAAGGGGATATACCGGCCATTGGCTGCCCCATACTAAATACCGCGGCATTGGTTAAGATGGGACTATGTCTCAATGGAGAAAAGCAGGATCTGGGCGTTGCCATTGTCTATCCGGCTGACTTCTTTAATCCCTATGACGACCCCACGGGTCGGCTCAGCAAAACAAATAACACCATTTCTATTCACTGGTACTCCAAAAGCTGGATGAGTAAGTATTCAATCCTGCGCAGTAAGCTGACGAAACCCCTTCACAGATTGCTTGGCAAGGATTTTTTTCGTAAAGGAAAAAGGAATTGTCGATGAAGCCGTACCTATTGGTTTTATACAATCGAATTCGTTTTGGATTGCGAAAACTATTTCGCTGTAACGGCTTCATCTCGGCATCGGTTCAGCTTTTGGGCCGCAATACACGGCTGTCGCTTTCTAAGACAAGCCATGTCGCATTCGGATCGCATCTTGTCAGCGACGGCAGGCTGGTGATCGTTGTGGGGCCAAACGCCTGCTTAACCGTCGGTGAACGAACTTATTTCAATGAGGGATCGATGATCAGCTGCCTCGAAGCAGTTTCTATTGGCCATGGCTGCCGATTCGGTCCTAATGTCAAGATTTTTGATAACGATCATCGGTTCTCTGCGAAGCACGGAGTATCTCAGGAGCACATTACTGCACCCGTGACTATCGGAGCTCATTGCTGGCTTGGCGCAAATGTTACTATTCTCAGAGGAACGCAAATTGGCGACAACTGCGTTATCGGTGCCGGTTGTGTGGTAAAAGGCAGTATTCCTGCCGGCTCTTTGGTAACGCAGTCGCGCGAACTGAATATTCGCCCAATTCGTGACGAGGAGGAAGCATGAAGAAAAAGATACTGTTCATCATGCCCTCCATGTTTATCGGCGGTGCGGAAAGAAGTCTGCTGGGTATTTTTGAGGCGATCGATTATTCTCAATACGATGTCTCCTTATTTCTGTACAGGCATGAAGGAGAGTTCCTCTCGTATATTCCCAAGCAGATAAATCTACTGCCTCCGATGCCGGAGTATGGAACATTCGATGTTCCTATCCGTTCTTTGCTGTTTACTAAGAGAAGGAGATTCGGCGCTGCAAGACTGCTGTCAAAGATAGCGCTGAAGCTGCACTGCCTGCTTTCCGGAGAAAAGAACGGTATCTGGATGTCAATGCAGTACACATCACGATATCTGCTTCCGCTCCTGCCCGAGATCCCCGGCAAATACGATTTGGGCGTCATGTTCCTTGGGGTCGCCGATACATTGATCCATAGGGTATCGGCTGAGAAAAAGGTAGCTTGGTGTCATACGGATTATGACACGCTCTATCCTAACAGGAAAATGGATCGCAGCACCTATGCGGCTTTGGATCGTGTCGTTTTTGTATCGGATTCCTGCCGTGAGAAGGTCTTGCGCTACTATCCCGAGCTGAAAGACGGGACGCAGGTCATCGAAAACATACTTGGGGAAAGACTGCTTAAAGAGCAGGCAGAAGCAGCAATTGATGACATGCCCCATCAAGAGGATGGCTATGTGCTGCTTTCGATAGGAAGATTCTCCGCTGCCAAAAATTTTGATAATGTGCCAGATATTTGCAGGCGGATTCAAATAAAGGGTCTCAATGTGAAGTGGTACCTAATAGGATATGGTGGCGATGAGGATTTGATTCGAAGTCGGATCAAAGAAGCAGGCATGGATGAGACCGTAATACTGCTCGGTAAACGCGAAAACCCTTATCCCTATATCAAAGCCTGCGATCTCTATGTTCAGCCCAGCAGGTTCGAAGGAAAGTGCGTTACCGTCCGTGAAGCTCAGATGCTTGGCAAGCCCGTCGTCATCACCCGCTATGCCACTTCTGCGGATCAGCTTGAAGAAGGCGTAGACGGCGTGATCGTGCCCATGGATAATGAAGGGTGCGCCGAAGGGATCGCCTCCCTGCTGCGCGACCCCGAGCGAATGGAACGGTTGGTGCATGCATGCAGGCAAAGAGATTATTCCAACCGGGAAGAGATAGAAAAACTGGAGCAGATTGTGGGGTGATATTGTGCCGAGTGTCAGCGTCATTGTTCCCGTGTTTAACGGAGCAGAGTTCCTCCGTCCTTGCATAGATAGCATCTTGGCCCAAACATTTAGAGATTTGGAAATCATCCTTGTCGATGATGGCTCAACGGATGATAGTCCATTGATCTGTGATAGTTATGCCTCTCAGGATAAGCGAGTCATATCCATCCACCAAATAAATGCAGGTGCTGCTGCCGCAAGAAACCATGGTTTAGCCGTCGCATCCGGAAAATACGTCACATTTGTTGACTGTGATGACTGGATTGACAATGATATGTACGAGCACATGGTCATTACAGCAGAGACTAAGAAATGCGATCTGGTGATATGTGACTGCATTAAGGAGTTTGGCACAGACAGACAGCTATACACTCATGATTTCCCGGGTGGCTATTTCGATCGCAATACGATGGTGCTTCGATACTTTCCACAGCTCTTAATGCCTGATACGATGGAGTATCCGATCACTATATCCAATTGTCTGCTGTTAATCTGTCGAAGCGTAATCATAGAAAACAATCTTTCATTTCCTGATGGGATGCGTTTCTCTGAGGACTTGCTTTTTGGTTCTGAAGTCGGCTATTTCTCACAAAGCATGACTTACCTGAAGGGTTATGCTCCGTACCATTACCGGCAAAACCCGCATTCGGTCACTCGAACATCGTTCAGCGATAAGTGGCCTCTGCTTCTGGAACTTTATCGCCGTATCAAGCAGAGTTTCGAACAAAAGAGAGACTTTGATTTTGCGCCCCAGATCCATCGGTGTATGCTGTTTTTCGTTTACATGTCAATGAATCATCGGCTTACCGCCAAGGTCTCGATTGCGCAGTTTTTCCGTGATGCAAGCGTTGTGCTTGATAATGTCGAGGTGCGACAAGCTTTGAAGTCCATCCGTGTTTGTCGGCTACAGATTTCTTGGAAGCTGAAAGCAATTACTTTAATATACAAGATAAAGCTGCTTCGCCCAGCTTTGCTCTTGTTAAGGAACCGGTGCTGATTTCATGAAGGAAAAGATTCTTTTCATTAATGGGCATTTGAATACAGGCGGAGTTGAAAAGTCTCTTCTTGACATTTTGCAGCATATTGACTATAACAAGTATGATGTTGACTTATTGCTGCTGGAGGAACTGGGAGACTATGCTTCTGAGCTTCCTAAAAATGTTCGGGTAAATCTTCGCAGTTTGAAAAACACTTACGGCACAGCTATTAGAAGTCTGCTTCAATGTATCCATAAACGAGATTGGTTTTGCTTCCGGATGCGCCTGATTTTTATTCTGATGAAGTTTTTTGGACAAGAACGGATTCGTCTTGCGCGAAAGCTGCTTACCGACAATCGGGATTACGATTGCGTGATTGGCTTCCGATCCGGAATATGTACACAGATCGCTGCTTTTGCCGTCAATGCTGATAAACGGATCACATGGTGGCATCACGGTGAGATCAATGTGACACATGACAGCTATTTGGGGGCTGTCGATTTATGCGATAAGATTGCAGTTGTTTCCAACGCCTGCCGCTCTATGCTGACATCGGAGTTTCCGTCATTTACAGCCAAGATGGTAATCATACCAAACATGGTTGATATTGATGCTATAAAGAACAAAGCAGCAGCATATATGCCCTATCAAAAGCATGTGCTGAATATTGTGACTGTCAGCAGACTCTCACCAGAAAAGCACATTGAAAACGCTATCTATGCTGCAAAGCAGTTAAAGGAGTCCGGTATCGCATTTTTCTGGCATCTGATAGGCAGCGGCAATGCAAAAACTGATCTTTTCAAGACTGCTAATGAAGCCGGAGTAACTGATTGCTTCATATTCGAAGGGAATCAACCAAATCCGTATCCGTATTTGAAACATGCGGACTTGTTCGTACATCCTTCCTATGTTGAATCTCAAGGCCTTGTTGTCCTCGAGGCAATGGCGCTCGGCATCCCTTGTGTGGTGACCAGGTCCCTTGGCCCCTGCGAATACATTGTTGACGGCGTTAACGGGGTATTAACAGAGCAGAGCCCGGAGTCTCTTGCGGAAAAAGTACTGGATATCCTTACCGACCGAGTCCTGTACGAACGAATTAAAGCAAATACGCGCTGTCCGGAGCAGTTCGCGCCGGAGAATGTAATGCAAAAAATCGAATTGCTCTTGGAGGATAAGCAATGAAAGAAAGCTCTATGTTATATAGAATACTGGTCAAGCTTGGGATAAAAAAGCCAATCGATTACAATAGTATTGAGTATTTGCGTTCCCGTGGCGTTCAGATCGGAGATAATGTACATATTCTCAACTCGCTTATTGATTTCGACCACGGCTTTCTTGTTTCTATCGGTAACAATGTCACGCTGACAGGGGTAAGAATATTGGCACATGACGCCAGTACTCAAATTCCGCTCGGGGTAAGTAAGGTTGGCCGCGTTACCATTGGCGATGAAGTATTCATTGGCCAAGGAGCAATAGTACTTCCCAACACTCATATCGGCAGTCGGGTTGTTATTGGCGCTGGAGCAGTCGTTTCTCGTGATATTCCAGACAACTCAGTTGCAGTCGGTAACCCCATCCAGATTATTGGAACCTATGATGATTTCGTTGAGAGGCATAGAAAACAGATGCTTGAGCGTCCGGTGTATCATACTCTATGGTCGGAAAAAACTCTGGATGAGAAGGACCGGATGCGAAATGAACTGGTTGACGGAATCGGATATGACCCATAAGGAGAAGAAATTATGCGTGTTTTACTTTATGGTAACGGAAGCTGTGGGAACCACGGTTGCGAAGCGATTTATCGTGGAACAATCAACCTATTAGGAAGGGAAAATCAGTACATCTTATATTCTTCAAATATTGAAGACGATAAGTGTAATGGTCTTGATCTGGTTGCATCATTGATGCCTGCAAGGCAGAGGCCGATAAGAGATCTTCGCTTTTTGCGTGCATATTTAAGGTTGATGGCTAAGGGTGATTACTTGGAATTAGATGGATTAAGCTATCTTCCGGGAATCAAGCAGGCGAAGAAGAATTCCGACATCGCTCTCTCTGTCGGGGGAGATAATTATTGTTACGATGGGACTGAAATATATGGTTGGCTGAACCGTTCCTATCATAATCACGGGATGAAGACAGTCCTTTGGGGATGCTCTATCGAACCCGACATTGCTGCAAGAAATAACATTGCAGAAGATCTCTCTCTGTATAACCTTATTGTTGCAAGGGAAAGTATTACCTTTGCGGCTGTTAACTGTATTCAGAAAAACACAATTTTAGCGCCCGATCCCGCTTTTTTTATGGAACTCAAAGAGATAAATCTAGACGAGCGAGTTATGAGCGGCAATGTGATCGGTATAAATGCCAGCCCTCACATTCTAAAGTGTGAATCCTCGCCCGGCATGGCCTATGAAAACTATAGGCAACTGGTTAAGTATATCCTCTCTGAGACCGATGCTTATGTGGCCCTTATCCCACATGTTGTTTGGGATTCTAATGATGACCGTAAAGTATTGCGTCAATTATATGATGATTTTCGACAAGATCCCAGGCTGATCCCTGTGGAAGACCATACAGCCCCCGAGCTGAAATACATTATCTCCAAATGCGCTTTCTTCGTTGGAGCGCGTACTCATGCCACGATTGCAGCATACTCCTCCTGCGTGCCAACGCTTGTTGTTGGCTATTCAGTTAAAGCTCGAGGGATTGCAAGAGATCTGTTTGGTACAGAAGATCAATTTGTTCTTCCTGTGCAGTCATTGAACGAACCGGGGCAACTTTCACGAGCATTTCAAGAGCTATATGCTAAGCGTGCAGCGATTAATGAGCATCTCCAAATGGTTTTGCCTGATTACTGCGCTAAAGCTGATGCTGCGATTCGGGCTATTAAGGAATTGGTAATACGGTGAAGCGCAATGAATTGAAAACGGGAGCTGTGCTCTCATATATTAACCTGATAATCGGAAACTTAATCCCATTTATCTACACGCCGATCATGCTCAGACTGCTTGGACAGGCGGAATATGGGCTGTACGGTATTGCAAGCTCCATAATGGGCTATCTTGGCTTACTGAATTTTGGAATCGGAGGTTCTATTGTCCGTTATCTGTCCAAGTATAGAGCAATCGGCGATGAACAAGCCGAGGCCCGAGTCGCAGGCCTGTTTATTAAGATCTATTCTGTTGTATGCGGCCTGATTTTGGTGGCAGGATCTGTTTTTGCTGCCAATATCCAAATCTATGGCCGTTCCTTGACAGCAGACGAAATCGAAACCCTGCGCACCTTGGTCGTTCTAATGACCATCAATACAGCAATATTCTTGCCGTTCAGCGTATTCAGTTCCATCGTTTTGGCGCATGAGCGGTATGTGTTCAGTAAAGTCGTTGGGATGCTATGTACTATTGCAGGTCCTCTGCTTAACATCGTACTGCTCTATTGCGGCTTTGGCTCCGTAGGATTGGTCGTTACGTCAACAGCATTGAATTTTATATCCTATGGTCTTTATACTTGGTATTGCATAAAAAAGCTGAATATTCGTCCATCTTTTGGAAGAACCGAACCAGGCCTGCTGAATGAGATACTGCATTTTTCAGCATTCGTTTTTTTGGCGAGCATGGTGGATGTGCTTTACTGGTCAACCGATAAGCTTATCATTGGTTGGGCTATCGGTTCCGTTGCTACTGCAGTATACAACGTCGGTGCTACATTCAACACATATGTAACCGGATTGTCGTCTGCGCTCAGCGGATTACTGGTTCCAAAGCTTACAAATATGGCGGTTAAGGATGCGCCAAAGGAACAGTTTTCAGAGATATTCATTAAGGTCGGGCGACTGCAGTTTATAATTATCTCCTTTATCGTTTCTGCGTTTGTTGCTTTTGGTCGACAGTTTATTGCGATTTGGGCAGGGCCAGAATACCATGAAGCCTACTATGTTGCGCTGCTAACCATGATACCCGTAACCGTGCCGCTGATTCAGAATACAGGGCTGAATATTCTTTATGCCCTTAACCGACATAAATTTCGGTCAATTGTCTATACATGTATTGCTATTGCTAATGTCGGGCTGACATTCTGGTGGGTCAAGGATTTCGGAATTATCGGCGCAGCTATGGCTACCTGTATTGCTTATGTTATCGGTAACATATTAATTATGAACTGGTACTATTATAAGAAGATTGGACTAAGCATACCGTTATTTTGGAAGAATATACTTAAAATGTCACCTGTTATGATCATTATGGGGGCTGCTTGGTGGATTATTTTGAACTACATTCAGATTAATAACTGGTTGGTTTTCTTCGCATTAGCTGCTGCATACACAGTGATGTACCTGCCCCTCGCTTATAGATTTATGATGAACCAATACGAGCGAGATATTGTTATGGCTCCAATGAAGAAGATTCTTCAAAAACTCCGTCTGACAAAACAAAGGTGATTATCATGGAATTGTGCGAAATCGAACCTGTACAGGCTGTGCTGCCTGTGCAAATTCATGCCCCCAGAAGCTTATCCATATGGAACCGGATGCCGAGGGCTTTCTGCGTCCTACGGTGCAGGAAAAAGGTTGTATTGATTGCGGATCATGCGAAAATAGCTGCCCGATTCTGCATCCAATGTGTTATCAAAGCAATGAGCCAACGGAGATAAAAGCTTTTTGTGCTCAATATCGGGATGAACCTATCAGGCTGGCAAGCACTTCCGGAGGCGTGTTTACTGCGCTCTGTGAATGGGTGTTTCAGCGTAAAGGTATAGTGTTCGGCGCTGCTTATGACGATTCATATCAGGTAGTTCATACAAGAGTTGATGACAAGGAAGAGCTTGATAAACTCCGTACGGCGAAATATGCTCAGAGCAAAATCGGATACTGTTACACCGAAATTAATCAGCTGTTGAGCAATGGCTGCTATGTCCTTTTTTCCGGAACTCCCTGTCAAGTAGCCGGACTATCTGCCTTTTTAGGTAAAGAATATGAAAGGCTTATCTTGGTGGATGTGATTTGCCACGGAGTTCCTTCTCCTGCGGTTTGGCAGGAATACAGTAGGTATCGCTGCCATACAGATGCACAGGGCGCTGCCCCAGCCTCGATCAATCTCCGGAGCAAGATTTCCGGATGGCCAAGTTACTCTGTAAGCTTTGAATACAAAAACGGAGCTATCTACAATGCTCTAAACTCGAAAGATCCATTTATACGGGCTTTTGTTGGAGATTTATGCCTTCGTCCCTCATGCTATTACTGCAAATTCAAGGGACTGCACAGGAATTGTGATTTCACCCTTGGCGACTATTGGGGCGTATGGGATCAGGAGCCTGCGTTCAACGATGGAAAGGGAACATCATTGGTTTTGGTTCACAGCAAAAAAGGTGAGCTGATTTGGAATCAGCTTAACGATGCTCTGCGGTATAAACGAGTTGAAGCAGAATCTGCTCTTTCGGGAAACCCATCGGCATTGCAGTCTTCAGTTATGCCGTCCGTTCGTGAAACGTTTATGAGTCACTACACTCAACAAGATTTCAAAGAACTTGTCGACCATTTATGTCCTATTCCATCGCCAAACAGACAGCCTGTATGGAGACGAATACTGAAAAAGATTGCTCGCCTAACTCAGGCAATTAGGAGAAAATAATGAAGAAAATTCTGCTCGTCTTCGGTACCAGACCGGAAGCAATAAAGATGTGTCCGCTGGTAAACGAACTAAAAGCCAGAGAAGGGGTAAAAACCGTTGTCTGCGTTTCGGGTCAGCATCGACAGATGTTGGATCAGGTCTTGGAGGCTTTTCATGTGGTTCCGGATTATGATTTATCCATCATGAAGGATAGACAGACGCTGTTTGACATCACCACAAATATTCTTGACCGCATCAAAGCGGTGCTTGAGGAAGTAAAGCCCGATGTTGTGCTGGTGCATGGGGATACATCCACCACATTTGTTACTGCGCTTGCCTGCTTCTATATGCAGATCCCGGTCGGACATGTTGAGGCCGGTCTGCGAACCTATGACATCTACTCACCCTACCCCGAGGAGTTCAACCGACAGGCGGTAAGCATTATCAGCAGGTATAATTTTGCTCCAACGGAGCAGGCCAGGCAAAACCTTCTAAGCGAGGGCAAACGGCCTGAAACGATTGTTGTTACCGGAAATACAGCGATCGATGCTTTGAGAACCACTGTAAGGGAGGATTATTCACATCCCGAGTTGGTTTGGGCCTCTGACAGCCGCCTTATCCTAATAACTGCGCACCGCCGTGAAAACCTTGGGGAGCCTATGAATAACATGTTTCGGGCTATCCGAAGGGTCATGGATGAACATACGGATGTTAAGGCAATTTACCCAATACACATGAACCCGATCGTGCGCAAAACAGCCGATGAGTTTTTGGGCGGTGATGACCGCATTCATATAATTGAACCGCTCGACGTTCTTGATTTTCACAACTTTCTTGCCCGCTGCTTTCTGGTTCTGACTGATTCCGGAGGAATCCAAGAGGAAGCACCTTCGCTGGGCAAGCCCGTCTTAGTCATGCGGAATACCACCGAGCGCCCCGAGGGAATTGCAGCAGGCACATTGAAGCTCGTTGGAACCGATGAAGAAGTCATCTATCGGAGTTTCAAGCAGCTTCTCGAGGATAATGAGGAGTATGCAAGGATGAGCAATGCCTGCAATCCCTATGGAGATGGCTTTGCCTGCAAGCGTATAGCAGATATTCTTGTACGTTGAATTAGATATGTGGGGTAATGCAGCATTCACTCGCATAAATACAAGGGCCTGTCGAGTTATTCCCGACAGGCCCTGCTTTTGTTTTGAGCAATTTGGTCACAAGTATTGAAGCTATTTGTATGCTGTGTATGCACAACCATGTTAAGGAAAGCCGGGCATAAACGGCTCAGTTTTTTCTGATTTCGTTGGCAAACCTTAGCGCATCATGAACCGATGGAAATTGGGAGGATTCCGCTTCTGCAAGTTCCTGTTCATATTTTTCAAAAAAATTCGGCTCGTTTACGGAAGCCATTGCTATCGCCTCCGCTGTGAGCTTTCCGTTGCTCGTCATATTTTTCCCAACAAGCTTCCGAGCTTCCGCAGTATCACCGCTGATAAGCTTTGGAGTATCGAATGCCAATTTCAGTTCCTGCGGCGGTTCCTTCCCTCCAAGTCCACTGTTGCGTGGGCAGGCATACTGACATATCTCGCAGCCAATATAGGTACACATATGCTTTTTAACATGGTCGGGATGAATCGCTGAGTCCATTTCGGCCCGCATACATTTTCCACGCAAAATGCCCTTCTCCCCTATTGCCTGTACGGGGCAAGCCTGGCTGCACGCGCCTATGTTTCCACAGATTTCGGAACACGGAACATCGGGCTCGTTATACTCAAGAGGTTCAAGGCTGTCGATCGCCAAAGCAAGAAGTACCATTCGCGTTCCGAAGGGAGGTATTGATACCAGCGAATTGCGGCACTGAATGCCTATTCCGGAGCTGAGAAGCTGGGGCTTCACCGGAATATTTGCCTTTTCTGCATGGATACCGTTCTCTTCCAAGAGTTCTATCAGCCCTTTTATGGAATGATATGCATGGTTTGACGCCGGATAATACGATGGGATCCTTGTTGATGAGTGAAAAGGCTCATACGGATAAACCAACACAGCGATGGAAGCTGCAAACGGATATGCCGAGACTGCATCCATCACGAGATTATACTCATTTTCTGGGTCAAAATTAAAGCGCATGGGCTTAGTGTAATATACGCGTGCAAAGCCCAGCCGTTCCGCCATCTTTGTTACATCCGAATGCTCCATAGTCCTCACCTTTCGAAATCGATCAATTTATTCTACCATAAAGCAATTCGCTGTTCAAGCGCTGCATATTTCCCACTAACAAGCATATACCTTAGTATGAATCATACATAAGGAGGAAAAGTAATGGCAGACAACAGACCCATGATAGAAAGCCCAGGGCCTTTGCGGCTCAGGAGTCATGCTGTCCACATCGAAAACCGCGAGTTCGCAAGCATTACCGGAGTCAAGGATGTCCTAAGTTTTAATGAGAATGAGATCATTTTGCTGTCGGACGGCGGAGGAATGACTGTGGAAGGGAATGATCTTCACATAACCAAGCTCAACCTCGAGGAGGGACAGATAATAATCAGCGGTCAAATCTGCGCGCTTGAATATGATGATCTCCCTGCTCCGAAGGGTTCGCTGTTCTCACGGATGTTCCACTGATGCATAATGCTCTAAACGAGATCCCGATTTTTCTAAGCTGCTTACGAACCGGTCTGTTGACAGGCGTATTGTACGAAATACTCTCGTTGTTTCGATTAAGCGGAAAACGCGTTTTATGCGCCGTTATCGATGTAGTGTTTGGACTTGCTGCGACGGCAGCCGCTGCACTGACTCTGTTGTATTGCGACTACGGCAGAATAAGGCTTTATGAGCTTGTGGCTATGATTCTTGGCGCATTCATTGTTCACCGCTATCCCGGAAAGCTAATTAGGAGTGCTTTTGCTGCGATAAAAAACAAAATCCACAGATAAAAAGATCCCACGGTATTATTTACCGTGGGATCAGCCTTTATCTCTATTTTTCAGGTTCGGCAGTGCCATCCGCGTTGGGATCGGGAGTCTGCATATATGCCGCTCCCCAAGGATTGGAATAGCCGTCAATTACCCATTTGTCGTCCTTATAGGTCATATTGATGTCATAGCCGGACTGGTCGTTTTCAGAAATAAAGCCCGTAAGCTTAACGACTATGGTATCGCTGTTCACATCGCCTGTAAGCTCAAAGGTAAAGATCTTGCCTTTACCTTCTTTATATGTAAGCTCATCCTCGCCAAAGAAATCGCCGTCTCCCTTAGCTAGATAGCCCTGAGAAACAAGCTCGTCAAAGCTCAGATTGACCACTGCAGCATTGCCGTTTGCTGCATACTCCGCAAGATACTTCTGAATCGCATCGGGTATCTCATCAAAGCTCCAGCCTTTGATATGGAAGGTCAGATATTCGACCTTGGAATGATTATCATTTTTGGGACAGACGGCAGCGACAGCAGTAAACAAGGCAGCTTCTTCGCGGTTCAAACCCTCGGGAACCTCGTACACGTCGTCCTTCTTGCAAGCCGCACAGGGTATAAGCATGAGAGCGGCAAGAAGAATAACCATAAGCTTATTAATGAACTTCATAATTCCTCCTGGTTGGATAGTTCTATCGCTCCTAATTATAATGCATTTTGGCTTCAATAGCAAATGCTTTTTCGCTGCGCACTTATTGCCTGTTGGGTTCAGGCAAAACCCTGTAATGCATATATATCGTTTGAGCTATGCTGCTGTTAGTTCTTCTCGCGCTTTGTGAATGGGGAGTCCAGAAATTTTTTAACTGATTCAAGAAACGAATCGATCTCCTCTCGGTTAGGCTTGTAGTAAACTTTACCTCCTTCCAACGACGATTCTACAAATCCATTGAAGACCAGTTTGTTCATATGATACGATACGGTCGGAGCAGTTATATTGAATATCTCCGCAAGCTCCAATCCGTAGCATGGGCGAGCACAAATACAATGCAAAATCTCGAGCCTCGTTTCATCGGATAGTATCTTAAAACGTGCGGCTATCTTATTGCAATCACATCCGGCATACAGCAAATCGGTAATGTCCTTCAAAAAAGCTCCGATTATTACATCCGGCGCACCGTCCTCGCTCTCCTTTACGGTTATCGAAACCGGAGAAAGCATGCTGATATAAACCGAATAGGAATCGGCTTCGGGCAATTGAAATCCGGCGCATTCCATAACATAGCTGCGAAGATCGGTTGCTTCGTTGATACGCTGCTCCAGTTTGTGTATTGTTTCGGAATAAATATCAGAATTCTCGTTTATTGCGTTGACTACCGGCCTAAGCAGCTCAAAAAGCTCACGAATGTGTTCCTCGTAATTCGTATACAGACTTATCAGTTTGCGTTTAAGCGCCACCGAGATATTCATCCTATTGATGAAGTCCAACAGCCCTTTCTCATCTTCATTCAGGAAGATCCTATGCAGCTCATCATTCTCGTTGAACTTCGTCACGAGAGGATTTGCGCAGAATATAGGTTATCGAAACAGCGAGAAATTCCCGGTATTTCGAATAACTCAACTAATTAGGAGGTTTCTTGTATGAACGCGAAACGACTCAAGATGTTCATATCAGGGATGATGGCTCTCCTGATGCTGTTCACTTACATGACCTTTGTAAGCGCAGCGGACATCGCAGCAAGCGACAAATCCGATAAGACGGATTTCAACGCTTCAATCGACAAGAACGGCGATGAATCAGCCGTTATCGATCCCAACACCGAGGTGACGATCCTTGTAAACGTCGGACACACGACCGCACTCCAGATAACCGGCAGTGTGGAAAACTCCACCAAAGCCGCTTCCTCCATTCTGAAGCAGCAGGCTGATGCAAAGAAGCAGATCGAAGACGTCCTCAATCAGAAGATTGAGATCGATAAGAACTACGTCCTTCTTTACAACGGTTTCAGCTTCAAGGAAACCTATGGTATGCTTGAAAAGATCAACGCCATCGACGGTCTTCGCGCAACCATCCCTGCAAAATTTGATGTTCTCGGCAATGCCGACGACGACATACTAACCCCCAGCATGGGCAATAGCACCGTTACTACCGGCGCAACCGAAGCATGGGAGCTCGGCTATAGCGGAGAAGGCAGCGTTGTCGCGGTTATCGATACCGGAATTCTCAGAACCCATGAGGCTTTCAGCGTAATGCCCGAAAGCGGAAGGTTCACTCCCGAATACCTTGAAGGTATCTATGCTCAGTACGGCCAGTATATGCATGCCGGAAGCGATATCAATCAGCTTTACTATAATGCTAAGCTTCCCTTCTGCTGGGACTACTATGACAATGACTACGATCCCAACCACACCGAGAGTGATCACGGTACCCATGTCGCAGGCATCGCAGCAGGCAACAACGGCGAAGATTTCAAGGGTATTGCTCCCGATGCACAGATCGTTGTTATGCAGGCTTTCCTTCCCGAGGGCGGCGCATATTGGACGGATCTGCTTGCAGCTCTTGAAGACTGCGTATATCTCGGCGTTGATTCCATCAACATGAGCCTTGGTTCCGCAGCAGGATACTCCACTCCCTATACTTTCGTAGACGGCTTGGATGATGCTTTTGATATGCTTGAAGCACTCGGCATTTCCCTTGTTGCCGCAGCAGGCAACGATGGCAATACCATTGCATTCACCCACTATGGCAACTGGTATGTTGGCAGGCGTGAAGGCCTTGCTTCCAACCCCGATATCGGTCTTGTCGGATCCCCCGCATCATTTACTCAGAGCTTCGCTGTTGCCTCCGTAGTAAATACCGTAAGCAACACCGGCCATCTGATTTATAACGGTGAGGACTATTACTATACCTCGATCTCTACCGCACCCGCGCTTGGCAGCATCGAGGGTATCTATGAGATTGTTTACGCAGGCTATGGCTCTGTCGAAGAGTTCGATACAATATCTGCTGAGGGTAAGCTCGTCCTCGTTCAGCGCGGCAACGGATTGGCTTTTGTTGAAAAGTGCAACAACGCGATCGCAGCAGGCGCAGCGGGCATTCTCCTTTACAATAACATTGAAGGAAGCTTCCTGCCCAACGTAACCACCACAATTCCCTTCGGCGCACTGAGCCTTGCACAAGGCGAAGCAATTCTAGAGGGCATTGATGGAGGAAACACCACCGCTCTAATCGACGGAAGCCTGAGCTATGACTCAATTGCAATGGCAAAGAGCTCAAGCTGGGGAACCACTTCTGACCTGCTCATTAAGCCTGAGATCAGCGCACCCGGCGATGGCATCACCTCCGCCGTCGGTCTTGGCTCGGACACCGATTATGAGACTTGGAGCGGAACCTCAATGGCAGCTCCTCATATCTCCGCTTCCATAGCGCTCGTCAAGCAACGTCTGCGCGGGATCTTTACCGACGCAACCGCACAGGAACTCAACGATCTTGCATACTCCTTCTTGATGAGCACAGCGCATCAGGTTCAGGGCTTTGTGCGTCAGCAGGGCGCAGGTATCGTCGATATTGCCAGCGCACTTGAGACTATGGCCTATCTCACCGTTCCCGGTTGTTCTCGCCCCAAGCTGGAGCTCGGTGACAATGAGGACGGAACATTTACCTTCACTTTTGTTGTAAACAACATCGGCGATACCGAACGCAGCTATACCATCGTTCCCTTCGCAATGACCGAATATGTTTACGATGCTGAGCATTCCGGCAGCTTCTACCTTCCCAATGAGGGCACCGTAACCGTAAAGCTCATCAACGGCACCACCTATGAAGTTACCTCTCTCGTTGACTTCGACGGCCCCGAGACTGTAACCGTTCCCGCAAACGGAACCGCAACAGTTACCATTACCATGACCGCTACCGAAGAGCTTATGGATTACTTCCATGAGAACTGCGCTTCCGGCATGTATCTCGAAGGCTTCATTAAGCTGGTCGATAACGACGGCGAGAGCAACAATCTTTCCCTCCCCTTCCTCAGCTTTGTCGGCGATTGGGATTACCCCTCCATGCTTGACCGTGGTAATTATTGGCAGATCCCAACGGGTGAGTTCAACTATCAGCAGCTCACCACCGCCCCTGCAACCTATGCTGGATACATGACCGATCAGGGCTTTGGTCTGAACAGATATGCAGACATGAAGGGCCACACCTTCAATCCCGATTGGAGCGCATTCTCCCCCAATGGTGACGGCATACTTGATGCGTTCACCTATATGGAATTCAACCTTCTGAGGAACGCAAAGCTCGTCACTATCAACATTGAGGATGCAGAAGGCAACATTCTTGACAGCCTCTACACCTCTGACGAATATTCCTTCCGCAAGGAATACTTCACCGGAAGCATCAATGGCGGCAACACCTACAGCAGCCTCGTCGTTGACTACGATGGTTCTGATATTGCTGAAAACGAAACGGTTTACATCGTTCTCGAGACTTGGCTTGACCACGAGGGATATACCCCCGAAGCAAATGAGAGCGGACGCTGGAGTATCCCCCTCACCAAGGATACCGTTGCTCCCGACATCATCGTAACCGAAGATGGCTTCAATGTCATCGACAGCAACTATGTCGCCTATTACTCCGTACACGCAGACGAAGAGCGCACTGAGCTTCTTTATGAGACCGGCGTATTCGCCTACGAGCGCGGACAGGCTGAACACTTTGCAAACGCCACCGGAGCAGAAGTCGTTTATGTAACCGTAGCCGACTATGCAGGCAACGAAGCATTCTATGAAGTCAACCTTGAGACCGGCGCTGTTATCCAGTCCGACATTGAGGCATTTGATTACGGCCGCACCATCATCGGTCAGAGCAGCAAGAACTATGAATCCGGCTACTATGATTTCAACTGGCTCAGCTTCAGGAGCGATCTGCCCGGCACCGTGACCAGGCTGACCGATTCGGATGAACTGCCCCCCATCTTCACCGAAGAAGGATATGATTTGGATATCAAGTCCACCAGCGTTAACAGGGACGGCGTCCTCTATGCCAACGGCTTGTATGAAATTTTCATTCTTGATCCCGAAACCTTTGAGCGCACCTCGGTATTCGATATCCGCGAAGTCGTTCCTGAAGGAACTTATGCGGCAGATATACAGCAGATAGCGTTCAATAAGGGTACTAATGACCTGTATGCTGCATTGTATTTCTACTATGCTCCCGGTTATCCGGATGGATACAGCTTCTGCAGGATCGACCTTGAAACAGCGGAAATCGAACCTCTCTTCACTCTCTCCTATATGGATTTTGAACGTGCGGCATTCGCAGGAATGTTGTTCCTTGAAGAGGACGAGCTCTGCGTATACGGCGGAAGAAAGACCATTACCGTTTATGACCTTAACGGCAACATCCTCCGCGAGTACACAATGGACAGCGTCTTTGAGCCCGAATACAACGGTCTCATCATCGGACCGCGCACCTACTACGGCGGAAGCATGCTCTATGATGAGAACACCCACTGCCTGTACTATTCCGGTGACTATTCCTGGTTCCGCGATGCCAGGTATGATTCCGGCGGACTTGTCAAGTTCAATCTTGATACCGGCGCAACTACCCTTTCCATCGTCGGTAACGACCACGGCTATGTTGTAACCGGCATGTTCTTTGCCGATTCCCTCGTACCTATTCCCGATATCGAGATCGAAAGCTACGATTTAGACTGCGGTGATGAAATCGATGTTGCTATCGGCAGCACCACAAATATCACAGCTACCGCAAATCCCACCGGAGCCAATAACTTTGACGTTGTTTGGACTTCCGCTGATGAAAGCATCGCTTCCGTATCCGGAAATAAGCGCGGAGCAGATATCGTCGCCAATGGTCTTGGTGAAACCACTATTACCTGCACCGTAATGGTTGGCGAAGATGTCTTCTGCACCAAGGAGATATCCGTAAGCGTACACCCCGATTATGAGCTCAGTGCTGCAGTTAACGCTGAAGGCGGCAACTTCGACTTCATCTCTACCGGCTCTTACCAGTTCAGGCCCGTTCAGGAGGGTGACAGGTACTACGCCAAGGCCAACAACAGCGGCGCAAGCAACTCTGTTGCAACAATGACTACAGAGGTTGTACTTTATGGCGGCGATGTAGTGTCCTTCGATTACTTCGTAAGCAGCGAAGCATACTACGATTTCTTCAGGGTTTACATCAACGGCAGCATGGTTGCCGGCAACTCCGGAGATGTAGATTGGACCACCTTCACCTACACCGCACCCGATACCGGTGTTTATGAGATAACCTGGACTTACTCCAAGGATAACAGCGGTAACGCCGGCCTCGATACCGCAGGCGTTGATAACTTCAGCATTGACAGGGCAGATCTTGTAAACGTCGAAAGCGTTTCCATTGACCCTGAAACCATGGAGCTTACCATCGGCGCAATTGGCAGCGTCAGCCTCATCGCTGAGCCTGCCGGCTCTAACAACTATCTTGTTGAGTGGTCTTCATCCGACGAGAGTATCGCCACCGTGAACGGCGATTCCCATGGTGCAACGATCAACACTCGCGGTACCGGTACTGCAACCATTACATGTACTGTCTATGTTGATGGCGAGGTATTCGCAGCAGTATCGACCGAAGTCACAGTCGAACCCGACTATGAGCTCAACCTTGCTGCAAATATCGAAGGCGGTCAGCTTGATTTCATCAACGGCGCACCCTACGGTTTCATCCCCGAGCATGAGGGTGACAGATATCTGTTGATGTCCAATAATGTCGGCATTAACAATTCCGCAGCAACACTGAGTACCGTTATCTACATGAACGCAGGCGATACCCTGAGCTTTGACTACTGGTTAAGCAGTGAGAGCGGATACGATGTATTCGTCTTCGCAGTCAACGGCGTAAACGAATTGCGTAAGTCCGGTGAAGTAGATTGGACCACACATACCTTCACCGCTGATGAAGACGGCGAATACACCTTTGAATGGTCCTATCGCAAGGACAGCTCCGCAGCTGCCGGTGCAGATATGGCAAAGGTGGACAATGTCGCACTCGACACTAACGGTCACTTGATGGGCGACGTAAACCTTGACGGCAGCGTAGATACTGTTGACGCAGTTCTCGTCCTCCGCCATTCCATGGAGGTTAGCAGCCTCGATGAGGAAGCAATCGTCCTCGCAGATGTCAACGGCGATGGAGTTATTACTGCCGCCGATGCCATCCTCATTCTCCGCATGGCTTCAGCTCTAAGCTGATTCCATTAATATAGCAGCGGTGATCCTCCTCTATTATCACCGCTGCAAAATGGTTTTCGTGTACCCCTCCTATGTTGCCCCGACGGTTATCGTTCCGTCGGGGTTTAAATTTGCTGTTTGCTTTCAAATAGTATTCTCGCCATAGTGATGGTGTTTGAATCTTCTTGCCTGCTTCATGCAATGATCCTATCATCATGTTTCAGCGATTTTATTATGGATATTAGGTTTTCCTAGGTTTCATGATAAGACCCGATTCAGAATCTTAGTCCCCATTTCATTCCAATCGAATAGCGGCATTCGATTGTTCTCATATTGCCAATGGATTTGACTATATTTTGTATTACTGTTTTTATAACATCCATAATGAAATTATTCTAACAGTGAAATTGTTCATGTATTTTTCGGGTCTTGTTTGCATTTAACACTTTGCCTGCGCTGCAAAAAATGCAAACTATATTGTGTTTTGACACAGAAAATTCATAATTTTCTATTGCATTTACAGTATCTTTTTAGTAAAATAGGCACGCTGGGAGTAAACCCCGGATACAGTTAAAAGAGCACCCGATGGCTTTGCACGACCCAACGGATATGGCGTATTTGATGTTTGGAGGTCTCCGCTGTGCGCAGAATAATTTGTGTTATATTAAGTCTTGTTTCTTTATTTTCCCTGTTTGCTTGTTCTCAAGTTACAAATAATGAAGTTACCCCTGAGCCTTCGCAGTATGCTCAGATAAGCCCTGAACCCGTAACTATCGAGCCTGTTGTGACCGAGCCTCCGGCAACCCCCGAAATAACTGTCGAACCGACAGCCACTCCGGAGCCCACTCCCGAACCAACCGCTACTCCGGATCCGACTCCGGAGCCTTCCCATACCCCAAAGCCCACGCCATATTGCAACCCTTTCCCCACCAGCGATGCGGAGATTAAGCGCGCAAATGCAGGCAAGCGGTTTATGGAGAAGCTTAAAGCAACGGAGGGCTATGAAGATCTCAATCTCAAAGCCAAGTACGGATTCCCCTACCTAATTTGCGTGAATAACATCAATAGCTGTGTTACCGTATTTTGCGTTGATGAGAACGGCTACTATACCCGTCCGTATTTGTCTATGGTCTGCTCAGGCGGCGTTGATACTCCCGAAGGTATTTTCAAGACACCTGCGCGGTATAGCTGGCATGTGCTCATGGGACCTTGCTACGGTCAGTACTGTACTCGTATCGTGCGTGGTGTGCTGTTCCATTCCGTCCCATACTATACGCCGCACAAGTATGATCTTCAGTATAGGAGCTTTAACCGTCTTGGCTGGATAATCTCTCATGGCTGTATAAGGCTTGCCGTCAACGATGCCAAGTGGATTTACGATAATTGTCCTATCGGAACCACTGTCGTCATCTACAACGACAGAAGCAGCGTCGGCCCTATGAGCAGACCCTATCCGATAAGAATAGACGCATCCAACCTCTTCAGGCGCGGATGGGATCCCACCGATCCGGATGATGCCAACCCATATGGCGACGAATATAAGATGGGCTCAACTCTGCGCAGCGAACTCGCTTGGGAGGACTACTACTACGCCATAGAAAATGGCCTTTGGGATGACAGTATCAACCCGCCGGAGCGCCCGACGGCCACTCCGGACTTCACCCCCACGCCTGCGCCTACCGACACTCCTGAGCCGACTGAAGTACCTTCGGAGACGCCCACTCCGATGCCCACGGAAACGCCGGTCGCCGACACTCCGACTCCGGTGCCCACCATCACGCCTACGCCTACCCCAACCCCAACGATGGTGCCGACTCCTTCTCCGGAGCCAACGGTTACTCCGGATCCTAAGATCACGCCGACGCCCAATCCGTAACCGATCCTTTCTGACTTATCAACGGCCGCTGACTTCCAAAGTCGGCGGCCGTCATCTATAAAGTGACCAATCGTTTTCGCGCGATGCGGAGATTTGAATTCAATTTCTCCGCGATGCTCGCGAATAGAATCTAATGCAATTTGCTATATTTTGAGAATATAGCATAATCAGCTAATAGAAGGGGCTGTTAACTAAGCATGTTTGCTTAATTATCAGCCCCTACGATATTCCTGTTACTTATCCACTATCGTTTTATACAGTCGTTTTGCACGCTTTGCGTCCTCTGCAGTCGGTTCTTCATCCAAGTCATACCTCGCCTTGCGATAGGTTTCGGTGAATTCCGGCAGCGCATCCCTGGCTTCAGCGCCAATGACCGACGCAAGCTTTTCAACCTCTTCACAGGTATCCGATTTTTTGACGGAATATTTTCTGTTTTTCTTCAGATACCTTAGAAACCTGGCGTAATACTGCCTAATCTTTGACCTTGGCGAACGATCAGGTTTCTCAGTCCGTCCATCGCTTTCATTTTCCGTCACCTGCTCGCGTTCTTCATAAAAATATGAATTGCCCGATGTCTTTTTTCCCTGCTTTAGCAGCTTACTGAACACTATGTACAGTGCCAAAGCGATAACAAGCACGGCAAACAGAATGATTAATACCCTTGCGAAATCCGATGAGCTTTCTTCGGGCGGCGGCGTCTCCGGAGGATATGTAACTGCCTCCATTGACGGCGGCGGGGTGATATCTGACCTTGTCGGAACTATCGGGTCTTCTGCAGGCGGGCCGATTGGGGGCGGATTCTTGTTTGTGAGAGCGTCCTCGAGCAAAGAAAACTGCTTTCCAATCCATGCGGCTAACGGTTCTAAGACGCCTCCCCCAAGCCATATAAAGAACCTCTTCAGCAATCCGATAAGGCCAGTGGCAGTAATGAGAACACAGCCCACAAAAAACAAGAGCGTATCCCTAAACTGCCTCCTGTTGAATTCATTATCCTGATCAGTTACAGCGCGAAGTCCTCTGAGCAGCAATATACCCATTACTACCGATATTACGAATAATGGAACCGAGTTGATGATTGCAGCGAATGTGTTTCCACCGTTAATCAGCTGATTCTGTACACCGCTTGAGAACAAGCCAACGACGCAAAACAGAAGTGCAACAACTGTCAGCGAATACTTGAACTTGGATAAAAAATCTAAGTGCGTTGTGTTATAGTTCAGCACCCTTTCAAGCGCTATGGTCAGAATAACCGCTGCTGCATGAATAGCATAATACACGGCATGACATCCGTCCAACGCAATGAATGCAGCTCCGCCAAGCATAAGAACTATTCCTATTACTTTGAAGATGCGTTCGCTTTGCTTCAGATTCGGAATAATATCTCCGAGCATGTAGATGAAAACTCCAAGCCACAGCAGTACAAAACTCCAGATTGGATAAAGCTCGCCAATAATGCTTCCGATCACCATGCATATTGACGTGAGCAGAATTCCAACAATGTAGGCTATTCGAAGGAATCTGTTCATGTCGCCACCCCCTCATTCTTTGGAGCGGCAGATATTGCTTTTGACTTGACGCGTTTTTTCGGCTTACCCTTATCCTGCGATTTAGAACGCGCAAGCAATGCCTCAAACTCCTCTTTCTCCTTCCGGGTCTCTCGTTCATGCTGCTCGCGCTCTATCCTGAGCCTTTCGTCTTCCGTAGCTTGATTGATATAGTCATCGGCAAAAACCGTAATAATATCAGCTCCGAAGACGGACCTTGCCCGGGCCAACGCTTCCATGACCGCTTCTTCCTTTCGGGTTGAGATAAACACCATTGTTTGCTCTCTGAATGCGCCGGAGCAAACCTCCGCTAAAAGAATGTCCGTTGAGCAGGTTTCGCCATTCTTTGCAGAACCCAAGCCATATAGTATTCTGTTGAACTCCGCGCCCCGACCGCCGGCGCTGTGAAAACTTGAGATGCCGTCATTTATGATAGCGTTGGTGATTAGCGTGTAATCCTGATTCCTATCCTCAAAGTATTCGCAGATGGTGCGGGCTGCCATAAAGCAATATTCCTGGCGTCGGATATGCATCTCAAACTCTCCGTGAAAAGATGTGTCCAGCACAACTGTGACCGCCTGGCACCATGTCGGATCATACTCCTTAACGATCAGCTCATTTAGTACCGCAGACATCTTCCAGCTTATACTTCTCATAGGCTCTCTTCCCGTGTATTCACGATAGCCGCAGACGGAAATCGGGTCTTCAAGAAGTTGTTTCCTCATTGCGATCTCATCATATGCATCTGCAAAGGATTTAATAAATTCCTCTGCCTCGATTCGATGCGGATAAATCACAATATGGCTATCGTTCTCCTTGCGGTATTCATGCTCAACAAAGCCAAGAAAATCACCGGCATAGAACTTGGCGTATGAAAATGTGTACTCGCCCCTGTCCGGCAATGAGGCGGTTAGGCGGCGTCTTACCCTCTGGCGGCGGCGAAGGGTAACTCCGCTGACGAAGATCCTATGATCGTCATTTACGACCGCATCGTAATCAACCAGCTTGCTTATCACAAGTTTTTTCGGAAAACGTTCCTCTATCCTGAGAACCGGCGAATAGCTGCGCGAAAGATTGCTGATTTCGCTGTTGACAGCGAACTCCTCGTCAGGCTCCGCTCCATCTACCGAAGGGTAGCAACGATACCCGATCATTTCCTCATTGCTTGAGTTCTTTATTGAAACCCATTCGACAATGGATGCAAGTACGATTATGATTATCAAAAACTCCAGCATTTGTCATTTTACACTCCCGGAGTCTTCCTTCGGTACTGTGACACCACTTAGAATGGAATCAAATATCGCCGCTGCCTCGCGGCTCGCTGCCGCATTTCTGAAATGCAAACGATGTACTATAACATAAGGCGCAAGCTTCTTAACATCCTCCGGAATGACATAGTTCCTGCCGCTGAATGCCGCATAGGCCCGTGCTGCTTTGCAAAGGGCGATGGTTCCGCGTGGAGAAGCGCCTATGTTTATGCGTTGATCCTGCCTTGTCGCCTCGATAATATCCATTAAATAGCCCATTACCGGCTCACTTATTTCAATGTCGGAAAGGAGTCTGCGCAATGCTTCGGTTTCTTCGACGCTTACGACCACATCAATGCTGTCGAGCAGTTCTGCACTGTCAGTTCTTAGGGCAACTCCAATCTCCTCGCTCCTGGTCATATATCCAAGGCTCATTCGCATCATAAACCTATCCATCTGCGCTTCCGGCAACGGGAAAGTTCCGTAGGACTCTATCGGGTTCTGAGTCGCCGCTACCATGAAAGGCTCATCGAGCTTACGAGTCAGACCATCGATGGATACCTGTCTTTCAGCCATGGCCTCAAGAAGGCTAGATTGGGTTCTTGGGGTTGCGCGGTTGATTTCGTCTGCAAGTACCATATTAGCAAAAATAGGGCCGGGACGGAACTCAAATTCACCTTTTTTAGTATTATAATAGTTTATTCCCGTGACATCGCTTGGCATCAAATCCGGGGTAAACTGGATCCTGCGGAAACTGCCGCCGGTTGCCTTGGCAAAGGCGCGGAAGAGCATCGTCTTTCCTGTGCCGGGTACATCTTCCAGCAGAATGTGTCCGCCGCATAGATAACAGACGGCAACGAGCGTTATCTCATCATGCTTGCCAACGATCACCTTCGAACAGGCATCGACGAGCTTTTTGCGATATGATACGAATTCTTCTGTGTTCATGTCTCTCTCCTTGGGTTGATCCCTTTAATTTGTTCATTAGCTTAGCTTCTATTTAGGGTGATACACCCTTCCATTCTTTATATTGTATCATAAATGCAATTAGGTGCCAAGTATATAACATTTTGTTTCCTTATAATAGCATTCAGCCCCCCCTTTAGTAGGGGGAGCTGAATGTGTTTACTGTAATAATCAGTTAAGAATTCATTGCAGCACGGAGGATGATCATTGCATCCTGTGCGTTGACGGAACCGTCATTGTTCATGTCTGCAAGAGCGAGCTGATTTGCACTAAGATCACCGATACCAAGGGTATAGCGGAGAACAAGCATTGCGTCCTGAACATCAACATTACCGCTGCCGTTGACATCGCCCATGATGCCGCCGGTGCTGCCGGAGAAGTCAACGTTATCTACCTTTACACAGTCGGTGCCGTTGTTTGCACTGCCATCCTTGGAGTAGGACCATACGAAGGTGTAAGTGCCAGCGGTTGCTGCGGTGTAGGTGTAGGTATTCCAGCTGGTATTGGAAGTGCCGGACAGGTGGAGAATCTGCTCACCATTGACGGTGAAGTTGAACCAGTCAAAGTTGGACTCAGAGTTGTAGTAATACTCGAAGGTAAGAGTATCGCCTGCAGCCATATTGATGGTAGTGGTGAGGGTAGAGGTGGTATTCGAGGAACCGGCATTGCTTGACTTAGCAAGATACCTATCGCCCTCGGTAACAGCTTCGAAGGGATACTGTTCGCTGGTTCCAAACTGGATGTTGCCGCCGGGCACATTCAGGGAGTCATAAAGAGTAGTATCAATGTTTACGGTAACATCAACGTTTGCGGTACCGAATACATTGCCATCAACATAAACGGTGCAGGTAACCGTGGTGCTGCCTTCGGAAATACCGGTGATGGTTGCACGACGGTTGTTGCCGTTAACGGTTGCAATGCTCTCGTTTGCGGAAGTCCAAACGAGCTCATATGCGTTTGCATTATCAGGAACGCGGAGGAATGATACGACTGCGCTGCGTCCGATATACATTTCGACGGCAGTGGTGTCGAGGGAGAATCCGGTCAGGTCGACGGGATCCTGGTTGCCGAACAGACTCCATTCGCTGTAAACGGTCTGCTCAGAGTCAGGGTTGGAGGGGAAGGGATCGTCCTCACTCATAACGATAGGATATGCATCGCCATAAGGATCGGGAACGTCCCAAGTATCCTTCATTGTTTGGAAAGCTTCGGCAACAACGCCGCCTTCCTTCATAACATTCCAGAAAGTCTCTTCGTACTCATAGTCGCCTGCAAAGGTTACGCTCTGGGAGTAACCGTAAACGACCTCAGCGCCTGCCCTGAGAAGAGCGGAGCCGGTGGTGCCCTGGCCGGTGCGCTTCATACCTTCGCAGATAGCCATCCAAACAAGGCAGTTTGAAAGGGTATCGGTGACATGGTGCTCAACATACCTACCATCGATGTAAGCGGCGCTGCCTGCGCTGACTGCCCAACCATTGGAGTAGTCCTCGGAGGTGATACCGGAATTGGTGGTGAGGCACAGATAGCTGGAAGTACCGCTCTGGGTTCCGTGGCTGTCGTAGATAACAACGCCCTTATCGAGGTAGTTCTGTGCGATTGCGGGACCTGTTGCTGCGGTGGACTGGATGAGAGTGTAATCACCGCCGGTTGCGTCTGCGATGGACTGAGCTTCCCGCTTGTACTGATCGGTGAAGCTTCCGTCATGTCCGTAATAAGGTGCAACAAGCAGTACATTCGGGGAACCGGCATCCTTATTGTAATTGCCGTTACCCTTTACAATAACAACCTGCTCTTCAGCGGGGATGGGTTCGCCGGGAACGAGCTCGTTGCGGAGCCTGTAGTTGTAAGAGCAATACATGCCGTCAACCGTGAAGAAGAATCCGTCCTTGGTGATGTCGGAGAAGCCGTCCTTATCGATAAAGGAAGCATTCAGTGCTGCCTGATATACAGCATTGATGACATCGGTGCGGGTTGCGTTTGCTTCGATAGCAGCTGCTTCTGCTGCATCGATAGCTGCCCAGGTCTTGTTGAGCTTTGCGATCTGCTTTGCTTCGTTTGCCGCTGCGTCAATACCCTCTGCAAGGGATACGACGGGAACGAGAGCAAAAACCAGAATTAGCGCAAGAGCCATAGCCAATACTTTGCGAGTTTTCATTGGTTTTCCTCCTTAAAATTAATGCGCTTTATGCGCAGAGTACACCATCTCTGGCATACTTCTCCGTATATTTTACCATAATCATTTCAAATGTCAAGACAAAAACTGTATTTTTTATATTGAGCTTATCAGCGTGAAAATGCTTTACCGAATAAGCTTTTTTGCATTTGTATACCGATCGGATAAGTTTTTCTTGCCAACCCGTTGATTAGGGTATATAATACTATCGCAGAGATTGCGAATCCTTTCATTTTATGAGGTGAGCTTATGTCAAGTGATTACAATGATTGCATACAAGAGCAGAGCGCCATCATACAGGACCCCGGTGAGTTTGGAGACATTCAGCAGCTTAGGGAGCTTCAGTATCTTTATACTTCCGCGCTTCGCACGCTAAGGCTAAAATTCGAGGTTCTCAACGGTGAATTTCAGCTTCACCATGCCCGGAATCCCATTCATCATATTGAAAGCAGACTAAAAAGCCCTGCAAGCATGGCAGCGAAACTTCAAAGCAGAGGTCATGAAGTGAGCATCGAAAACGCAAAGCAGTATCTTAACGATATTGCAGGAGTACGCGTCGTGTGTCGTTTCCTTGAAGATGTTTACGACGTTGAGAAAGCCTTCATGATGCAGGAGGATGTGAAGCTCATTGAGCGTGAGGACTATATCGCCCATCCGAACTTCAACGGCTATCGCAGCCTGCATCTGGATGTTGAGATACCCGTCTACCTTTCCTCTACGATAGAGTACGCCCGCGCAGAAATACAGATACGGACGATCGCGCAGGATTTTTGGGCAAGTCTTGAGCATGACCTTAGGTATAAATGCTGCAAGGATATTCCGGAACATATAAGCAAGGAGATGTACAGCGTAGCGGATGAGATCGCAGCAATAGATCGAAGAATGCAGCATATGAACTATGAGATCCAGGCGCTTTAATCGCTATGGTGCATTGATACATACTCTCCGGTTACAGCGCTGTTAACAAGCCGATATGATCGCTTTTCGGGAAGAATTTGCCAAATTGTATTTCGCCAAACTGACGCTCATTTAACCGGTGAGCATTTTTTGTGAACATTAATATAATGCAAAATAAACGAGGTTGAAGTTATGGGAATTAGACGCAATTTCAAGATTGCAAACATCACTGCACTCTCCGTTTTTTGTTTGATCTTAATGCTGATCGGGATCACCCCAACTCTTAGCGGATGTTCCGCATGTAAGGAGAATAATATGCACAGCAATACAAAGACCCTTCCGGACGGAAAGCTGACCCGCGTGGAATACTCCACCGGAAACGGAACGATCGCAAGAGCAGAGTTTTCCATCACTATCACGCCAGACGAAGTTGTCGATGCTCTATTTTGGCCGGAGGAAGCCGTCGAAATCGGTGGCAAAACTTACTATCAGCCCACCGTTTCCGACGAAATAGTATCGCTTTCTCACGCTCCCATTTCCGAGGGACGCTGGGAGGAAGTTGAAGCGATCATCGCCGAACTTGCTCCGCTGCTTGAAATCAAGCCCGAATCAAAAGTTGATTTGCCTGATGCCGGAGAGTTTCCGGGTATGCAAATACTTGACGGAGGCGATTGGCAAACGCTGCGGCTCGGCGTACAAACTGCTGATGGGGAGCATTTTTCCGAATACTATGTCCCTTCGGACCGCCAAATGATTACACTGACGACCCTTCTCCGAGAGATTGTAGACCCTATAGGCCGCGATATCCCGCACTATGCTACGCCGGTGCTTGTCGGTCTGTACTTTAGTCAATCCTCATCAAGCCCTGCAAAGGATTTTTCCTTCCAATGCGGCACACCGAGCGTCGATGCAGATGCTGAGGAACGGCTTTTCATTTATCGTTTTACTGAAAAAACGGGCCTGTTCTCTCATGATTCCCAAAGTGCGACTACAACGATCTCCTATCAGGATTGGGCTGAGCTGTCTTCACTTGTTGATGAGCTGTGCCTAAAGGATTATCCAAGAGGAACATCGAAAGACAAGGCCACCTGCTCACTCTATTATTCCGACAGCGCACAGCTAACAGTGAAGCTTGATAAGAAGGCGGTTGAATCGCTTTATGCCGCTTTGAAGGAACTGGCCGTAAATCATGCCGGTTGATACAGCATACGCATTTTGAGCTGATCTGTTTTTCCAGTCTTGGAGGCTATCAGTGCCATTATTCCGCAGCTCGTACCCTAAGTGCGGCAATATTCAGCATTCGCCGACATGATCAAAAAGGAGATTTGATAATGAAAATTGCGTTGGCTTGCGTGCCGGTGGTTAACGGAAATATAGAACATAACAGTACGTGTATTCTTCAAGCCATGGAGGCTTGCGCCGGAAAAGCGGACCTTGTTGTGTTTGGCGAATCCGTTCTGTGCCGATCCCGGAGCGGTTGACTGTGCCGCAGGAGGCGCAGCGTATTTCAAAAACGGCTTGATAGTGCAAGAAACCCCTGCCGGAAAAAGTGATATTTTGATAGTCGAGGTTTAGTAATGGTTATGGAGATCAAGGAATACACCAAATACAACGAGAATGATATTTTGAGCCTGTATTTGAGCGTTGGCTGGACTGCCTACACCGAGCACCCGGATGTGCTCAGGAATGGATTTGCTAATTCCCTGCTGACGCTGGCGGCTTACGATGGCGATCAGCTTCTTGGCATCATCCGAACTGTTGGCGATGGCTATACCATCGTGTTTGTGCAGGATATCCTGGTATTCCCAGAGCATCAGCGAAAGGGCATCGGATCTGCTCTCCTGAGGGCAGTTTTGGACAAGTTCAGCCATGTGCGCCAAATAGAACTTGCAACGGATAATACGCCGGAGACCATTGCATTTTATTTGTCGATGGGCTTTCGGGAAATGTCCGAAATCGGCTGCTGTGGATTTATGAAAGTCTAAATCGTCATGCCTAACATAGTTGCCTATCTTGCAGGAATAGAGCACTGTAAGACTCCTTTTTGATGCAAGCAGCAAGCCGAGGCGTGAACAGAATTTGTTCTATTTCTGATGCTTAGACCTCGCCTGCGCACTATTGTTCGTCCCGGAGCAGCTTTTTTACCTTTTTTTTGACCCTTTGAATGGCATTGTCCACCGACTTTACGGATTTACCGAGCTCATCTGCAATATCTGTATAGCTCAGCCCATCTAAAAATCGAACCAACACCTGCTTTTCAAGCTCCGTCAGCTCCTCCTCCATGCGCCGGAGCAGTTCGCTGTACGACTCGCGTTCTAAGATGATATCCTCAGGATTGACCGTTCTCGGCATTATCAAGGTATCCATGAGAGTGCTCTCGCTCTCATCGCTGCCGCCTTCGTATGCATTCCTGTCAAGTGACACATAGTTGTTAAGCGGAAGATGCTTCTTCCTTGTTGCGGTCTTTATTGCAGAGTAGATCTGACGCACAATACATGTCTCTGCAAATGAGCGGAAGCTTCCTCCCCTATCGGGTTCGTATTCCCTAATTGCCGCAACAAGCCCTATTGCACCCTCCTGAATGAGATCGGCTCTGTCTGCACCCATGAGAAAATAGGGCCTTGCCTTTAGCTTGACAAGTCCCATAAATCTCTCGACCAATACATATTCAGCGTCCCTATCTCCGCTCTGAGCCAGATAAGCAAGCTGTTCATCGGAGTATTCCCCAAATGCCTTGTCCGAAGTCGAAGCTTTAGTCAAATCAGTTGCCGCGCTCCTGTCTGTTCTTTTCAAACATGATTATTGCACCTGCAACCGCAGCGTTCAACGAATCGATATGACCCTTGAGAGGCACGGAAACGAGGAAGTCACACTTTTCCTTGACGAGCTTACTCAGTCCGCTGCCCTCGCTGCCGATAACGAGTGCAAATCCACCCTTCATATCGACATCGTACATTGGCCTGCCATCCATATCCGCGCCTGCTATCCAAAGTCCCTTTTCCTTAAGGGTGTCGACAGCATTGGAAAGATTGACAACCCGTGCAATGCGCATATGCTCAGCCGCGCCTGCGCTTGTCTTCACGACAGCGGCGGTAACGGAAGCCGAACGGCGCTTGGTTATCACAACGCCGTGTGCGCCGGCGCACTCTGCGCTCCTAATGATCGAGCCAAGATTGTGCGGATCTTCTATGCCGTCAAGCAGAACGACAAAGGGCTTCTCGCCGCGCACCTCAGCGTATTCCAAAATATCCGCAAGCTCCGCATATTCAACGCCCGGGATCTCGGCAACGATTCCCTGATGGTTGCCGCTTTTGCCGTTATGACCGAAAGGCATGCATATCTCATCCAGCTTTGTGCGCTCGACCTCACGGATAACGAGGTTAGCTTCATGTGCAAGCGTAACGATCTCGCCAAGCGAACCGTCATGCTCCTTCACCACAAGTATTCTGTCGATGCTTCTTCCGCTCTTAATGGCTTCCTTGACCGGATTTCTTCCCATTATGATGTTAGGAAGCTCCATCTCCGTATTTTCAGCATTGACTATCTCAGCGGATGCGGGACGCGCTGCTTCATCATCCGTCCTGTGCACAAAGCGATCATCAGGCCTATAGCCTCCGTGCTGACGATCTCTGCCGTCGCCGGGATTTCTGTCATATGAACGCTCGCCATACCGTCGGTCGCTGCTGTGCCGCTTGTCATATGGTCTGTCGGATCCCCTTCCGGGTTTCCTGTCATAGGAACGTTCACCGTAACTGCGGCTGCCGTTATCCCTGAAGTCCCTGTCAAAGGAACGCTCATCATACTGACGTTCGGAATACTGATGAGCCTCTTCCCTGCCGGGCTTCCTGTCGTATGAACGCTCGCCGTACCTGCGGCCGGCATTATCTCTGAAGTTCCTGTCATTGGAACGCTCGCCGTACCTGCGGTCTGAGAAGGAGCGGTCATCTCCTCTGCCGGGCCTTCTGTCATAGTAGCGTTCACCAAATCGGCGGTCGGCATTATCCCTTTGGTTTCTGTCAAATGTACGCCCATCGGACCGGCGGTCACCATTGCCCCTTGGGTTTCTGTCAAAGGATTGGCCGCCGTTTCTGCGCGGCTTTCGATCATATCCTCCGTTATTCCTGCCGTTATCCTGTCTTCTGTCTCCGTTGTAGTCCATCTTTAATCCTCACAATTCATCTTGTTGTTTTCTGTTTCATCATCAACGCTCTTTTCATCCGAATACGCTTCTAATCCGCAAAGCATTCTGTTCATAAGGCATCCCAGTCTTTCATCCTTTCCGGAGAGATAGAGGTAGCCGATGAGCGACTCCAAGCCCGTTGCGTGACGGTAATCAAGGATCTGAGCGTTCTTAGGTACGGTCCCCATGTGTGCGTTGCGGCCGCGTTTGAATATCGCAGACTCCTCCTCGGTGAGCAACGATTCTATCCTTCTGTAAGCCTCTGCCTGAGCCTTGGCACAAACGAGCTTTGCCGCACGAACATGCAGTCCATGCGCAGGAAGTGTCGTTGTGCTTACGAGCATAGTGCGAACATACAGGTCATAAACGGTATCGCCGACATAGGCAAGCGCCAGCGGGCTCATCATTTTTGGGTTCTGCGTCCCGTCAATACACGCCTCAGCGACCCGTGCAAAAATGCTCGCGCAATTATCCGCATCTGTTGTTTTTTCAGTGTTTGCATACTCCATCAGTTTCTATTATACACCAAATCTCCCTTTTTTCAAGGGGTTATTTGCTTTATTTCATCAATACCATAAAAAGTATTGCCGCCTCCGGAATGGCAGGAAGCGGCAGAAAACATAAGTTCAATTATCGATGTGTTCAGTTTTGTCCAAACGATGACATGGAGTCGATCCTATCGGCGTCAAGCCTCTTGATCAGCTCATCAAACGGGCAGCAGATCCTTTCGACGCATGGATGGAAGTAGAAAGTGCAGCTGTTCTTATCGGGCTGAAACTCGATGCCGGTTTCACTCCAGACGAGGATACGCTTATTGCTCCTTGAAGCAATAGCGGCTCCAAGTTCGGTGTGGGTCCCGGCGCCGCCCGGAAGCAGGGCCACGAACAGCTCGGCGTCACGAACCGAACGCACTTCATTAAATGCCACCTCAGCCATCTTGGCTTCTCCCTGTGAGCGGATATCTCCGTGTGCAGTCCAATCATAGGTCAATTCGTGCCCATTGCGCGTAAGCACCGCACTAAGCTGCCTTGCCCTCTCTGCGTTTTCAAGACCTGTTGCAATATAAAACCTCATACACTATTCGCTTCCTTACAAGATTTGAGCCTCGGGTTAGCTATTCCCCTCACTCATCGTTTTTAATCTTTCCCTCCGCCCAATGCTTACGGCAAAGACTTATATACTTATCATCAGCTCCAAGCACGACCTGCTCGCCGACCTTGGTTATGCCGCCCTTTCCGTCAAGGCGTGCGTTCATAATTGCCTTTTTCCCGCACCAGCATATGGTCTTGATCTCCTCTATGGTGTCGGCAAAAGCCATCAGCCAGTGGCTTCCCTCAAAGAAATTCCCTTGGAAATCGGTTCGTAATCCATAGCATATCACAGGAACGCCATAATAGTCAACCAGTTCAACAAGCTTCATCACCTGTTCACGAGTGAGAAACTGTGCTTCATCTACTATGACACAGTCGTATGCTCCCGAATGCAGCTCGTCCCAGTCCAAATCATCGAATAAAACGCATTCATCCTGAAGCCCACAGCGTGATCTGACCGTTCGTGCGCCGTCTCGCGTATCGGTCGCAGGCTTTGTCAATAATGCCCTTTGTCCGCGCTCTCCATAGTTGTACTTGACCATGATAGCCTGAGCAGTCTTTGAAGAGCTCATTGCGCCGTAACGAAAATAAAGCTTTGCCATTTCATCCTCACATCCGATTTCCGCCGCAGGACAGCAGAATCTCACGTTGATCTTCCATATTATAACACAAATGCGGAGGAATGCCAAGCCTCCTCCGCATTTTCGTCAAAAAAGCCTTAAAATCGTTGATTATCTGCTTCCCTTATCGTAAGGAATGCCCTCAGCCTTGGGTGCACGGGATTTTGCGGACGTGAACGCAAGAACTATCATCGTAGCGACATAGGGCAGGATGTTGTAAACAACCTTTGGAATGTTCAGATCATTCAGGAACGGTATCAGCATTATCGAATTCGCAAGCTGTCTCAGGAATGCGAAGAACAGAGCGGCAAAGAATATCCTTAGCGGCTTCCACTGACCGAAAATCATGACCGCAAGAGCGAGGAAGCCGAAGCCTGCAACTCCGGTATGACCGTTGCAGTTGCCATTCATGACGCCTACAGCGTATGCAAAGCCTCCGAGACCGCCAAGCACGCCGGAAATGGTGACGCCTGCATATCTCATCCTATATACATTGATACCTACGGAATCCGCAGCCTGAGGATGTTCACCGCAGGCACGAAGCCTAAGTCCGAACCTGGTCTTGTACAGAACGATCTGGGCAATTACAAGTATCACTATGCCGATATAGACCGTCAGGTATGTCTTTTGGAAGAACAGTTCACCTATCACCGGGATCTTTCCCAGTACGGGTATGCTCTGAATGTAGAAATTGGTTGAAGTGGTGATGCCGTCGCTCATGAAGAACATCTTGCTGATGAGGAGCACCATTGCCGGAATAAGAAGGTTCATCGCGGTACCCACGATAGTCTGGTCAGCCTTCATATTGACTGCGGCGAACGCAAGTGCCAACGAATAGATCGCTCCGGCAATAGCGGCAACGAGCAGAGCTATCAGCAGGATTACCTGTGCATTCATGCCTGTCGGCCCCAGGTAGTAGGTGATAAGGCAGCCGAAGAATGCGCCAAAGAGCATGATACCTTCGAGTGCGAGGTTGATAACGCCGCTGCGCTCAGCAAACATGCCGCCCAGCGCAGTCAGGAGCAGCGGTATTGCGACCGGAAGAGTGTTTTGAACAAGGAAATATACAACGTCCATTATTCATTTCCCTCCTTTATTACGCTCTCGAGTATTGTTTCGTTATCAGCGCTCGGACCGGGTACTTCGGGGATCACGGACGCCGGAGACGGGGTTTTTCCTCCCCTTTTCCTGCGCCGCTTTCCGGCTACAAATTCACGCACGACCATAGCGAATGCTGAGAAATAGATGATAAACGCAAGCATTACATCGATTATCTCGGGCTTGTATGCAACCGCAGCCGTACCGCCCCTCTGAATGAAGGATACGAAGATAGCCGAGAATACTATACCTATCGGGTGAGAACAGCCAAGCAATGCGACCGCTATGCCGTTAAATCCCTCGTTTCTTATTACATTAATGGGCTCATACGTTACGCTCGAACCTTCCACCATCGAAGGCGCAAGGATGTACAGTGCTCCGCCCAGCCCGGCAAGCGCGCCTGCTATCATCATGGTAAGAATGATGTTGCGCTTGCTGTTCATGCCTGCATACTTTGCAGCGTCCTTGTTGAAGCCGGTTGCGCGAAGCTCGTAGCCGAAGGTCGTCTTCATAAGAACTATGAACAGGATCACTGCCAGCACTATTGCAATGATGGTACCGATATTAAGGTTGGTATTGCCGGGAGACAGCGAAGGAAGCTGAGCTGTCTTGGGAAGGTACTGTGTCCTCGCTTTGACAGCGATGTACATTGTGGAGTTGTTGCTGATTATGTAGTCCACCACATACATGCCGATGTAGTTGAACATGATGGAGGTTATGACCTCGTTGATATTCAATAATGCCTTGAATATGCCGGGTATGGCGCCCCACAGCGCACCGCCGACTATTGCCGCAAGACAAGCCACTATCCAGCTCCATGGTGCCGGCATAGGAACCAGGAAAGAAATGATAAGAGCAAAGAAAATGCCCATGGTGAACTGTCCTGATGCGCCAATGTTGAACAGGCCCATGCGGTAGGAGAAGCCAACGGAAAGACCTGTCATGATGATGGGGGTCGCATAGTAGAGAACATCGCTCATCTTTGAGAAACCCCTCGTCAGCACGGTCGCAAATCCGTTGAATGCGTTGGCAGGCGATGCCGCCAGCATTACTATAAAACCGAAGATGAGACCTATAGCTATTGCAACGAGCGATGGAACTATGCTCAGCAGAAAGGGCTTGATTTTTTTGGTCCAAAGGTTCATGCTTCAGCCTCCTGTCTTATTTTGTCACGCTTGCTTCCTGCCATGTAAAGACCTACCTCCTTGACATCGGTGGTCGCAGGATCGAGTTCGCCAACGATTTCTCCGCCGTGCATGACAAGGATCCTGTCAGCCAGATTCATTACCTCATCAAGCTCGAACGATACAAGAAGTACCGCCTTTCCCTCATCGCGTTCACGGACAATGCATTTGTGAATGTACTCTATCGCTCCAACGTCAAGGCCCCTGGTGGGCTGGACGGCAACGAGAAGATCATGCTCTCTGTCCATCTCTCTCGCGACGATGGCCTTCTGCTGGTTTCCTCCGGACATGCTGCGCGCGATGGACGCCGAACCTTCTCCACTTCTAACATCAAACTTCTGAATAAGCTCGTCCGAGTACTCAAGTATCTGCCTGCTGCGTATAAAGCCTCCCCTTTCGAATTCGGGCTGCCAATAGCGCTGAAGTACCATGTTGTTTGCAAGAGTAAAATCGAGTACCAAGCCGTGCTTATGCCTGTCCTCCGGAATATGGCTCATGCCAAGCTTGCTGCGCTTTCTGATCGGAGCGCGTGTAATATCGCATCCGGAAAGCTTTATGCTCCCGGCGCTCGGCTTTTCAAGTCCGGTAATTGCCGAAACAAGCTCCGATTGGCCGTTGCCGTCAATACCGGCGATACAAACGATCTCGCCTGCATGAACATCGAATGAAACGCCGTTTACTGCGCTCTTACCCTTATGCACCTTTGATGGGACCGAAACTCCACGCAGCTTCAGGACTGTGTCGCCGACATGCGCTTCACCCTTATCGACCTTGAGCTGTACATCTCTGCCGACCATCATTCGGCTGAGCTCCTCCGGCGAAGTATCCTTAACATCGACCGTACCAACGCATTTGCCCTTTCTGAGAACAGTACAGCGGTCAGCCACCTGCATTATCTCGTTCAGCTTGTGCGAAATAAACAGGATGGATTTTCCTTCTCTGGCGAATGAACGAATGATCTCCATAAGCTCCGCTATCTCCTGCGGAGTAAGAACAGCAGTAGGTTCATCAAAGATCAGAACCTCGTTATCGCGATAGAGCATCTTTAGGATCTCGGTGCGCTGCTGCATACCGACCGAAATATCCTCGATATAGGCATCAGGATCGATATGAAGTCCGTATCTTTCGCTGAGCTCCATCACCTTTTCCCTTGCTTCATCTATTCTGAGGAAACCGCACTTATTTGGCTCAACGCCCAGAATAATGTTCTGCAATACCGTAAAGCACTCAACCAGCTTAAAGTGCTGATGTACCATACCTATCCCGAGCGCAGTTGCGTCGTTCGGATCGTGAATGGTAACCGGCTGCCCGTTCATTCGGATCTCACCCTTTTCGGGGTTGTACAATCCGAACAGCACGCTCATAAGCGTACTCTTGCCGGCTCCGTTCTCACCCAGAAGTGCATGGATCTCGCCCTTGCGGAGGGTCAGGGTAATGTCGTCATTTGCGACGATACCCGGAAATTCTTTTGTGATGTGGAGCATTTCTATGATATTGTTTTCCACGCCGCACCTTCCTTTTCTGCATAAATGCATTTATTAGCTGATAACACGATGCCCATGTGATCAGCTAATAAATGCTGCAAAGGGTTCTAATTAAACTAAAAGCTTTCGCAAGCGAAAGCAAACCATGGCAGCATATACCGGGGGTGAGCTCCATTTCTCATATAGATAACAGCTTTGGGGAAGGGTTGCCCCTTCCCCTTATTTCCGCAAAAGCGGACAAAATTCAATTACTGAACACACTCAACCGAGGTGATGGTGAGGTTAAGTCCGGTGGTGAGCTCTTCTGCGGTTGCATAACCGTCAGCATTGGCAACGGTGATGGTCCTGATGGGAGCAATCTCGCCGTTTGCAAGCTTTGCAAAGAGAGTGTCATAAGCTGCCTTGTCAAAGGTGTTGAACCTGTCGAATGCATTGCCGTTTGCATCGCCGATAACGGTGGTGGGCAGGCCTACGCCGTCGTTGGAAGCGTTGAAGTAGGTGGTCTTTGCGCCGTACTTGTCGAAGTCATTGGTCTCATAGATGGACTTGAGAACTGCCTGTACGGAAGGAGCAAGGCCCTTGGTCGCGGAGGTGATGACGGTCTCGCTGTCGTACCTCTGGTCAACGTCAACGCCGATTACCTTCTTGCCTGCCTCAGCAGCTGCTGCCATGACGGACTTGCCTACGCTGCCGCCGCATGCGAAGATAACTTCGATGCCGGACTGATACATAGCTGCTGCGGTTGCCTTGTTCTGGTCGGTCTCAGCGAAGTCACCGGTGTAATGATACTTAACGGTGATGTCGCCTGCTGCAAGGCCGAGCTCAGCGGCTGCTGCCTCGATGCCCTGGAGATAGCCATAGCCGAATGCCTGAACTGCGGGAACTGCCATGCCGCCCATGAAGCCGAGCGCACGATAGCCGTCCTTGACTGCCGCATAGCCTGCGAGATAGCCGGACTGCTCCTCAGCATACATGATGGAAGCGGTGTTGGCCTTGGTCTCGTAGGTTGCATAGTCTGCAGTATGGGGAGTACCATCAAGAATGATGAACTTTACTTCGGGATACCTGGTCTGTGCTTCGAATACGGACGGTTCGAAGAGGAAACCGGGGCATACAACAACCTTAGCACCGGACTCTACTGCGAGGTCGATAGCTGCGAGGTATGCTTCATCGGTTGCATCTTCGGGCTTATAGTACTTATGGGAGATCTTGTTAGCTTCGGCATAAGCTACAACGCCTTCCCAAGCGCCCTGATTGAAGCTCTTGTCATCGATGTTGCCCTTATCGGTGATGAGGGCGATCTCATAGGTGCTGGTTCCGCATGCGAAAGCAAAGGGAACGAGCATGAGTGCTGCCAGCAGAACTGCGAGCAATTTTTTCATTTGTATTATCCTCCTGGTAATATTGTTGGATCATCTCCAACCATTCGCGGCTATTATACCAAATAACGCGCCAAAATGGAAGTCCTTTTTAATAATTTTGCCAACTATCGGCCATAATTCGTTATAATGCCGCTTTTTTGCTTCCCACGGCTGGATTTCTGAGGCAACGAATCAAAAACTTTATTGCAAAATTCGCTGTTTTCGCTTATAATCGAGTTATAATGTACGGTGGATCTGCACATTAATCTACTGACGGAGGCTCTTCATTGTTCGGCTACGTTCGTCCCAATATTCCTGAGCTGCGCGTGCGTGATAAAGCGCGCTATGATTCGATATACTGCGGATTATGCCATCGTCTCGGCAAGGATTACGGGATTGCCGCGCGTGCGTGTTTGAGCTATGACTGCACCTTTTTGGCACTCATCCTCTTCTCCGTCAGCGAAAATGAGACAAAAGCCGAACCAAGGCATTGTCCGTTTAAGCCGCTGTCCCGAAAAAAAACCATGGTAGTCGAAGCTTCTCCGGCTATGGACTTTGCGGCTGCGGTCTGCGTGCTGCTTGCCAAGTATAAGCTTGATGACGATGCGGCTGATGGCAAGCGGCTGTACAAAGCGGCAGAACTCCCCCTGCACTCCGCAATAAAAAAGGCAGCGCGGCGCTATCCCGCTGTCAATGCGATAATCAGCTCCAATCTTAGAAAGCTTGCTTCCATTGAGGCAGAGAAGATACCTAATCCGGATATACCCGCAAACGCTTTCGGGCAACTGCTTTCAGAGCTTATTGACAAAGCTCCCGTCGATGAAAAAGCCAAAACCGTGCTCGCCGAAATTGGCTTCAATGTGGGACGATTCATCTATCTTGCGGACGCATGGGACGATAGAGCAACGGACGCAAAGCATGGGCTGTACAATCCCTTTGTGCTCTCCGAAAGTAAGGAGTCGGATGCGGAGTTTCTGATGAATATCTCCATAAATAACGCCATCGATGCATTGGATCTCCTTGAGATCAGGCACGACGGCGAACTCGTTTACAATATCATAACCGATGGACTGTTTGGAGCGATGGATATGATTAAGTCCAAACGCACACCCAAACGAAAGGAAAAAATGCATGGATCCGTATAAAGTTCTTGGCGTAAGTGAAACCGCCTCCGATGAGGAGGTTCGTTCCGCGTACCTGAAGCTTGTAAAGCAATATCACCCGGATAAATATGTTAACAACCCGCTTGCCGACCTTGCGACCGAGAAGCTCAAGGAGATAAACGAAGCATATGATACCATAACCGCCCAGCGTGCAGGCAGGAAGTCTGGAAGCGGCTCCGGAAGCAGCTATGGGAACAGTTCCAGAAGAAATTCGGGCTATGGTTCGTCATCATATTCCGGCTATGGCTCATCATCGTATTCCGGCGGCGGTCAGTCCGGGTACGGGAACAGTACTTATTCCGGCCAGTATGCTTCCGAGTTCAGCAAAGTCAGGAGCTATTTGAACGCGAACGATCTGAAGTCGGCTTCGCGCCTGCTTGACAGCATTTCCGCACACAACGCCGAATGGAACTACCTTTATGGGCTTGTTTACTTCCGCAGTAATAATTTTTCATATGCGCGCACCTGCTTTGAAGCTGCCGTCAGCATGGATCCGAACAACGCCGAATACCGTCAGGCGTATGAGACCCTTGTGAACCGCAGCAATCGCTCATATCGTTCCGAACAAAGCACACGAAGCTCGTCCGACGGCTGCGATACCGCCTGCAATATCTGCTCCACGCTCTGGTGCATGAACGCCTGCTGCAACTGCTCCGGCGGCGGCTGCTAATCCGGAGGCGTCCAATGAGAAGCGTTTCTCCGGCTGTAAAGCTTGCGCTCGCCGCAATGAGCACTGCGCTGAGCGTATTGTGTATGTATGTTGCTTCATTGACGAACATTTCGCGCGTCGCGATGCTGTTCCTTGCTTCGCTCATGGTTTGGATACCGCTCAGGGAAAAGGGCGGAGTGCTCTACGGCTTCCTATGCTACATTGCCACGGCAGCGCTGTCGTTTCTTCTTATTCCAAACAAGCTGTATTGCTGCTGCTATCTGATGCTGTTCGGGCTCTTCGGCTTTATTCAGCTTGCGTTCGATTCGCTGACCCGAAATCGTGTGCTTTCCTTTATATTAAAGCTTCTGTGCTGCAGCCTCCTTTGTATGCTCATGCTATGGGCAGGAAGTCAGTTATTTGACCTTGATATCACCCTGATGGAGAAGATGTCCGAGTTTGGCATCCCACTTTGGGCGTTTATACTCATCGTTGAGGCCGCACTCTCACTGGCCATACTTCTATACGGCTTCTGTACGCGTGTATTCGATAATAATCTAAGAAAAAAGCTTGTAAAGCGAGATTGACCTGTTATGTCTTCAGGGGTTTGTCATACAGCCCCTGTTTTTTATGCTAAGGTTCAAACGGTTTCAATATAACAACGCTGCCGGAAATGAGCGTATCAGATGTGACGGTCAGCTCATCACCTGCGATCCACTTAATGCTCCATTTTCCATTCCTCTGCTTCATTCCCTCAGCAAAAGGCTCCAACGGACACAGTTCAAAGCTCAGTTTCGGGTTTTTATAGTGCATCGGAATCACCATTTCAGGCTCAAGCATATCAACAAGCTCCCTTGCCTGAAGATCGTCGATCGTGTAGATTGCACCTATCGGCACGAGCAGAATATCTATCCTTCCAAGGCTTTTAATCACCTCTATTGGTGGAATCTCCCCAAGATCTCCGCAATGAAGAATACGCATTCCGTCCATTTCATAGACGAACATTATGTTCTCGCCGCGAACTGCGCCCTTGAAGGGATCGTGAAAGGTCTTGACGCCCTCTATCCCAACGCCTCCAATATCAAACTTCTCCGCCGTTCTTATCAGACAGGTGCTGCCCGAAACGGCGTTTATGTAATTGTGGTCGCTGTGATCATGGCTTACCGTGACGGCGTTCGCACTGATTTTCGGAAGTTCATGCATCGTTTGCGGCGAAAAAGGATCCGTCAGAATGCTCACGCCGTTTGAATCGGTCAGCAGAAAGCAGGAATGACCGTACCATTTAATTTTCATTTATATTTCCTCCCCCAAAAAGTTTCATAAGTATAAATATCAATAGCAATTCAAAAATGCAGCCAGAAAGCCTGCAATATCCGGTTCAATACCCTTTCCCTCAGAAAAAGCAGCAAGCAAGACTCTGCATACCGCAGAAACCAGCCGTTTTCTCCGCTCCGGGTCTATTTCATCGATTGCCGCAAGTGCCAAAATAGCCGCAGAATGCTGAAATCTTGTTACATCTGCATATCTGTTCGCTTTTCTGTAACAAATGAGCCTGGCGTGAACGTATTCCCGACTGTCGGGCAGGGAAATATTATTGCAAACCCTCCCTATTGGAAAATGATTCTGAAATTCTTTTGCAGCATCAAGAATGAATTCATCGCTGACGAGAAAATTCGCATAGCCGTTATCAAAATAGAATCCTTGGAATATGGTGTCTCCGTCATTCCCGAAGTCAAAAACTGCGTCGGTCTTTTCTGCCGTGCTTATTTCCGCTGCAGATCGTACCGGATAATCCGATGTCATGCGGCAGCATAGATCCGTCGGCCTGCATGCTCTGTCATTTTTTGCGGTCAAACGCTTTACAGGAAGCATCACATTCTCTATCCGAATGCCGCATCCAAGCTTATTATTTAGAAAATCACATGCTGCAAGCCTTGCTTTATTATAATAACCGGTAAGAAAGGTATTTTCCACCAAACAGCTCCAATCAGGGTTGCTGAATTCAGAATAATATGTGTGAAAAGCGGCATCCCCACAGTGTCATTTTATATTGTACATTATTTTTCATGAAACATCAATAGTTTTTTCATCAATTTTAATGCTTTTCCCATATTTGTTAATCAGAATTAATATTTCTGCCACAATTCGCCCATTCTAAATATATCGCGAGTGTCGGCCACGCACTAACGATGGTATACATTTTATCAAATATATTTCTATGCCTGTCATGGAATAATTGACCGAAAAGCCTGTCGGCGTTATAATATGGTGATGTTTCGAAGCTGGCAACAGCCTATCTATCCGGCATCAAATAATTATTACCAATGAGGATTGTATCATGAAAAAACTGATTTCCCTTGCTCTTGCTCTTTGCCTCATCTCTGCGCTGTTTTTGGGCTGCTCCAAGACCGACTCCACGACGATCCGCATAGCGGCTCTCAAGGGCCCCACCGGCATGGGCATCGTTAAGCTCATGGGCGAAGAATACAAAAATTACAATATAACCATCGAATCTGCTCCCGATGCCGTGAGCGGCAAGTTCATTAACGGTGAACTTGATGTTGCGGCAGTTCCAGTCAACCTCGCTTCCGTGCTGTACAACAAACTTGAAAAGGATGTTGTTGTTCTTGCAGTTACCACCCTTGGCGTGCTCTACATACTCGAAAACGGCAATGAGATCCAGTCCGTCAACGACCTTGCAGGCATGACCATCGGCGCAACCGGTCAGGCCTCCACTCCCGAATACATTTTGAACTATATCCTCGACAAGAACGGACTCACCGGCAAGGTGGAGGTGGAATATCAGGCCGAACATGCCGCTCTGGGTACTCTAATGGCAGACGGTCAGGTCAGCATCGGTATGCTCCCCGAACCCAACGTAACTGCAACGCTTGCAAAGAACGACAGCCTCCGCATTGCGCTCGACCTCACAGAAGAATGGGGCAAGGTTTGCGACACAGAACTTGTTCAGGGCGTTCTCATCGCAAGGAAGAGCTTTGTTGACGAACATAAGTCCGCGATCGAGCAGCTCCTCAATGATTATAAAGCAAGCAGCGAATTCGTTGTAAACAATATTGACGAAGCAGCAAAGCTCATTGTTGATGCAGGCATACTCCCTGCAGAGCCGATCGCAAAAAAGGCTATTCCCAACTGCAATATTGTCTTCACCACCGGAGCCGCAATGAAGTCCGCAGTTTCCAACATGCTGGATGTTCTCTTCACCGCTAACCCCAAGAGCATTGGCGGAGAGCAGCCGCAGGATGATTTCTACTACGGTGCATAAAGCAGATAAGAAAAGTAAGCTCCTTCGCTCGCTTATCTTCTTTGCGGCATGGATGTTTATTTGGCAGCTCGCTTCAATGCTCATCGGAAGCGAGCTGTTATTACCCGGGCCTTTTTTAGTGATAAAGGCCCTTTTTGAACTTGTAAAAACTTCAAAATTCTGGCTCAGCATCGGCTGTACATTGCTGAGAGTCGTCGTAGGATTCATCCTTGGTATGCTTGGCGGCATCGTCCTCGGCATAGCGTCCGCAAAGTTCGCATTTGTCTCCGACTTTCTGTCCCCCCTTCGCAGCCTCATCAAGGCAACTCCCGTGACCTCGTTCATAATCCTTGTGCTCCTCTATATGTCCGCAAGCATTGCCCCGATGTTTATTGCTTTCCTCATGGTGCTCCCCATTTCTTGGACCAACGTTCAGGACGGTATCGCGGCTGCGCCGCGCGAGCTCATTGAGGCGGCAAGGGTTTTGAGATTCTCACGCATCAAGACCATCCGCACCGTCTATATCCCATCCGTCAGGCCGAATCTCATCTCGGCTGCAACCACCGGCCTTGGCTTCGCATGGAAATCCTGCGTTGCGGCAGAGGTCATATCATACAGCCGTCTCAGCATAGGAAGGGCAATCTACGAAAGCAAGCTCTATCTTGAAGTTGCGGAGCTGTTCGCATGGACGGCAGCCATAGTGCTGTTAAGCATTGGTCTTGAGAAGCTTCTCCTTCTCTTTTTCCGAAAAAACGCTGCCAAGCGGCGTTATCCATCAGAAAGGAGTGCGAATGATGATAGAGCTTAAAAGCGTTTCCTTCTCATATGAAGCCGGAAAGCCGGTGCTCAACGATCTTTCTCTGACTATCGGCGATAACGATCGCCTCGCAGTAATGGGTGAAAGCGGCATCGGTAAAACTACGCTCTTCAGGCTGCTCCTTGGTCTTGAAAAGCCGACAGGCGGTGAGATCCTTGGACTTGAGAATAAAAAGCTATCGGTCGTATGGCAGGAAAACCGACTCTTTCCCTGGTATGATGCGCTGAAAAATATAACTGTTGCCACCGAAAAAAGCGACGAAGCGAAGGCAGAAGCATTGCTTATTCGGCTTGGACTTGGGGAACATCTGCATAAGTTCCCTTCCGAGCTGTCGGGAGGTCAGCAGCGAAGGCTTGCTATCGCACGAGCATTGTACTACGGAGGCGATTTGCTTCTGCTCGATGAGCCCTTCACCGGACTTGATACGGAGCTGAAGAAAAGAGCCGCTGCTATCATTTGCGAAAGCTTCCCGTCCATTCTTCTTATAACTCACGATGAAGCGGATGCCGCTCTATTGGACTGCAGTCGAGTGATATCGCTGAATTGATGAACAATAATAACCGCAATTCAAAAGGGTTTTCCGCATAACGCAGAAAACCCGTTAATTTTTGAGCTGTTGAGTTACTCCTCTGTGGGTTCTTCCTTGACCACCGGGGACTCCGGAGCATTGCGGCGGATGCTGTCGATTCCATTGAGACAGGAGGCCTTTGCCTTGTATCCCTCGCCGGTTGCGATAATCTCGCCATTACGCGCCTTAAGACGGAAGCGGTATTCGCCCCTCTTATCCAGATAAACCTCAAACTTGGGGTTGGTGACTGTCTCAAAATTCTCCACGGTCTGATCCTCAAGCTTTGCAAGCTCCGCATTTTTGCGAACGCTCTCAATGCCGTTCATGCATGCATCCTCGCCGGAATATGTCTGGCTGGTTGCGATGATCTCACCATTGCCTGCTTTAAGGTTGAATACAAATCCGTTCTTCGTCTGCTTAACAACAAATTTGCCCATATTAGTCTCCTCTTCGGTTTATTTGCCAAATCACGCCCTTGCGTCCGGCTGACAGTATCTTACCGCATTGCGCTGCGGTTGTAAAGCAGTTTTTTATTTTAAACAATACAATTATCTCGCAATTATGCTTATTCCCATGGTTTATTTGGACATGAGCCCCCATACGGCTACTCGGTCAGTTCGCCAACCAGGTTTTTCTCAATAAGCGTTCTGACCTCATCCATATCGTTCGTATGCCCAAGCACCCACATCAGTTTTGTAATGGCTGCCTCTGTAGTCATATCCCTGGCGGAAATAATGCCCATCTCCTTCAGCGGACGGCTGACCTCGTAGATATCGGGCGTACTCTGCTCATAAAGGCACTGGCTCGTGAGCACGACCGGAATGTTGCTGTTCATCAGCCCACGGATGGATTCAAGGTGATTTCGCCTTATCGAATGCATACCGCCAAGACCGAAAGCTTCTACAACAACACCCTTTATGTCGCAGTCCTTCAGCGAATCAAGAAGCCTGGGAGTTAACCCCGGGGTAAGCTTGATAAGCGCGACCCTCGGATCTATCTCGGTCGAGAACCGGAATTCTCCCATGCTTGGAGGAGCAGAGAGTGCAAGCATCCTTCCATCACTGACCGTTCCGATGTAAGGGCAGTTGATGGATTCAAAAGCATTCAGCGATGTGGTTCTGGTCTTGACCGCCCGGCAACCGAGTATCAGAGAGTTTCCAAAGCATATGTACACTCCTCCGGCAAGCGAAGTGGCTGCAATAATTGCATTCTCCAAATTGCGCCTGCCATCTGAATCCGGGTAAACAGCCGGATACTGTGCCCCTGTAAGCACTATTGGTATCCTTATGCCTGCAAGCATGAAGCTGAGCATGCTGGCGGTGTACGCCATGGTGTCCGTGCCGTGAGTCAGCACGATACCGTCATATTTGTCCGAAGCCTCATATATGGCGTTTGCGATGGTGACCCATTCCTCCGGTTGTATGTTCGACGAATCCATGCTGAACAGATCCAGCGTGGATATGCCGGCTTCATGATAGCCGATCAGTTCGAGAAGCTGATGAGCGTTGAGTTCCGGTTTTAAACCGCTCTCCGTCGGGACACAAGCAATGGTTCCTCCGGTGGAAATCAGGCAGATGTTTTTCATTTGTATTTCCTCAAAAGTATTCTGACTTAAATTATTGCATTTCGAATGGGAACACATATTCGGTGAGCCCAAGCTTATCCCTGACCGCCGCAAGATCTCGCTGAACGCTTTCTCCGACCGGCACGCCTTTGTCCTTGCGTTCCATCCATGCAAGGTATTCCTTTTCGCCGGCAGTATAGATCCTATCCCTCCCGGGTGCTTTCTTTGAAGCGCGAAGTCCGCGCAGTATCTCGCCTGCGGTATGTTTGAAGTCGTCGATTCCAAGCATGAAGTCGGGGTTGAACACCAGGAAGAAGTGTCCAAGCCCATGCGGACGCGGGCTTCCGTCCTCATTGAGTCCCGAGAGCTGATGCATGAAATGTCCGGACGCAAACGCCGCGGACAGTATTTCTATCATTGTCGCATAGCCATAGCCCTTATAGCCGCCGATCGGCACAAACGAAGCTTCTCCGGCCAACAGTGCCGGAAGTATGGCTGCACTGTCTGTCATATACCTGCCATCGCTGCCCAGCACCATGCCGTCCGGAGTCGGCTCACCTTTCCTCGCCAGCACCTCTATCGTACCGCGCTGTATCATGGATGTAGCACAGTCAATAACGAACGGAAATTCCTCATCGGTCGGTATGCCAACGGTGATTGGATTTGTGCCAAGCATCGGCTCAATGCCGAAGGTGGGGGCTATGCTTGGCCTGGCGTTAGTGCCCATGATGCAGATAAGATCCGCTTTCGTCGCCATGGTCGCCCAATATCCTGCAATGCCGAAATGGCTTGAATTTCTAATTGCGCCCATGCTCATGCCGAATGTCTTCGCCTTTTTGATAAGCTCCGTCATCATGCGGTGGCTTGCCACCATGCCCATGCCGTCATGCGCATCATAAACAAGCGAGGTCGGGGTCTCCTTGAGAATCTCTATCTCAGTAACGGGCTTCAATATCCCCTGCTCAATTCTGTCGATATAGATGGGTTTGAACCTGTTGCAGCCGTGGCTTTCTATTCCCCTCCGATCGCTCTCCACCAGAACATCTGCACATATCTCTGCGTCCTGTTCGGGAACACCATAGCCCATAAATGCTTTTTTCATAAAGGAGCTTATGGTTTCCCAAGGTATGTATGGCCTAGTTTCAGTCATTTCGTCCTCCATATAGATAATTGGGCAAAATATTCAATCATGTTAATTATACCATACTCAGGATAAATATAACAGGGACTAATTGCGAGTTTTGAGAATCCCCCCGATTATCGCGACCTGCAGCCGCGCAGGCAGAAGGCTGAGAAGCCTCAGCGCTGGATTCCTGTTGATTGAGTATACATACTTCGGACGCCTGCTCTTTAGCGCCTTCCATAACAGATCTGCAATCTTTGAAGGGCTGACCGACTTGTTCTCAACCCTGTTCACGATATTCCGGAATCTATTTGAATTATACTTATACAGCTCCGTGTTTTCGCATAGCTTGTCAAGCGCGGCGGTGGATGCATTAAGAAGCCCTGTCTCAACTGCGCCCGGCCGAATCACGATTACCGAATGGCCGAGCAGATTAAGCTCCATTCTGAGCGAAAATGCGTATTTTTCAACCGCAGACTTTGTAATGCCGTAAAGCCCGGTGAATGGCAAGGGGTCAAGCGGCGCAAGCTCGCTCGAAACCATCACTATGCGGCTTGCAGGCTCAAGAAGCGGAAAGAAGGTCTTGTTGACACGATAGATACCGAACAAGTTAACTTCAAATATCCTGCTAAAGCTGTCCTCCGAAATCTCTATCAGCGAATTCATATCATAGATGCCGGACATATGGACGATAGCGCTGAGCCCTATGCCGTTTGCCGTCATATCCGCGAGCGCTTCCGCAAGTCCGTCGCCGCTTGCAAGATCGACGCGATAATAGCGTATGCCCTCGACATGACAGCTTTTGCGAACATCCATGCCTATAACCTTTATGCCTTCATCAATCAATCGCTTTGCCGCTGCCGAGCCCATGCCTCCGCAAACGCCTGTTATCAAAACCGTATCCATAGAGTACACCCTTTATCAGCAGAATGGTCTATAAAGACGCTATCTTTGATACAAACAGAAAAAGCCTTCTCCGGCACATAAGTGCTGAAAAAGGCTTGAAATAAAGGGCTTTCGAGGTTCCGCTGTCATTTACAGCAGAGCTTCGGAAGCCCTTTTTCTGTTTATTCGATTGTTGCTGGCCGGTTCTATGGCTTTTGGAACTTACCCCTCAAAAACGGCTGTCGGAGGAATAATTAAAAAGTGTGGAATAATTAAAAAGTTCAACTTGCGCTGTTCTTCAAAATCTCAAAGGCCTGTTTGATCTTTGCCGCCATCAGTTTCCTACGCTCGATCAGGAAGTCTTCATAGGGCATATTTTCCCAGCCGTGCGGAAGAGCGTTTTCATCTTCCATCCTCTGAATATCTTCAGGGCTGCGGCCAGCACAAACGACCGGATAATAAATCGAAGGAGCTTCATCGAGTATCTCCATATTATCTTTCCAATCGATGAAGGCATAGTTAGCCATCTGGTTGATCTTGGCATCGTTGTATCCCAGCGTCTTCAGATAAGCCTTCGGGAACAGGTGATGCTTCTCCAGCGACTTTCTCTTGCCGTCGGTACCGGGCTCGAACAACTTGCTGACGAGCAGATTGCTCTTTGAGAACAGGATTTTTGCATTTAGAATGTTCAAGGCCGCTACATAGGCATTCCACGCATTGTTACCTCGGCCTGATACTGCCAGACCCTCAGAACCAATAAGTGTGATGTCGAAGTAGTCATTTGTAAGCCGCTCCTCAACCCTCGACAGAATGAACCGTTTGTATTCTTCCAACGACGTGAGCTCCTTGATAGAGTTCAGGTGGTTTTCAACCGTGGATTCAAACGATCCAGTATAAAGCGACACCAGAGACGCATAGAAGAACCACAGCGAGGTTAGATGCATGTTTTCGTTATACGACGCATTGAACCTATACTTGGCGATGAGGTAGAACGCATAGGTGTAGTAAATTGCGTTTCCCGAAAGAATCAGATCTCCGGACAAATAACCGGCATTCATGATGGACTTCAAGAACTCGTGCCAGTTATGGACATTGAGGACATCCGGAAGTTTGGCCTTGAGCACATCAAAACGCTGATCCCGGAGGGTAATATCAACCGCACCTTTTTTATCAAAGTCAGCTCCACGAAGCAATTTATATCCATATTTCAAACGAGCTCTGTCAAACGCATAAGCCATGACCACACGGATAACGTCCTGCGCTGTGACCTCGGTGAGCTGATTGTACGATGTGATTTTGTCCTTGGAGGGATATGTTGACTCCATGCTGAATTGTTCGATCTCTTTCCGGCCCTCATCCCAATAGAGCGAAAGGAGCGTCAGGATAAAGTCGTTTTGCTTCAATGCCACGCCACCGGAGTTAACACGAACAAAGATCTCTGAAACATCCTCTTCCTCGGCATTAGCCTTGATGTCAAATACTGGAAGCGTATGCTGTTTCAGATTTGAAAGCGCAGTGATGTTTTCGGAAATCAAATCCTGTTCCTCATCGCTCAGCGTTTCACCTTTGGAGGTTCGATATTCATCCAGCCTCTTGGTAAAGTTGATGATCAGCTTGGTAATATTCGATGTGGTGAACACTTCGCTGATATTGTAGATCCATTCCGGGTCCTTCTTCGTTGCCTGATAACCAACCTCGAACTTATTTCTCACCGGGCAGTAGGAAATCACGATAGACTTCTCGTCGTATTTTGAATTGATGACCTTTTTCCCTTTCATAACGGCATAAAGGGAGGTCAGTCTCTGCTGGCCATCAATGATTACCTGCTTCGGAGATTCATAGTTGTGGGTGTCTGTTCCGATGGTTTTCTTCTTCTCAAGCGTAGGACACTCCCACAGCATCAAATAACCGATGGGATACCCGCACATCATGGAATCGAACAAATCACGCACCTTTGAATCCTTCCAGATAAACGGCCTCTGAAGTTCCGGAAGGCCAAGTTCTCCTGTATCGATCTTTTCGATCAACTGATTGACTGTTAAAGTTGTGTTGCTAAATATCTGTTGCATTCACCGTTCCTCCTGCTTAATCTACGAATAAGTCCGGATATCGTGTAGTCTATCTTACTTTTACACATTACCGCTTTCAGCTATAAACAGCTCCGGCATGTTGTATCGTACACTCGACGCCTCTGTTCGAGCGTTAGTATTTGAGCATTCAAGCAATGCCGTGCTCAGATGCCATTTTCCATCCGGCCCTTCGATAATAAACTCATCCTTGTTGTTCCGGATATATGTGGATACCTCACGAGAGAATCCGTTCCGCTGAAGAAGGATTGTTATTGGATTCGTCGTTCCGTATTCTACAAATTCGTACCAGTTGTTATCAAACTCCTTCAGCTGATGGACCGTCTTATACTCATTCGAGAAGCGAAGGAAGTAGTTTGAAATGCTGAACAGCACAATGTTATCAATGACCTCCAAGGTGTCGGCAAATACGATATTGCGGTGCCGGAGTCCATCGTCGTAGTATTCTTTCTGGCCTCGGTTCACCCAGAAGTTATCAGGGTGCTGTTGCCGGTACTCCAGTGCCTTTTTCATGATATTGCTAAGGCCGGTACCTTCCATCCATTGAATAAGAACAACCGCATACCAACGCAGAAGCGTCGGCTTTCCGAGCGTGGATGCCTCATACTTTCCCCATTTGAAGATTCGACTCAGCTTTTCAAGGAAAGCCAAAACGTCGTCATAATTGAACTTGCCATCTACACGGTCAGGGTATTTCAGGCCCATTGCGATAGCGGCACGTAGGTTTTTCGTCTGATCCACCGAGGTGTTGATATCATCATCCGGTTCTGTGAACGGATCAGTAAAGGCTTCTCGTATTTTCGCTTCATCCTTGGGTGTCAGCAGATTAGAGAACTCACGCCTTACAAGGCTGTCGTTGTCCTGCATAATATCCCTTAAAAGAATGAGGGCAAACTTACGCATCATTACATAGGCTTCCTCTGACTGTGCGTCATTTCTTTTTACAAGTTCAATATTGCCCTGTAGTAGTGCCTCAACGACATATTTCTTTTCAGCGTTTGTTAGGCTCTTCGGTCCAGCCTCGATAGAAAGCGTTTGCTTCGGGACCTCTTTCTTCAAAAGGTCCACATAGTCTTCCTGTTTCAGCTTTTCACCCTGCGAGACGAAGAATACATTCCCGTAAAGGTTGAAACGGATGCGTCCGACACGTCCTATCAGATTTCGGAAGTCAACCGGCGTCATAACCTTTCGGAAAATCTTGTTATCGGTAATGAACAGATTATCCGCTGGGAGATTGACACCTTCAAGTAAGGTGCTGGTACAGAACATAGTCGTGATTTTGCCACGACGGAACATGTCCTCGATACGCATTCTGATGGCAGCTGGTAGGTATCCAATATGATATGCGACGCCTTTTTTTATAATCTGAGCCAAATAGTAGTCGCCGTGTACTTCATTCGTGATATCCCTTGCCAGTGCATTCAGGTCATTATCCTGAATTTCCGAAAGCTGATCTGCAAAAGCAAGCGCATTTTCAATCGCCTTATTTCTACCGTTGCAATATACTATGGTCTGCTGCTTTCGCTCAAAGGGAAGATCCCGGTTTATTCTTTCAAACATCAGAAGGAACGAAACCAGAGAAGCATTTCTGTCTTTGATCTCCGCAAGGTAATCCAACTCACCGGTATGGTCGTTATATACGCTGACTGTGAAATTATTGAGGTCGATGCTGAACTTAATCTGGGCCACCGGTGAAAAAGTGGAACGAAGGTGGCTATCGTCACCGTCAGTTTCGATGTCTGTCAGCAGCTTTAGATATACCTCTGGATTTGGAATATTGGGTGAGGCAAAGACGAAGTGCGGCTTCTTCTTCCTTCTGAGAAGCATATCCACGGTTTTATAGTAGAACGGCCCACGGCTATTTTTTCCGGACAGTTTGTGCGCTTCATCGATGAATAGATAGTCGATTTGCAAATCCGGTTTGCTGATGAGCAGATATAACAGTCGTTCCGGAGTCAGCACAAGTATGAAGTTATGCTTGCCCTCCAAAGCGATATCCCCGGCGGCGGTGACCACCTTATAATTGTGCTCCGACAAAAGGTTCTTAAGGTCCTCGTCAATAACCTGCTTGTAGATCTCATTGATCAGTGCCTTTGTTGGGACAATCAGGGCGAAGTTCATTTTTACCCCACGCTGTATCTGGTCCTTGATGTACATTCTCATGAGGAAGGACTTACCCATAGATGTCGGACCGGAATAGCTGAAGTGATCATCCGAGAGATGATCGTAAGCATTTTTCTGTGCGCCGAAGAACCGAAGTTCCGGTGCTGCAGGAATTGTCAAATAGTCATTCTGGTATTCAGCGAAGAAACGCTCTAATGCGGTCGTGCCGTAGAAGTCGCTCTCGATTATCTTCCTTGCTTGATAATTCCCGGTGTTCGCAAACACTGATCCGGCATAAAACCTTACATCGGGATTGTCCGGGTATAGAGAATACAGCAGGATGATTATCTCCTGCGCCCACATTTTATGCTTGTCCCGATTAACCGCATGTGTTGATTTGGACAGTAGGTCGGCAAACCGTAATGCCGACACTACATCAACCTCTCTCATTTGCCGTTTTTCCGTGAGGTTAAACTTGGTGATGGCATAGTTATAAAGGATGTTGTCGTAGAGTTCATTCAGGAAGGGATTGTTGTCAATGTCCCCGAAAATGGCATCGCCAAGGTTCTGCAGTGTTTGATTGCTCAAGGTCTGCCACCCCCATTCATCACACGATCCATGATCTGGGCTTTCTCAACATCCGCATCATTGAGCGGCAGGATGTAGAAATAGAATGAGTGCATATCCAGACCAAGCGCATTGATTTTACCCGCAATATACGAGGCGTGATTTCTAATGTCCGTGTCCATTTTCTGTGTCAGCGCACGTCT
>UQNF01000002.1 GCA_900542285.1 uncultured Clostridium sp.
CTCCGGCCACTCGATCCCTGCGCTTGATTTTTCCCAGAAGAACTTGACACGATCCTTCAGGTAAAATACCGTTCACTTTTTTCTGATAATATGCTATAATCGTATCAATTATGAGCCTTATGGAGGTAAACAATATGGATTCATTAAAACAGAATAAACTGTGGCTTTCGATAGTGATGATCGCAGCGGGCTTCTTGTTCGTGCTCGCCCCACGCTTTGTCACGGGCTTTATCGGATATGTGCTGGGCGTTCTGCTCATAGTGCTGTCGGTGTTTGAGATAATAGCCTTCTTCAAGGCCGGAAGGCACGGCGTAGGCTTCCTTGCATACAGGGGACTGTTTATCGGCGTGGTCGCTTCCGTGCTTGGCATTATGCTCCTCATCGACCCTGCAAGCTTCATGAGGACCGTAAGCGTCGTTATCGGTATCGCTATCATAGTCGACAGTATCTATAAGTCCATGCAGGCTTGGAGCATGAGGGGCGTTGTCGGCAGCAACTGGGTGCTTTCGTTCGTATTTGCTCTCATCTGCGCGACTGCCGGCCTGGTTCTCATCGTTTGCAGCGGCTTCGGCTCAAGAACCATTGTCGTATTGCTCGGCATCAACCTGATGGTAAACGGCGTCATGGGCATAGTCGGCAACGTTGCCGGACAAAAGAACTGACGGACAGCACATATGGAGGAGGACATTAAGAATGAAGTTAGTGGATATGACCTGCCCCCATTGCAATGCTCATCTGAAAGTTGATACGGAGAATGGTAAGGCCGTTTGTGAACATTGCGGAGCAACGATCCTGATCGATGATGAAGTCAAGCGCGTTAGGTATGAAAATGCAGAAGATGCCGGCTACCAATTCGAAAAGGGAAGGCAGCGCGCCATGCGTGAGGCGAACAGACTGAACTATGCAGAAAATGCCGTGAATGCTGTGAATTCACAAAGCGTTCAGCCGCAGCCCAAGAAACGCCGCACCTGGCTGTGGGTGATTGGCTGGATTTTCATTTTTCCGGTACCATTGACCATTCTTATGCTTCGAAAAAAGGATATGAAGCCTGCGCTCAAGTACGGAATTATTGCTGCGGCATGGATTGTCTACCTGCTGATAGCCATTGCCGGAGGGTCTAACAACGATAAGTCTTCGACTGAAGTTAATACCCCTGCAAATACTCATACTTTAACTGAGGTTCCAACAGAGCGACCGGTGGAACAATATTCTCAAAAACCTGCTGCGACAGAGAAGCCTGTAAATAGAGCAACACCAAAGCCAACTAGTACAGTGACTGCGAAACCCATCATTGAGGTTGAATCGATTGAGATAAATTGCGACACTCCTGATTTGATTTTGGGTCAAGAATCGATAGTCACTGCTACTGTTTTCCCTGAAAATGCAACAATTAAGAGTATTACATGGACATCAAGCGATGAAAGCGTTCTTGTAGTTGATGCCGATGGAAATTTTACTGCTGTGGGCGGTGGTTCGGCAACGATTACAGCAACTTCAACGAATGGCATCACAGCTACATATGATGTGACAGTGGATGGCACAAAGCGACTAATGACTCTGTATGTCTCCTACAAACGGCAGGATAAAAACAATATTGGAGATGATTGGAGTTATGAATACAAGCTCAATGGCGAGAGTATAACCAATAGCTATATAATTACGGTTGGTGAAGAACTTACCTGTTGGGCAAAGTTTACTGAATCAGATAATATTCCCGACGTTGGGAAAAAATCGAAAAAGTATAAAGTCAAAGAACAAGATATAACTGATGGCTTTACGATTACAATGGACCTTTACGTCGAGGAAAATGCCGGTCCAAATTCCGGCCAAAGTGCTCATTTTGTTGTTACATTTGAATTCTATCCAAATTGATGAGTGACAACCGAATTATTGGTTGACGCAACAAAAAGATGAAAAGCTCTCAGTCCGCCCGGACTGAGAGCTTCTATATTATAACAGAGGATTTCCGTATTCACGGTGTCATTCCATTCCCCGAAGCTCGGCGGTCGGTATGAATTCACGAACCGCCGACAGATAATCATGCATTTCATCATCCGTGGGTGCGCTCATGCCTTCGCACAGTATCTCGCCGGAATCGACGAACCTTTGGAGGAAATACCGCTTTTCGCCCGTCAGCCGGCGTGCGATCGCTGCGAGATCCTCCCGGGTGTGCAGCTCTCGAACCACTGTCGTCCTGAATTCATGCTCGATGCCGGATGAAGAAATCAGATCGATGCTGCGTTCTATTTTTGAAAGCTCAACGCCCTCGATGCCCGAAGCTTTGGAATAGCCTTCGGGGGAGGACTTAATGTCCATCGCAATATAGTCGACAAGTCCGCTTTCGATAAGCTCCGCCAGCCTGTCCGGCTCATAGCCGTTGGTGTCCAGCTTTACCAAAAGCCCGATAGCCTTGATCCTTCCGATAAATTCGGTCAGCCCCTCCTGAAGGGTCGGCTCTCCGCCCGTGATGCATACGCCGTCCAGCATACGCTTCCGCTTCTCAAGATAGGAAAAGACCTCCTCGTTCGGTATCGTGTCCACCTCGCCGGGGCAGAGCACCAGCTCCGAATTCTGGCAGAACGGGCAGCGGAAATTGCAGCCCCCTGTGAACAGCGTACATGCCACCCTGCCGGGGTAGTCCAGCAAGGTCACCTTTTGCATTCCCTTTATTATCATTGTGTTCACCTCTCTGCTCCTTATTCTAACAGACTTTTCGAAATATATCAACAGAAATTTGCGCAGCATAGCATTTTATTTCAATAAATGCATATGCAGGAGCCGTTCGGGTGTCACCGGGCATTGACATAAACGGAGAACCGGGCAGTTCCCTTGGCTGCCCGGCGTGCTGTTTCCGCAGACAGGGGTTCAATTAGCCTTCATTCCCTGTCCGATCGCCTGCGTTCAGCTCCGGCAGCCCTGCTATGCTGGTGAGCAGGGACAGGATACCGGAGAGCGCGGATGCGGATGCGACCATCAGCCAATTCACTTCGCCGATGATGGCGCATGTGCCGATGGTTGCAATGGCTGTTTGAGCTATGGTTTTGACCGCGCGAATGCCTGCCGCCCTGAACCACTCACCGATTTTGGCCTTGTTCATTATACTTTTCCACCCCATTGATATGTGTTTTGACCGTTCAATTCTATGAAGAAGCGTCCATGTGAATGCCTGATGCGGACAATGGCAGAGCTGCGAATGTTTCACACAGCACGCCGCATTCTTGCGGAAGGGCCTGTTCGTGCCGGCAGGAGGCACGAAACAAAAATATATTATGAATGTTTACGCTAAAATGCTTGACAATAGAAATAAAGGAGTGTATTATACGCAGTGTTAGCACTCGAAGAGAGTGAGTGCTAACAAATACAGAGAAAGGAACCGAACAGAATGACTCAGCTATTGGATGTACGCAAGATGCGGATCCTCGAGGCGATCGTGGACGACTACATACTCACCGCTTCACCCGTCGGTTCCAGAACGCTGTCCAAGCGCAGCGATATCGAGCTTTCGCCTGCGACCATCAGGAACGAGATGAGCGACCTCACGGAGCTTGGCTTCCTTGAGCAGCCGCACACCAGCGCAGGCAGGGTGCCGAACGAAAAGGCATACAGGCTCTATGTAAACGCAATTATGGACAGCGCAAGGCTCACCGATGACGAGGCCGAATACATCAGAAGCCACCTGAACACGAGGGTCAGCGAGGTTGGCGAGGTGATAAAGCAGACGGCGAGAATGCTGTCCGGCATCACCAAATACACCTCCGTGGTGCTGACTCCCCAGATGAAGAGGGCAAGGCTCAAGCAGATAAGCCTTATCTCCGTAACGGACGGAAGTGCGCTGGCGGTTATCGTAACCAATTCCGGCTCAACGATAAACTCTATGCTGGATGTTCCAAAGGGCATAACGCAGGAGCAGCTTGAAAAGCTTTCCGCCCTGATGAATAAGCGGCTTGTCGGCTACCGAATGGAGGATATCAGAAAGACCCTGCTTCCGATGCTACAGGAGGAGGTCGGCGAACAGGCAGAGGCCGTCATGGATATGCTGTCCGGCATCAGCGATGATATCGAAAGGCAGGATGTCGAGGTGGTCGGTGCGGTGAATATGCTCAATTATCCCGAGTATTCCGATGTTGCAAAGGCCCAGTCCTTCCTCAAGGAGGTCGAGTCCGGCGATTACATCAGGCAGGTGCTTACCACCGACGACGGCTTGGAGCTTACGGTAAGGATAGGCAAAGAGAACGATAACCCGGAGCTGAAGGATTGCTCGCTGATAACCGTCAGCTACAATGTCTGCGGCGAAAAGGTCGGTTCGATGGGCGTTATCGGCCCCACCCGAATGGACTACGGCAAGGTTGTTGCGGTGCTTAAGTGCATGAGCGAGAGCCTGAGCAGTGTTTTAAGCGACATGCTCAAGGAGAAGGATTAGAAAGCAATGATATAGGAGGTCACAATGGCTAAGGATAAGACGCCAAGGGACGCAGCCGGAGCGAAGGCAGCGAACGAGGCAATGGACGCCATCATCCATGATGACAATGATGACAATGGTGCTGCGGCAGAGGCCGAAAAGCAAGGGGCGGAGAATGAAGCTCCGGAGCAGCAGGACTGCGGCGACGTTACTTTGAGCAGGGAAGAGATTGAAAAGCTCAGGAGCGAGATATCCGGCATGAAGCAGTCGATGGACGCAGCGATACTCGACGCCCAGCGCATACAGGCGGAGTTTAACAACTACCGCAAGCGGAACGCAAGCCTCAGGACGGACAGCATCGACGACGGAATGCGCGATGTTATCAAGGGCCTGCTTCCGGTGCTCGACAACTTTGAAAGGGCTTTGGCAAATTCCGACGACAGCTCCTTTGCAAAGGGTACGGAGCAGATACATAAACAGCTTATAGAAGTCCTTACGAAATTCGGACTTGAAGAGATCCCGGCAGAGGGAGTGTTTGACCCGAATCTTCACGATGCGGTAATTCGTGACGAGGAGGGAGAGGGTGAAAGCGGAACCATCACCGCCGTGCTTCAAAAGGGCTATATGGTGAAGGGAAAGATAATCCGCCACACCATGGTAAAGGTCAGGGTCTGACATCATTCGGATCCTGAAATGACGCCGGGCTTTTGCCCGACAGGCGGCATGGGCGCTGCGCCCTGCCGAAAGAACAGTTTTAATTCAAGAAAATCACCTTTGGAGGTATAATATTATGTCTAAGATTATCGGTATTGACCTTGGTACTACCAATTCCTGTGTTGCAGTTCTCGAAGGCGGCGAACCCGTTGTTATCGCTAACCCCGAGGGCTCTCGTACCACCCCTTCAGTCGTCGCATTCAAGGGCGGCGAACGTCTCGTCGGCAGCGTTGCAAAGCGTCAGGCTATCACCAACCCCGACAACACCGTAAGCTCCATCAAGCGTGAAATGGGCAGCGATTACCGCCGCACTATCGATGGAAAGAGCTACACTCCCCAGGAGATCTCCGCAATGATCCTCCAGAAGCTCAAGCAGGATGCGGAGGCATATCTCGGTGAGAAGGTGACCGATGCCGTTATCACCGTTCCCGCTTACTTCAGCGACAGCCAGCGCCAGGCGACCAAGGACGCAGGCAAGATCGCAGGACTCAATGTATTGCGTATCATCAACGAGCCGACTGCGGCGGCGCTCGCATACGGCATGGATAAGGAAACCAACCAGAAAATTCTGATTTACGACCTTGGCGGCGGTACCTTCGATGTATCCATTCTTGAGATCGGCGACGGCGTATTCGAAGTCCTTGCGACTGCCGGCAACAACCGTCTCGGCGGCGACGACTTCGATGAGAGGCTGATGAACTACATCGCCGATGAATTCAAGAAATCCCACGGCATCGACCTGCGCACCGACCGTATGGCAAAGCAGAGGCTCAAGGATGCTGCGGAAAAGGCAAAGATCGAGCTTTCCGGTATGCAGAGCGTCAATGTCAACCTGCCCTTCATCAGCATGGACGCTAACGGCCCCGTCCATCTCGATATGACCATCACCCGTGCAAAGTTCAACGAGCTCATCGCCGACCTGCTCGACAAGACCAAGGTATGCGTACAGCAGGCGCTGAACGACGCAGGTCTCAAGACCTCCCAGATAGACAAGGTCATCCTCGTCGGCGGCTCCACCCGTGTACCCGCTGTTCAGGAGCTTGTCAAGAACCTGACCGGCAAGGAACCCTTCAAGGGAATCAACCCCGATGAGTGCGTTGCAATCGGCGCAGCCATCCAGGGCGGCGTGCTTGGCGGCGAAGTCAAGGACATCCTGCTCCTCGACGTTACTCCCCTGAGCCTCGGCATCGAGACCCTCGGCGGCGTATTCACCAAGCTCATCGAGCGCAATACCACCATCCCCACCAAGAAGAGCCAGATCTTCTCCACCGCTGCCGACGGACAGACCAGCGTAGAGATCCATGTGCTCCAGGGTGAGCGTGAGTTCGCTCAGTACAACAAGACCCTCGGCAGGTTCCAGCTCACCGGCATAGCTCCTGCACCCAGGGGAATTCCTCAGATCGAAGTCAGCTTCGATATCGACGCCAACGGCATCGTCCATGTAAGCGCAAAGGACCTCGGCACCGGCAACGAGCAGAACATCACCATCACCGCTTCCACCAACCTCAGCGACGCCGAGATCAACAAGGCGGTCGAGGAAGCAGAGCGCTTCGCGGCAGAGGATAAGAAGCGTAAAGAGGATGTAGAGGCACGCAACCAGGCCGACAGCCTCGTTTATCAGACCGAAAAGACCGTCAAGGAGCTTGGCGACAAGATTGACGAAGCTGACAAGGCAAGGATCAATGCAGAAATTGAGAACGTCAAGAACGCCCTCGCAGGCACGGATGCGGAGGCTATCAAGGCGGCGACCGAAAAGCTGACCGAGGTATCCTATGATGTATTCGGCAAGGTATACCAGCAGCAGGGCGCACAGCCCGGCGCAGACGCAGGCTTCAACGCCGGCAGTGCTAACGGCAGCACAAACACCGGCAATGACGGTGCGGTAGATGCGGACTATGAGGTCGTTGACGACAATAACTGATCTGACAACCTAGCACTACACGCTGCACCGGGCAGGATGCCTGCCCGGTGCAGATATGCACTGAAGCCCCGCAGAAAAATTTGGAACAAGGGGGAGCTATATGGCAACAAACAAACGAGATTATTACGAAGTCCTCGGTGTCAGCAAGACGGCGAGCGACGATGAGATAAAGCAGGCGTACAGAAAGCTTGCAAAAAAATATCATCCCGATCTTAATCCCGGCGACAAGGAAGCCGAGGAGAAGTTCAAGGAGGCAAACGAGGCCTACGAGGTGCTCTCCGACGCCGACAAGCGCAGCAAGTACGACCAGTTTGGACATGCTGCCTTTGACCCCAACGCCGGTTTCGGCGGTGGCGGCGGTTTCAGCGGCGCAGGCTTCAGCGGCAGCTTCACCGGATTTGACGATATCCTGAACTCCATGTTCGGCGGCGGCTTTGGCGGCGGCTTCGGCGGAAGGAGCAGCAATCCCAATGCACCGACGGACGGCGACGATATCCGCTACCGCATAACCATATCCTTTGAGGAGGCGGCCTTTGGCTGCGAAAAGAAGATAGATTACAGAAGGGAAGAGGTCTGCTCGGTCTGTAACGGCAGCGGCGCAAAGCCCGGTACGGGCTCAAGGACCTGCCCCACCTGCGGCGGCAGCGGCCAGGTCAGGGTACAGCAGAACAGCCTGTTCGGCGTGATGCAGACCATGCGCACCTGCGATAACTGCGGCGGCAGCGGCAAGCTGATCGAGACCCCCTGCGAACGCTGCAAGGGCAAGGGCAGGGTCATTCGCAATATGAGCGAGAATGTAAAGATTCCGGCAGGTATCGACAACGGACAGACCATCCGCGCTTCCGGCAAGGGCGGCATGGGACGCAACGGCGGCAGAAACGGCGACCTGTATGTTACCGTCAATGTCCGTGAACACAAGAAGTTCATCCGCGAGGGCTGCAATCTTTATCAGAACATCACCATTCCCATCACCATTGCCGTTCTCGGCGGCGAGGTCACGGTTCCCACGCTCAGGGAAGATGTCAAATACCAGATCCCTGCAGGCACGCAGAGCGGCACGACCTTCAGGCTAAGGGATCAGGGCATACAGAAACTCAATTCGAACAGCAAGGGCGATATGTATATCAATGTCGCCGTCGAAATACCCAAACGCCTTAACGAGACGCAGCGCAAGCTCTTTGAAAAGTTTGCGGAGAGCATGGGCGACAGCGGCGTGAGCTTCGACGAGGGCGAAGGCCTTAGGAAGAAAAAGAATAAGAAGAGCAAATCCTGATGCCGCATATTGCGTGCATTCTGATGAATACCCGGAGGGCTGAATATGAAAGAAACGGCCATTAAGGTCGGAATGGTGGTAGCCGTGGAGCTGTCCGCCGCAAAAAAACGCTATGGCAAAAGGATGAAGCAGCTTCCCCATAGGGGCTTTGAACTTCATTATGTAGACAATGGGAATTATGAGATATTCATCGTGAACTGCGGCGCAGGTGAGATAGCCTCGGCTGCTGCCTGCCAGATGCTCATTTCGGAATACAATGTCGATATGATAGTGAATTTCGGCGTTGTCGGCGGGCTGACCCCAGAAATGAAGGTCGCAAGGGTCTGCGCCGTGGAAAGCGTTGTCAACTATGATTTTGATACTTCAGAGTTCACCGGGCAAACAAAGGCAAAGCATGACGGCTATCCGTCCGTATACATACCTACCGATGAAGCTTTGCTGAGCGCAGCCGTCAGGCTGGAGCCGTCCCTCAAGAGGGTCATCTGCGCTTCCGGCGACAGGTTTATTGCCTCCGCCAACGAAAAGCGCAGCCTTCACGATGAATTCAATGCGGACATCTGCGAGATGGAGGCGGCAGGCATAGCGCTTACCTGCAACCGCAGCTCCGTACCCTGCCTTCTGATAAAGGCGGTGTCCGATGCTGTAGAGGGCGGTGCGGAGGAGTTCGCGCGTGAGATAGACCGCTGTGCAGAGCTTTGCCTCGAAACCCTGGAGGGGGTCGTTTCCGGGCTGTTGTCCTAATAAACATAACGTATTCTTAAATTTCCTCATATAAAGCCTTGCAAGAATGGGCTTTGTGTGATATACTGGGAATGCAACAGCAAGAAGCATATGCTGCTCGCGGTCGGCTTTCGGATAATATAATCGGCAGCGAAGCATTGTGCAGGACTTGATGTTTAATGCATTAACCAACCATACTAATAGGAGGGCTTAATATGTATCAGGCAACCAATAAGATCGCAAGAACCTTTGACAGGGAAGGCATCAAGTACACCACCAACACGCTGAGCAGCGGATCCAGCTATGTTTCCGCGTCCTTCACCGGCGACAACGCAAAGGGTGTTGACGTCTCTTTCCTTTCCTCCGATAACGACAATGACGTGTCCGTTCGTGCATTCTCCGTAGTTAAGTTTTCCGAAGCCAAGATACCCGCAATGATACTGCTGGCGAATCAGCTCAACAACAAGTATCGTTTTGTCAAGTTCACTGTGGATACCGATGACCAGGATCTGAACGTGGAATATGATTTCCCGGAGAAAACCGATGACGTTGGAAGGACCGCAGTCGAGCTGTTCTGGCGTTTTGCCAAGATCATCGACGAGGCATATCCCCAGATGATGAAGACCCTCTGGTCCTAACAGGCTGAACGCCGGGTTACGGGACAATATTTAACGTATCGAAGGCCGTGTGCATCGTCAAGCAAAAGCACACGGCCTTTTCGCTTTGCTTTGGAGGTACGCACGGAATGAGCGAACAAAGGGCAAATGAAGGTTCAAAACCCAAGCTGTGGAAATGGGTGCGGATTCCTTTGATAATACTGCTTGGCGCTGTCTTGCTGCTGAACCTTTTATGGTTTGGCTGGCGGCATATCGCATACTCTCGTTACGACGGCGGAATGACGAGGACGGAGATGTCATCGGCGCTGTTCCCGAGCTACGCCGCAAAGGATGAAGACGGATTTGATTATTCCGTCAAGTATCCGGATTACCTGTCGGTCACCGGCAACCTGGCGGTGGGCTTCCCGGGAACGGAGGAAAACCCCTTTACCGATGGGCTTATCATATGGCCGAAGCTGTTCGGAGGATATGAATACGGCGTAATGCTGAACTCCAAGGAGACGGATTCGAACGGCTATATGTTCTACATCGATGAGCAGGGAAATGCGATAGACGAGGAATACCGCCCCGTTGCGGAGCGTTACAGCGATGTGATCGCCGAACTTTTATCAAGAGCCGGGAATCGCTGGACGCTTGACGAGTAGTCAAATCATCTGCGGTTTCCTATAAGTGTATGAAAAAAGTTATCCGAAAGAGGGAATGCTTCTTTGGATAACTTTTTTGTTTTTTCTCTTCTGTTCTTTTGTTTATTTCCGTATCTGTCGATGATTCGCCGTTATGTTCGGCATCGTATCGCCGGGCACGGTTCAATTCGCTTTATGAATCCTTGTGCTGAAGCTTTTTCTTTAGAACAAGCGCAAGGATAACTCCGGCTATGATGAATAATCCGCCTACCGCCATCATGGCGTATGAGATGTAAATCACCGGCGATCCGAACGAGCCGACGCTAACATCAATGGGCGAGGAAAGCGGAAAGCTTCCAAATTGGTCGACAATATCCGTGAACTTATTTATCATGGAGCCGGCAATGAAATATGCCAGAAGTCCGAGCCCGAGAATAAACACACCGCCGATCCCGAGGTATACGCCCGTAAGCCAGCCGTACCTTCTGATTATCCTCGTAACAAAGTTCGGCATGGATTCGGGTTTACTCTCGTTTGAATGCTGCTCCCGGATGGGTTCTGCTGTGAATTCCTCCTCATCATCCTCCGACAGCAGCCAATCGGTCGTTACGCCGAATATCTGCGCAAGGCGTGAGAGCTTGTTCACCTCCGGCAATGCGTCGCCGGTTTCCCATTTGCTGACTGCCTGCCTTGAAACGTTCAGCAGCTCTGCCAGATTCTCCTGAGACAGCCCTGCTTTCCTTCTGCAATAAATAATCTTTTCATTGAGCTTCATACTATATGCCTCCTGCAATTAATACTGGGGACTTATCCCCATGACGCCCTCGTCACGCTCATATAATGCCATATCAGCCGTGGGAATGCTATCAAGCTTGGCTGGAAAATCCGCAACCGACGGTTGCATAAGCCCAAAAAACGCATGTTTTTTCAAATATCAGCGCCTGTACCGCCATTCCGGAGCCCGATATTCGGCAATAAAGCTTTCCTCCTAAACGGACTTCCATAGACCTGTTCAAACCGATAGTACACGGACGGATAATGAACCATAATACTCATTATGTAATATGCAGGTTCGCTTATGCGCAGAACGGCGCAATTCGGTTCGCTCGGCAGCCATTATATCATAAGACACAGCATTCGGGAAAGACCCAAATGCCGTTCCGTGCACGCAATGCTGCTCCAAATTGACCTTACAAGGCCGCTCTCCCGACAAGACCGCCGCACATTCGGTTCATGAGTCCGACAGCCGCCTCTTTGCACAAAATATGCCGAAATTTAATCAATTTACGCCTTGCTATTCCGGGCGTATCTGTGCTATAATGATTTTGAATAATCGGCAGGGTGGTGCGCTATGGATAAGATAAGGACTAAGGTTACTCTCGCAGGACAAAACTTCTATGTCACCGGGAACGGCGACGAGGAATATGTAAAGCAGCTTGAACAGATGGTGAATGCACGCATTCATGAGGTAAGCGAGGTTTATCCGAGCCTCGGTGCGAATCATTGCGCACTGCTTGCGATGCTGAATCTGGCTGATGAGTATATGCAGCTCAAGAACAGCACAGAGCAGATAGACGCCAAGCTTGCACAGCTCAGGGGTATGCCCCGTATCGGAAGTCAGGCGCAGAAGAGCGCTTCCTCCGCCCGACAGGACGAACCGGTCGGCGTTTGACACCGGCGCTGCCTGATATGGAATTACTGACCCCGTTGCGGCTTTATTAAGTGTGCGATGGGGCTTTATTCTGCCCACAATAAATAATACGAATTGGAGAGATTATGGAACTCCTTTCCCCGGCAGGCGGTATGGACTGCCTTGTTGCCGCCGTGCAGAACGGAGCGGATGCCGTTTATTTCGGCGGCGGAAGCTTCAATGCAAGGCGCTTTGCGAATAATTTCTGCGGCGATGAGCTGACCCGCGCGGTGGATTACTGCCACGAACGGGGAGTACGCAGCTATATAACGTTAAATACCCTGCTGTTCAACAGGGAGCTTTCGTCTGCTTTGGATTTTGCGGCGGAACTTTACCGGATAGGCGTTGATGCCGTTCTGGTGCAGGATCTCGGCCTTGCAGGACTGATAAAACAGCAGCTCCCCGGTCTGATCCTTCATGCCAGCACCCAGATGGGCATTCACGACCTTGGCGGGCTTGAATACTGCCGTGATATGGGTCTGACACGCGCCGTGCTCGCCAGGGAGGTCAGCATGGAGCGGATTGAATTCCTTGCAAAAAACAGCGATATAGAGATAGAGACCTTCGCTCACGGTGCGCTGTGCATGAGCTTTTCCGGGAGCTGTCTGTATTCGTCAATGTCCGGCGAACGCAGCGGCAACCGCGGCACCTGCGCCCAGCCCTGCCGCAAGCGCGCCTGCGTTTCGGGGCGTCCGGGGGAAAACGATTTCTGCCTGTCGCCAAACGATATTTCGATGCTGGAACAGCTTCCGGCGCTGCAAAGAGCCGGAGTTGCCTGCGTAAAGATTGAGGGAAGGATGAAGAAGAGCGAGTATGTCGCCACCGTTACCCGCTGCTATCGTGCCGCTATCGACGGTGCGGAGGGAAAGGAGCTTAGGAGGATGCAGGGCGAGCTGTTCGAGCTGTTCAACAGGGGCAGCTTCAGCACATCGCATCTCTACGGCGATTCCGTGCGGACGGATAGGGTGGGTTCAAGCAAGCCAGGCCGTGAGCTGGTGACGCTTGCACAAAGGAGCGTCGAGGGCGAAAACATCAGGCGGGCCGTGGATTTTTCATTGAAGCTCTCCGTGGGCGAACCTGCGGCGTTGACCGCTCGGTTTTCGGACGGATCAGGCTTGACGGAGCATTTCGGCGCTGTCGTTCAGCGTGCCAATAAGCCGCAGACTGCCGAAACCTATGAACAAAGGCTTGCAAAGCTCGGCTGCTATCCGCTCGAAATGGGAAAGTGCAGAGTGGAGATGGATGAATACTGCTATCTGTCTGCGGCGGAGCTGAACGCGCTCAGAAGGGAAGCATGCGATGCGCTGTTGAATTCGCTTCATGTAAGGAATGAGGTTCCGAATTACGCTTTCCCGTATCTTTCGGAAGGGAAACCGACTGCACAGCCCCAAAATAGTATCATCTACGCAAGAGTCCGTACTGCGGCGGAGGCAGGCTTGGCATTCGGCGCAGGAGCGGAATATGTCGGCATAGAGCCTTTAGCCTTCTCCGAAGCCGAGCTTGCGGCGCTGAAGTCATTGGGCAGACCCGAAGGGCTGATACTAATACTTCCGAATGTGCTTATCACGGACGAAGCGCAGGCGAAGGCAAAGGCGTTTTTGGAAAGCGGCGTATTCTGCGGCGTCGAGACAAATAATATAGGTCAATGGCGGCTTGGCACGGAGCTTCCTGTACGCATAGCCGGAATAGGCATGAATGCCATGAACTCAGCCACGATGGATGAGCTTGTCCGCTTTGGGTTTGACTATATCATTCCATCGCAGGAGCTGACGGCGGTCCAGACGGAGGAGCTTTGCAGGCGTCACGGGGATAGAATCCTGCTGCTCGTTCACGGAAGGGTACCGCTGATGCAGCTTCTTCACTGCCCGGTAAAGGAGCATATGGGCTGCCGGAACTGCGGCGGCAGCGCAGGAACCGTCACCGACGAAGCCGGAAGGCAGTTTCCGCTCGTCAATACACGCTTTTCCTCCGGCTGCCTTGTACGGATGCTGAATTGCAGCAGTACGGATTTGATCGATATTTACGGTAAGCTCCCCTCCTGCCGGGGTTTTGTGCTGAGCTTTATCGGAGAGAAGGAGGAAGCCGTGCCCGAACGCATTTCGGCGCTTTACAGGGCTATGGATGGCGGGGCGGTCTCCCAGCTTCCCGGAGGCACAAGGGGGCATTGGAACAGAAAGGTCGACTAAGGAACATAGCATAAAGGTTTAGAAGGATAAAAAGATAAATGATTACAGAAAGAGTATTAAAGGTTCTTGAATATGATAAGATGCTCGCCAAGCTCCGCCTGCACTGCGGCTGCTGCGTGAGCAGAGAGATGGCGGATGAACTGCGTCCGCTGACGGAATTGGATGATGTGAGTGCGGAGCTGAAGCTGACCGCCGAGGCGGAGAGCCGCTATCTGCGCACCGGCTATTCACCCGTGGACGATTTCCCGGATGTGCGCTCAACTCTGAAGCGGCTGAACGCTGCGCTGTATCTGAACTGCGAGGAGCTTTTGAACATAGGCAAATGCCTCAAGGCCATCAGGGTCTGCCGTGAGCAGCTTGCGGCCGTCTCGGAATCCGATGACGACTCCGCAATGGGGCTTGCGAATCTGGCTTCGGGGCTTATCTCCCACCAGTATATCGAGGAGGAGATACAACGCTGCGTGCTGTCCGAGGATGAGCTTTTCGACGGCGCGTCGCCCGCCCTTGCAAGGATACGCCGAAATAAGCGCATTGCCAACGAGCGTGTTCGTGAAAAGCTCAACAGCATTATCCGTTCCTCCACGCTGTCCAAATACCTTCAGGATCCCATCATAACCATCAGGAACGGCAGGTTCGTCGTCCCGGTAAAGCAGGAATACCGCGCCAATATCCCTGGGCTCATCCATGACCAGTCCGGCAGCGGCCAGACCCTTTTCATCGAACCGACGGCAGTGGTGGAGCTTGGAAACGAATTCAAAAAGCTTGTGATAGAGGAGCAGGCGGAGGTCGAACGCATACTTACCGAGCTTACCGCGATGATAAAGCCCTCTGCGAACGATATCTATACCGATTTGATGACGCTGGGCAGGATAGACCTCATCTTTGCCAAGGCCAAGCTTGCCAAGGAATACCGCGCGGTACAGCCCAAGCTCAATTCTGAGGGCAGGCTGCGCATAGTCAAGGGCAGGCATCCGTTGATACCGGGCTTCCGTGTGGTCCCCATCGATGTGTGGCTGGGTACGGAGTTTACTACCCTCATCATCACCGGCCCGAATACAGGCGGCAAGACCGTAACGCTAAAGACCATCGGACTGTTTACGCTCATGGCACAGGCAGGCATGTTCGTGCCTGCAAATGTCGGCACGGAGCTTTCGGTGTTTGAAAGCGTGTTCGCGGACATAGGCGATGAGCAGAGCATAGAGCAGTCCCTCTCCACCTTCTCCAGCCATATGAAGAATATCGTCGGCATACTGGACGAGGCGGACGATCGCTCACTGGTGCTTATCGATGAGCTGGGCGCAGGTACCGACCCGATCGAGGGTGCGGCGCTTGCGATGAGCATACTCGACGAGCTGCACGGAAGGGGCTGCTATACGGCGGCGACAACCCATTACAGCGAGATAAAGGCATTTGCGCTCACACGCTGCGGCATGGAGAACGCATCCATGGAGTTCGATGTGGATAAGCTTGCGCCCACATACAGGCTGTTCATCGGCATTCCCGGCAAGTCCAACGCATTTGAGATAAGCTCACGCCTTGGCATCAGCGACTCAATAATCGAGAACGCAAGGAGCTATCTCAAGAAGGAGGATACCGATTTCGAGGCCGTCATATCCGACGCCGAACGCAAGAGGATCCGCGCCGAGGAGGAGATGGAACAGGCGGAGCAGGCAAGGCTGGAGCATGAAAAGCTTAGGGCGGAGCTTGAAGTCGAGAGGGCGAAGCTGGAGCGTGAACGGCAGGAGATGAAGCTCAAGGCGCGCGAGGAGGCAAGGGCGATCGTCGAGAGGGCAAGGCGCGAGATGGAGCAGCTGATAGTTGAGATACGCTCCATCAAGAGCATCGATCAGCGTGCTGCCGACAGGGTAATTCAGCAGCAGCGCGATACACTCCGTGCCAAGGAAGGTGAGCTTGCGGAGGATCTTCCCATGCTTCGCACAAGCGACGGCAAGCCTCCCAAGAGCGTATTCCCGGGCCAGAGCGTAAAGGTGCTGAGCCTCGATAAGACCGGTACGGTGCTGACCAAGCCCGATAAAAACGGAGAGGTCAGCGTGCAGCTCGGCATTATCAAAATGAAGGTACGGCTCGATGATATCCGTCCGGTCAAGGATACGGCAAGCGAAACATCGAGCAGAAAGGTCGAATACAACCCTGCCGCCACCGTGGGGCTGGAGCTGGATATTCGCGGAATGCTCGTTGATGAAGCCAAGCCCATTGTGGACAGATACCTGTATTCTGCGAAGCAGCAGGGCCTTACCGAGGTCAACATCATCCACGGCAAGGGGACCGGCGCACTGCGTGCAGGCATTCAGGAGTATCTGAAGCACCACAGCCTTTGCAAATCATTCCGCAACGGAAACTACGGCGAGGGAGATTACGGAGTTACGGTCGTTACGATTAAGTAGAAAAGCCAGGAAGCAGAAAAGCAGAAAGGAAGCCATATGACAAGGACAATCACCGTTAAGGGCGTCGGCAGCTTTAAGGCTAAGCCGGATTACGTCGTTATAGGCATGAACATCGAAGTAAAGGATAAGGATTACGCAAAGGCCGTCGAGAATGCGAACAAAAGGATAAGCATCCTCGAACAGACCGTATCCGGCATCGGATTTGACAAGGGGAGCGTTAAGACCACCCGATTCGGCGTCAGTGCGCAATACGAAAACAAAAAGGATACAGGGGGGAATTTCAAGCGCGTGTTTGCAGGCTATTCCTGCTCATACGGCTTGAAGCTCGGCTTTGATTTTGACAGCGGACGCCTTGCCGAAACGCTGACCTCCATTGCCGAATGCGAAGCGGAGCCCATGCTGAATATTTCATTCACCATAAAGGACCCTGCAAATGCAAGAGAGGAGCTGCTTACGAGCGCAGCAAAAAACGCAAGGCACAAGGCGGAGATACTCTGCGCTGCGTCCGGCGAGGAGCTTGGCAGGCTCATTTCCATAAATTACGACTGGAGCGAGCCGAACCTTGTTTCAAGGGCGATGTACGATGCCGGTGCGGAATGCATGAGCATGATGAGAAATGCCGTTCCGCAGATGGAGCCCGATGACATCGAGCTCAGCGATACTGCAGCCTTTGTCTGGGAGATCAGGGACTGAAAGCTTTAGAAACCGATTGGGATATGCCTTCTCTTATCAAATGAGAGCGGCATATCCTTCTCTTTATGGGGCATTACGGAAAAATAGAGATAATTGGTTCCGAATTTTCCTATAATTCCGCAAAATTTGCTTGCAAGCGGAGCATTATTCGTGTAAAATAAAACTGAGGGACTTTACTCCATTGGTGGGTTATGCCCGAATAAAGAAATAATGCCCGTGCATACGGCTTGCCGGGCTTCATATAGGAGAACGCAATGGGTCTTTCGATCGAGATTAGGAAGTTTATTAATTCAAAGAATACCGGAGAATTTGTGGATGTTACGCTGCCGGGCGAGCTGCCTGCAAAGCGTGCGGAGGTACGCTCTGCGCAGAGGGACAGCGCGGCGGTAGAGGATGCAAAGCGCAGGGTGAAGGAGCTTGCATCGGCCAAGCTTACGGCGGATAAGACGCTTCGAGCGGCGCAGGAAACGCTGCGCAAGACAAGGACGGAATTCGACAGATGCTCCGCCGAATATGCGCAGCTTGAGGAGCAGCAGCGCAGGCTGCAGCCCGATTTTGATGCAAAGAAGGCTGCATATGAGAATGCAAAGCGTTATAGCCAGCAAAAGAAGAGCGAGCTTGACAAGGCGAATGCCGAGCTCAGGGAGGCGGAGGAAGCAAGGCACAGGGCGGAGCAGATACTCCGTGCCGCGACCGCTGCGAGCGAAGCACCGGACGAAAAGCAGAAGCAGGAGCTTGAAGCGAGCCTGAAGTCGGCAAGCGACAGGTACGACCTTAAGCGCACCGTTTTGGAGGCAGCCAAGGCTGTGGCGGATGCTGCCGATGAGGAATACAGGGGCTGCAAGGCGGAGTTTGACGAGGTCAACGCCGCCATGACCAAGCTCAACGGCTCCATGCGCTCCGCAGCGTCTGTCAAGAATACACTTAGCAGCAAGCTTGAAAAGCTGACCGCAAGGGAAGCGGGTGCGGCTAAGAGGCTTGAAAACCTGACCGCCGAGCATCGTTCGGCCGAGCAGGAGGTTTTGGAGTGCGAGGGCAGGGTTCGCCCGATAGCTGCCCGCTATGAGACCGCAAGGTTTCATTACATCGAGTCGGGCAAGGGTGAGCCGCTGATCTTGGTTCACAGCGCAGGTCAGTCGCTATACACCTTTAATAAGCTCATATCCAAGCTTTCTCTCAAGTACAGGGTCATTGCGCTCGATCTTGCAGGCCACGGCTATTCCGAACTTCCGAACTATTTTGACTATTCGATTGCCGACCATGCCGAAAGCCTTGCAAGGTTCATGGATGCGATGGGCATCGAGACTGCTCATTTTCTGGGCTTTTCGATGGGCGCGGATTTCGTGCTGATGCTTGCGAGCATGCACCCCGAGCGTGTGGATAAGGTCATTGCCATTGCGCCCGGCGGCGTTACTGCGGCTATGCCGTTCTCCATACGCCTGCTTGAAAGCGGAATATTCGGGCCGCTTGCCGGAAGCGTGTTTTCAAGAAAGAGCGTTGCAAAGCTTATCAACGAATGCACGTTTGACCATACGATACTCAAGGAGCATGATGTGGATCAGTACGCCAATCCCTTCCAGAATCCCGATGTCCGCTACGGCGTGAGGAGAACCGTCAATGCCTTTGACGAGGACGATGCGCTTGAAGTGCTTCGAAGCGTGGAGGCGGAAACGCTTCTGCTCTGGGGTGATGAGGATAAGTGGCATCCTCTTGATATGCGTGACGAATACCTTGCCGCACTCCCGAATGTAAAGTTCCAGCTTGTTCGCAATTCCGGACATCTTCCGCATGAGGAGCGTTCCGACAGAGTCTGCGAGCTGGTGTTCGATTTCATACCCGCAGGCTACGATATTGAGGACTGAAAAAAGGATGGAATTCCGCTTTTCCAAGATGCACGGTCTGGGCAACGATATGGTGCTGATAGATGACCGTGAGGAAAAAATCAAGAATGTAAACGAATTTGCCGCGCGCATACTGCACCGCAATACCGGCGTCGGCGCTGACAGCCTGCTTATCGTACGCAATTCGGATATTGCCGATATTCGCATGATGATACTGAATATCGACGGCAGCGAGGCGGAGATGTGCGGCAATGGCATACGCTGCTTTGTCAAATTCGTCATCGAAAAGGGCATAATGCCCGTAAACGAGTTCACCGTCGAAACGCTTTCCGGCATCAAAAGGCCCACTGCGGTCGTTGAGGACGGCAGGGTCGTCTCCATTGGGGTCGACATGGGCGAGCCGAGGCTCGATTGCGCCGACATTCCGGTCGCCGCAGAGGGCAGGTTCATTGAAAAGAGTCTCTTTTCGCACGGCAAACGCTTCACAGTGACAAGCGTTAATACCGGAGTTCCGCATACCGTTGCCTTTGTGGACGACTGCGATCTGCTGGATGTTGAATACTACGGCAAGGATATAGAGCATTCACCCATATTTCCAAGGCGAACCAATGTTGACTTTGTGCAGATAATCGACAGGAGCAATATCGTTATGCGTGCATGGGAGCGAGGCTGCGGCTGTACCATGTGCTGCGGCACGGGCGCATGCGCCTCCGTCGTCGCCTGCATTCTTGCCGGAAGGACGGAACGCAGGGTCAATGTCCATGTGGAGATAGGCACGCTCGTCATCGAATGGCGTGATGACAATACGCTCTATATGACAGGGCCTGCAGAAACGGTCTGCGAGGGGACGTATTTCTATAATTGAACATCGAAATGAACCGTGCATCGGCAATGCCCGATACCGTGTTCTTTGTCGGCATAGGACAAGCGCCTGTGCCGCTTTTTATTGCCTTCTGCTCTCTCCGTGAACAGCTCCGAAACGCTCAATGCTTTTTTTCCATGAGCGAAGCCAATGAGCAAACCGTTGGATGAAAAATTGATTTTTACGGGTCTTTGACCCTTGCATCGGCGGAAGGGCATTATGAAATTACATTGTCGTTGAATGTGACAATGGCATAGAGTATGACAATGGCATAGAACCGGCTGCGGCCATCCTTTTGTGCAAATTCTTTCACATTGATAAGCAATGATTTTTTCTTCCTATTGCGTTCATGAATAAAAGCTTACGGCATACTTCCGATTGCTGCATGGATTTTTACAGCGGAATAGGCCGTATTTTCGCTTTGTCCTGTGCGTCAAGGCATGGTTAGTGTAAACTTCAATAGAATATATTGCAGAAATTGCCAAATTGGCAGACATATGTATTGACTTTTATTTTTTTTATGTATAATTAGTGTTGTATACCTGATTTCAGGTGTGCAAATATGTCAGACACTAAAAGGAGGAATTGAAATGACGAAACGAATCAGAATGACCATTGCTATCGTTCTCTGCGCTGCGCTGCTCCTCGGAGCGCTGGCGGTGTATGCCGCCGACAGCTCGAAGCAGTCCGGTGCTGCCGTGCAGTCCGGCAGGGTTGATGAGACCGGAAACCCGGCGGCAGACAGCGCAAGGGTTGACGAGAGCGAGGACCCGGCGGCAGACAGTGCAAGGGCTGACGAGAGCGAGGACTCGGCGGCAGACAGTGCAAGGGTTGACGAGAGCGTAAACGGCAATGCTTCACGCATTGACGAAGCCAAGAAATCGCTGCTTCCCGAAGGGGTGACCGAGACCCCCATACAGGACGGGATAAGCATCTATTGGATATTCAGCTGCGGCTTGTACTTTGGCTCGGCGAGTATGACTTTCGATTTGCCCGGAACTACGCTTAAAATCGAGTGCGATAACGAATACCTGTTCGATTCGGGCATCGGAGATCTGCGCTCCTTTGAACGGAATAAGAGCGTTGTCAGGGATGGATGCAGCAACATAACAATTCGCGGAGCTTACCATGAGGAATGGGTTGGCTCCACTTGGAAAAACGGATATGACTTGGAAGCTTCCGATACAAGGGTTCGCATAACCATTATGGATGGCGACGAGATAATTGGCTATGCGCTCTGCTGCTTCTGGAATCCGTATGGCTGCGATACTCATACGTATTATGAAAGCGGAGCCATCGTTAAAGCGGTGATGTTTGAATATGATGAGGGCTGCCGGGCAGCCATATCCCAAGAGCTTGTGGACGCGCTGCTCGATAATGCGGTAGAGGAGCTCATTACGGAAACAAATCTCACGGACATGAACACTGATGAATACCTTCTTCCTGCCGGCTCTGTAACCGGCGAATGACAGACTATTCGATAAACACACACCATCGGGGACTCACCCCGATGGTGAATTTTTTCTATTGATTCCGTTTGGCGCATCGGATATTGCGGCGAAGCTGTGGGGCGATTCGGCAGGGTATCAGCCCACGACCTTGCCAACGACGCGAAGCTCATAGCTGTATTTGACCTTGATGGGCTTATACATCGGGTTGAGGGAAACGAGTCGCACGCCGCCATCGGTCTCCAGTTTTTTGCAGTACGCTTCTCCGTTTAGCACGAATATGCCAATATCCCCGGATTTAAGCTCCGGCTGCTGGCGCACATAGACTATCTGACCGTCGGAAAACAGGGGACTCATGGAATCGCCGCTGATGCGCACGGCAATATTGGCGGTCTCCGGCACGTTTTCATCAACATCGATGAGCGTGTAGCTGTCGCTGTCTAAGAATACGCCCGTACCTGCCGAAGCTGGCAGGTCGTAAAGGGGCATCTGCCTTGTAACGCGGATTATCTTCTGCTTGTAGGAGAATTCGGGGCTTTCGGCAAGCAGAGAGGCATATTCCTCCACACGCTCGCGCCCAAGCTTGTTGAGCTGCGCCATCGGGCCGTCCGCCGCGCCTTCCGGTGCGCTTATGCCGAGAAAGCAGGCGAGTACGTCGCGAACATCGAATATCCTGCACAGCGCAAGAAACTGTTCGGCGTTCGGCTGGCTGTCGCCGGTCTCCCATTTGCTGACGGCGCGGTTGGTTATCGGGTCGCCGCTTACGGACACGAGCTTTGCCACATCCCACTGGGACAGCCTGCGCGCCTTGCGAAGCTCGGCAAGCTTGCTGCCGAGATTGATTTTCTGCTCCATAGTTCCTCCTGTAATAAATTAACGCATACAGCATTTATAGCATTACAGCTTTTTTCTCATTATACAGCATAGGATTCCCGATTGCAAGCACTTTTTTTGAAAAAAGTCTCTTAAAAATAGAATAATGCTATTTACATCTCTTGATAGGGGTGATATAATTCGCTTATTAGCTCATTAGGAGAATTATGATGGACAGAACGATACTCCATATAGACATGAACAACTTCTATGCGAGCGTGGAGATCCACGATAACCCTTCGCTTGCAGGGCTTCCCGTCGCCGTTGGGGGCAGCGAAGAGGCGAGGCACGGCATAATCCTTGCCAAAAACTATGCCGCCAAGGCGTTCGGGGTAATGACGGCCGAGCCCATTTGGGAGGCAAGGCGCAAATGCCCGAACCTGGTCATAGTGCCTCCGCATTTCGAGAGGTATGAGGAATTTATGCTCAAAAGCCGCGCGCTGCTGGCGACCTACAGCGACCGTGTGGAGCCGTTCGGCATGGATGAGGCATGGATAGATATCAGCACCTATGCGCCGAGCGCAGAAGCAGGCAGGGAGATAGCGGACGAGATAAGAGATCGCTATCGCAGCGAACTGGGGCTTACCGCTTCCGTGGGGGTGAGCTTCAATAAAACCTTTGCCAAGCTTGGTTCGGATATGAAAAAGCCCGACGCCACCACCGTGATAACGCCCGAAAATTTCCGAACAAGGGTCTGGTGCCTGCCGGTGGAGGATCTGCTCTTTGTCGGCAGGCGCACGCAGGAGAAGCTCAATAAGAGGGGGATAATGACGATAGGGCAGCTTGCCAACGCCGATGAAAGGCTCGTGCATTCATGGCTGGGGCTGAGCGGAGATATGCTGAGATGCCACGCCAACGGTCTGGATTTTGACCCCGTGATGCCCCTCGGCAGCGAGGCGGCGATAAAGTCCATCGGCAACAGCAGCACGCCGCCGCGGGATATGCACGATGAAAGGGATGCGCTGTCGCTGCTTCAGGCGCTGAGCGAGACCGTTGCGGAACGCCTCCGCAGGCATGAGCTGCTAGCTTCTACCGTGGTTTTGAGCATAAGGGATACGAACCTTGTGACCTTTGAACGCCAAATGCAGCTTACAAGGCCAAGCTGTATCGCGCTGGAGCTTCGTGATGCGGCGCTGAAGCTGCTGAGAGATAACTATGCCTGGGAAAGACCCATACGCAGCCTTGGCATAAGGGGCACGGCGCTCGTGAGTGCAAACGCTCCCATGCAGCTCAGCTTCTTTTCCGATGAGGAAGAGAGGGACAAGCGGCTGACCGTGGAGCGCACCGTTGACGCTATCCGCACTAAGCACGGGAAGGCCGCGCTTTCGCTGGCGACCGCAGCCTATATCAGGGAGCTTGGCACGCTGCCGGAGAACGATAAAAATCCGACCGCCGTGTTCAAAATGCATATGTGACAAGAAAAATTCATAATAATTCGTTGCTTGAGACAAACTAAGATGCTATAATTATACAAATAAATATACAGGATGGATGGAGAAGAAATGCAATCAGTTCTTAAGAAAATCGCCATTTTCGTGCTGGCGTTGGCGCTCATCGCCGCTTTTGGCTGCAAAGGCGATACGCCTCCGATACAGACGGACGAACAGGGAATGCAGACGACGAACACGCCGGGACAGACTGCCTCTGCGGAAGCGGAAGATCCGGATATCGGCGAGGAGGTCGCTTCGCTTTTCGGCAGCATTGAGAACATAGAGAAGTATGACGGCGAAAATGCGGTCAGCGCTGTCGGCAGCCTTGTCATCGAAAGCGGCAGCTTCGTAATTCCCTATTGCTATGAGGGCTTGGAGGCCACGAGCGTGACCATCAGAAGCGGCAGCATTGATATCATCTCCTCCGATGACGGCATAAACGCTGCCGACGATGATGACGACAGCCGAGACCCGTTCAAGGCAAGCACCGATAACTTCGTCATTATCGACAGCGGTTCGCTCACGATCGTGTCGGAAGGCGACTGCATCGACTCCAACGGCGATATCATCGTCAACGGCGGTACGCTGCGTCTGACCTGCGGCGGCAACGGCAACACAGCGATTGACGCGAGCGGAAGCTTCACGAATAACGGCGGCGACGTAACAACAAACGACGGTTCCGAATCAGGCAATATGGGCGGCGGCATGGGTGGAGGAAAACCCGGCGGCCCGGGCGGAGGAAAACCCGGAGGCCCGGGAAGGCCGTAACGGTGAATCGGCATGATGCGTTCATGGCATAAAGCTCGCCGAACGCATGATGAAGAAGCGGCGCAAACGCTCATAATCTTCATCAAAGATATTAATTCTTTCAATAATACTCCGGATCAAGATGACCGGAATCTCGGGCTGCGCATCTTTTGCATACTCTGCAAAGGAGAGCAGCCTTTCTTTTTCCGACCTTATTTCGGGCAGAAGTCATATTGCTTTCCCTGTTTTTCGCCGGCCAATAAGCAGCTGCTCGGTTTCTCACAGCTCCACGGACATATTAACCGAAGAAGTTAAACTCGTCCGGAGCAAAGGCGATGTCGATCCTGAACTCCTCACGCTGCGGCTTGTGAAAACCGGACTCATCTGCAATGACAAGATAGTAGCTGTCCTGCTTACTGAATTTCATGCTTTTCAGGTTAAAGCTGCAGCGGAAGGTGCGATCCTGTCCGTTATCGCTTGTTTTGTCTGCAATGATACGAGCTGTATCACTGATATGCTTGCCGCCGGCATCGGTAAAGTACAGTTGGTAATTGCAAACAGAACGATTATCTCCAACAGCTTCTTTCTGGTAGAAATTCAATGAGAAAATCATGTTGCTTATCTTTCGTGTAGCAGACAGCAAGCTGATGGAAACAGGCTTTGTATCATACTTTTCACGGTTGCGCTGATAGGTCATACTTGCGTTGCGCAGGAACTGATAGTCAATCACAGGGACGACCATTTCCTGCAGACTGATACCGCCATGCACATAGTTCAGACCTCCGCCGCTCGTTTTGATGCGAACATTTTCCCTCGGTGCAAAAGCATCAAATCCGGATTGCTCGTCAACAAATTTTACCGGCATAAGGTAGTCCGGCTTTGCGCCTTTCTGCATGATTGCATAGCGACGTCCATACTCCACACACTGCTGATTGAAGCCGGCCTTATCGACCTTATCGTCCTCGGTCAGCGGGCTGTAGGTGTACAGGAAACCGTGGTCAGCCGTGATAAAGATTCTGGTTCCGCCGAACTCGTTGCAGATAATGCGGACGATATTTTTTATTTCGGCAATCGCATCAGCACAGGCCGGGAACACCAGATTGTCAGCCGTATGGCTGGCTTCATCTATTTTGTCGTGGTAAATGTACACGACATCCATGCCCTTGACCAACGCCTGTCGGTCGGCACGTTTCATCTTGATAATATTCTTGTACTGCAATGCCACGCTTGCGCCATGGGCGTTTTTCAGTACCTTATCACGGTTCTGCATTTCAGTAGAAGCGCCGTCTGCAAGGACGGAAACACCGCCGGTCGTCTTTGGCACCACATTCAATTCCCTGTGCGGAAGCAATGCAGCCATACCGAATTTAGTGATCGTCGGGAAAATGCCCTGGACGCTTTCCAATGTGACCCTGCCCTGGGTCTCACGGCGCAGCTGCTCCGTCAGGGATGCCGCAACCTCGTAGCGCAGAGCATCGGAAACGATGACATACACCTTGTTTTCGCTGGATGCCACCTTACTGCGGTAGAACGACTCCTGCTGACCAACCTCCAAAATGCGTCCATACTTAGCAAGTTCATCGGCACAAACATCCGACCAGTTGCTGCTCAGCTGCGTCAGGAACCGGCCGTTATACAGCCCTTCCACCTTTTCAACAACATGCTTGAACAGATCGTCAAGCACTTCATTGGAGACGGTCAGGCTGTTATCAAAGCACAAATGGAACTGTCGATAATAGGTATCCATCTTGAAGTAGTCAGTTGTGTAGGCTTTCCAAATCTGACGTGCCTGCGCAAGGTGGAATCCGGATGCGTGTTCCTGTAAGAATGCCTGCATATTGGCCACCTGCAGGAGACCTTCATAATAGCAGGACACCGGAGCGTACCATGCCATGGTTCGACGCTTTTCTACAACAGAGCTGATGGTATCCACATTGATGATGTAATCGCTGATCTCTTTCATCAAAATTTTTAGGATACATTCGTTGATGCAAGGGAAACACTCGGTATCGACCAAATCTTCCGCATTCAGCTTCATAAACCTTGCGCTCAGCCTTGCTTCATCCTCTACGAAACGGGCAATATGGTAAAGCCCGTCAGGATCGGCCTGAAGCCACTCTGAAACCATATCATAGCAATATGACTGATGGGGAGCGGAAATAAAGCTGTCCAATCCTGCCAGATATTCCGGGCGCATGGTTCTGGTAGCGGCGGTCAGCAGAATATGGGCGGCAAGGCGCCCCAGATCCATGTCATCCCCTTCAGAATAGCCGGTAGCCTGGGCAACCATCACCCAAAACGGATTCTGAGCGCCATACTTCACCAAATCCTGATAAATGGTATTGGCGTCCATATCCGGAGACTGCGAAAGCACTGTACGGATAATGCCGGAAGGCTGTGCTTCCTTTATGCCGCATATAGAAGCCATGACCGCCATATGCAGCTGTGAAGCCGTGGCAATATTCTTTGCCATTGCGGCAACGTTTTTGCGGCGCTCGATATTGTTGAAGAACTTTTGATACCCCTTCACCACCCGGCGCACAGTGGCATTGTTCGGCAAGCCCATCTCGTCCATCCGGATGGAGTTGAGATCCGCGCGAAATTCCTCGCTGTAAAGCTCGATGTTGATAAGCCAGTTGTCATCCGGCTTTTCATAGCGCAGCGGACAATACACAAGATAATTGCTCGTTGTATCGTCCACGGCAAGAAGCTTTTTAGCTTCAAAGTTATTGCATCCGGTCAGCACAAGCACCTTGGCATTATCCGGAGCCAGCTCTTCGACCTTATCTTCAAATTCTCTGTCCTCGTCATACCAGAAGATGATACGGCGCTTATAGAACTCAGGCAGAGGAGCTGCAAAGCGCTTGTTCAGATCATGTACTATTTTTTGCAAGTCAATACTAGCCATACGGCCTCCTCCTTATTTTATCTTCGCCAGGACATCCTTGAAGATCTCGTAATTATTCTTCACGCCGTCATCAAGGTCGATAGCAATGTACCGGTCCGCCAGATGATGAATCTTTTCTTCATAGCCATGGATTTCCGCAGCCTGCTCCTGCAGGGTCTTGAGACGCTTGCTCAGCTTCACACGCTCACCGGTGGACGCAGAAGCAATACGCTGCTCCAGATCCGCAATGGCGGTGCGATAACGTGCCTGCTGTTCATGCACATAGTCGGTGCGCATTCTGGCAATGGTATCCGGCTGATAACGGTGCATATAGACCAGCGCTCTGAATCCGCCTTTCTTACCGGAGTCAAACAGCCAGTAAATCGGGCGCTTTTGATAAATTTTGCAATGGTCATTGAAGAAGTCGTTCATGAAATAGCTGCGAATGACATCCTTGGGCTGACCTTTGCCGCCCAGAGCATCGGCAATGAATTTCAGGTTTTCGTCCAGTGTGTCTGCACCGTAGACTGTTTCCACAAACTTCACAAAGCGGCCAACAATATCGTCCTCAAAATATTCATCGTCGCATATCGGAATGATATTGTCCTTGTCTGCCGGGAAGGTCTTATATTTGTTAGCATCCCACACTCCGCCGGCATATGCAAGGCCGGCTTCATCCAAAGAGTAACGGCCAAACATACAGCCCACAGCATAGGAAATGAAGGAACGAATATCCCGGCCAAGGTCAGCTTTGCGGACGGTTACATCCTTGTCATCAACCTCCGGTGTCAACTCGTCCTGCAATCCGTAGATGTCGATGAAAATGCGGTTCAGTTCTTCCTCGTTGGCTTTGAGGCACTGAAAACGTTCCTCACAGACCATTTCCCAGTTTTTAAATGCTTGAGAGATCTTAAAACTCCACTTATTCATGTCCGTACCGTACCCGGCACCAGTTTTAATTCAATCAGCGGATGGCACTGGAAATCCCATGAGGTTTCAAAGGAATCCCAATCAAGTTTCGATACATTAAGGTTTGCATCTACAATGTTAAGTACTCTTAAATCATCCTGATGCGGTATGGGAATATTCAGAACATCTTCTGGCGACACTCCAAGAGTTGGACTGAGCATTTCCGAGATATAGTTGCTTGGTTTGGAGTTTAGTACAGCTAAGACCTTTTCCTTCAAGGAACTCCGGCTCCTGAATATGGATGCGCAGCCCGTCCAAACGCTCTTGTATGTCAGCCATATTGTGCCTCCTTTAAGAAAAATAGTTGAACGCCGGAAGAATAACATCATCATTATTGCTTCTGATAGCGTTTTCCAGAATGGGATTAAGCCAAACCGGATTTAAGTGGTCTGCACGAATGTCATCAAGATACTCCGTCTCAACCAAAACTCGAGTGATTATTTGTTTCAGCTTTGTAATCGTAGTATCGCTCCAACCGGCAACAGCATCGTTCTGTTCCTGCAAACGCAGAAAGAATGAATTCAAGTCTATCTTACCAAACGAGGAATCCCTTAAGCGGTACTTCTCTCCGATTACTGTCAGCATAAATTCCCAGACCAGGCGGCTTTGCTTCATAAGGGCATAAAGGCAAATCTGCTTTGCGACATCCGTAGGCTGTGATGCAATCGCAGAAATCAGCGTTTCATCTCCCATCCCTTTTAGCCTTTTTACACAGGCTTTTGCCATCTTCCTGATCGACTTTTCCGTCGGATACTGAAACAGGTTGTCGGCGCAAATCCGATCAACGATTTCTGATTCAGCCAGGCCTTCGACCATCAGTTTTGCAGTTGTTCTCATCTCATAAAACAGGAACGGCTCTCTTGTAAGTGAGGCTATATAAGGAAACGAACTGTCCATTCCTATTCCTCCTTAACCGAGTACCCTTGTTTCCGGGAGGATGTCCATAATATCATCAACGCTGCAGCCAAGCGCTCTGCAAATACGGATAATTACTTCCATTGAGACGGTTTCATTTCTGGAAAGTTTCGCAAGAGTATTCGCACTTATGCCCACCTCTTTGGCAAACTCCGTCTTTTTCATTCCTTTATCAATAAGCATCTTGAATAATTTGTTATAGCTTACATCCATGCCATATACCTCCTACAAACAGCCTTGTTGTTTCCGCACAATAGCGCAATTACGCATTCTAAAATACATTATAGCATATCCGCCCTCATAAATAAACACAAATATTGGCGTTCTCCAATATTTTTACTTGTTTTTCAAGTTTTGTTCTCCAAATATGAAACTGAAACACACAGTCGATGAGCCATGCACCAGTTGACGGAACGAATAAATGATTTGCGAGATTCCACAAATTGACAAGGAGGCTCTTTCGCAGATAGTTAATTCCTTCCGGAAGAATTGGGATTCCATCATAGAGCGTCTGAACGGAGTCCATTTCGGAAGCTGCACCGAGCCGCTTATCAGTCATATTCTCTCCGAAAGGCTTTCAAGGAATCCCCTTGCGTGGAGCAGGGGAGGCCTCGGCAAGCCGGCTATGCTCCGCATATTCACCGAGAACGGCGGCAAGGCTGCTGCCGAACATATCCGGGTTTGAATGGAAAAGCTGGAACGAGCAAAGGACAACAACGCCCTTAGAAACGGGCTTGAGATATATAACAAATACGCCGAAAAGCTATGTACGCTTTCGGCGATCCCTTGCTTTAACTTTCACCAACACGATCAGCGTTGGGCGTCATCAATATTCCATTATTAAGATTTCTGATTTACGGGAATAACGGAGTGATTGCGGGAAAGCTAATTGAGCCTGAAATAGCATGTGTTCTTGCCATTGCCCTCTCGCTTCAGTTCGCCCGAGTCCACAAGCTTTCTGAGTGCGCCCTCGATTGAGCTGTCGCTGAGCGTGGGACACAGCTCTCTAATATCCTGTTTATTGAATCGGCCGATCTTTTTCAGGGTCGCCCTCCTCACCATTTCATGCGCAGGAAGTTTTGCTTCGATGAGTTCAAACCTTTCTTCAAAATCCTTATATGCTGCAAGGATTGTTCCGAGAAGATAGTTGATGAATGGTGTTGCATCCTCTTCAACGTCGTGCCAACCCGTCTGCGCCTTGGCAAGCGCATCATAGTACAGGTCTTTAGTCTGGGCAATCTTGGCTTCAAGCGATATGTACCTGCCCACATAGAAGCCATTTCTATATAGAAGCAGGGTGGTTAAGAGCCTGCTCATTCTGCCGTTCCCATCGTTAAACGGATGAATGCACAGAAAATCATGGATGAATACCGGAATTGCAATCAGCGGTTCAACCTCCATGTTGCCTATCACCCGATTGTATTCCTCGCAAATCCTGTCGAGCGCCTCCGGAGTCTCATATGGTGCAAGCGGAGTAAACAGGGTTTCCATCCTGCCGCCCGGATAGGCAGCGCTGATATAGTTCTGCACCGATTTGGTTCTTCCTGCCATTGGGTTGTTGGTGTGGCTGTACATAATCTTATGCAGCTGAAGGATATAGTTCTGCGTAATCGGAATAACATCAAAGCTTTCATGGATGATGGATAGCGCCTCCCGGTAGCCGGCTATCTCCTGCTCATTGCGATCCCTGGGCGTTGTCTTTTCATTAATGATCTGTCGGAGGCGTGAACTCGTGGTGACGATTCCCTCGATGGCATTTGATGTTTCGGTGCTCTGTATCATTGCAATATCAACAAGCTTGTCGAGTTTTTCGGGGCGCTGATTCAAATAGAGCTCCTGCTTGCCTGCGTACCTGTAAATGGCCGCAATCAGTCCAAGGGTATCCGATCCCCACTTTTGATCCTTTATGGAAGAGTAATTAAAGATTCTCATATCCTTGCCTCCGATGTTATTACCTTTAATATTAGCATAAAACAATGCATTTTTCAAGCATTTGCAGATTATTCCCTTATTATCATGCTCAAAATACGGTATTAGATTCATATTCAGCTTTGAAGGCTTGACAGCAGGCGCATTATTTTGTAACATTCTATTTACGGAGTTTACATCTGAGTACAGTAAAAAGAATAAAGGATGGGGGGCGAAAAATTGAAGCTGATTCATCTGTCGGATTTACACATTGGAAAGCGTGTCAATGGTTTTTCTATGCTTGACGACCAGAAGCGCATATTGGAGCAGATCATTGGAATAGTCGATGCGGAGCAGCCGGATGCGGTGATAATTGCAGGCGATGTCTATGATAAATCAGTACCGTCTACGGATGCCGTACAGGTTTTTGACGATTTTCTATACTGCTTATCGCGGCGCAAAATTCATGTATTTGTCATAAGCGGCAACCACGATTCACCGGAGCGCATTGCCTTTGGTTCCCGGATAATGGATGCCGGCGGCATTCATATGTCGCAGGTATACGGAGGGAAGCTGAATCCTACCGTCCTTTATGACGAATGGGGAGCTGTGGATGTGTATATGCTGCCATTTATCAAGCCTGCTCATGTCAGAAGCTTCCGCCAAGATGCGGAGATAACATCCTATACGGATGCCGTCCGCACTGCGCTGGAAGGCTTGCCCTTATGCAGCGAGAATCGCAATGTTCTTATCACACATCAGTTCATAACAAATGCGGAAAGATCCGAATCGGAGGAGGTATCCGTCGGCGGCGCGGATAATGTGGACGCCGATGTTTTCGATGGCTTCGACTATGTGGCACTGGGTCACATTCATAAGCCGCAGTTCATCGGCCGCGAAACCATACGCTACTGCGGCACGCCGCTGAAATATTCCCTGTCCGAGGCGGATCATAACAAGACCGTCACCATAGTGGAGATGACAGAAAAGGGTCATATCAACATCCGTGAGCTGCCGCTGCTGGCGCCGCGCGAAATTAAGAAGCTAAAGGGGACATTCGAAGAATTGACCCGAATTAGGGAGCTGATGGGCGATGATTATTACTACATCACCCTCACCGATGAAGATGATATTCCAAACGCCCTGACTCGGCTTAGGGATTTTTATCCGAATTTGATGAAGCTGGATTATGATAACAAGCGTACTCGAACGGACCGACAGGTGGGTATTGCGGATGATGTTGACAGCAAGACGCCAATAAAGCTGTTTGAGGAGCTGTACGAGCTTCAGAACAATCAGCCCATGAGCGAAGAGCAGCGAAGCTATGTCAACACACTTATCGAAAAGATTTGGGAGGGCAGCCTATGAGACCATTGCGTTTGAAGATGTCAGCCTTTGGCCCATATGCAGGGTGCGAAGAGCTTGATATGGAAAGGCTTGGCGATAACGGTATCTATCTCATCTGCGGAGATACGGGCGCAGGCAAAACCACCATTTTTGATGCCATAACCTATGCGCTGTACGGAAAAGCCAGCGGCAGGATGCGTGAGCCGTCAACGATGCGTTCAAAATATGCCGAGCCGGAGACCCCAACCTTGGTTGAATTGGTTTTCTCATACGGCGGAAAGGAATACACCGTTCGCCGCAATCCCGAATATGAACGTCCCTCCAGAAACGGAGCGAAAATGGTTACGCAGAAAGCGGATGCCGAGCTGATTCGCCCGGATGGCAGTGTCATAACCGGAACGACCGCCGTCACGAAAGCGTCGAGGGAGATTTTGGGCGTCGATTATCAGCAGTTTTCGCAGATAGCCATGATAGCTCAAGGGGATTTCCGCGAGCTGCTGTTTGCCGATACGACCAAAAGGCAGGAGATATTCCGCAATATCTTTCAGACGGATTATTTCAAAAAGCTGCAGGACGAGCTGAAAGCCGATGCCAATTCGCTTAATCAAAGATTCGGCGAGGCGCAGCGAGTGCTGAAAGGCTTTGTTCAGAACATTGCCTGCCCGGATGACAGTCCGCATACGGATGCGGTGAAGCGTATAAAGGATTGCGCCGCGTCAATGTCACCGGCATTTACAGCCGACGAAATAATTGAAACGGTCAATGATTTGATTAGAGCCGATGAAGAATCGGAGGAGCTTTTCAGGCAGCAAGCCGAACCCATTACGCTGGAGATTGAAGCGGTGGGAGCACAGCTCGGCATGGCGGAAGCGCGGGAGAAAGCGTTGGCGGATTTGGAAAAATCAAATGAGGAACTTAAAGCCAAGGAAGCTTTGCTCGAGAAGCTGACGACTGCCTTGAATGATGAAGAAGCCAAATCACCGCTGCTCGATGAACGAAGAAAGGAGCTTGCACGGCTCGAGGCTCAAATGCCGCAGTATGATGAGCTGGCTGAGATTGAAAAAGCCTTTGCTGCGATTGAAAAAACCATTGCGGATAACAATAGATCGTGCGAAGAGCTGACCAAAAAGGCGGAGGATATCAAAAGCCGAAGGGAGGAAAGAGAGCGGCAGCACAAGGAGCTTGAGGATGCCGGAGTTCAGAGGGAACGCATAAGCAACGAATTGAGCAAGGCGAAGGAAAGGCTGGATTCGCTGAAAAAGCTGGCTATTGAGCAGAGGGATTTTGAGGTCTATCGCTCCATACTGAAGGACAAACAGGACGATTACAGAAAGGCGGATGAGAGAGCCGCAGAGCTTCAGAATGAACATCTGCGTTTGAACAGGCTGTTTCTGAGCGCCCAAGCCGGAATACTTGCGCAGACCCTTGAGGAGGGCAAGCCCTGCCCCGTGTGCGGTTCGTACGACCATCCGTGCATTGCCGCACTGTCGAGCGATGTCCCGACGGAGGATTCCGTGGAAGAAGCGAGGATTAAAGCCGATAGGGCGCAGGCTTTGGCGAAGAAGGCGAGCGAAGATGCAGCGGAGGCCAAGAATAATGCGGACCGCAGGAAGGCGGTGCTGCTCGAACATGCCGAAACGCTTTTTGAGGGCTGTGACGAAGAACACATCGTTATTCTGCTGAAAAACGCCCGCAGCGATGCGGAAGCGAAGCTGATAGAGCTGGAAGAAGCATTCAGGCGTGAAGAAAACCGGATTAAGGCAAGGGAGCAATTGGAAGCTCTTATCCGGGATGATGGTATTGAGCTTGAAAGAGCAGACAAGCAATTATCCGATTTGAACGCCGGCATTTCCGCCGACTCGGCCAAGCGGCAGGCCTATATGCAGCAGGAACAGTCGCTCCGTGAAAAGCTTGCATTTCCAAGCAGAGAGGCTGCCAAGGCGCGCAGGGATGAATTGAGCAGGCAGATCAGGCAGATGGAGAATGCGCTCAAATCGGCACAGGAGTCGCTCAATTCCTGCAAAAGGGAGCTTGCAGGCATTAGGGGACGCATTGAGCAGGCGCAGCAGCAGCTATCCGAAACAGAGGTTTTTGACAAGGAACAGCTAATAGAAACAAGCGATGAGCTTAAGGCGAAGCAGAGGCGATTGACAGAGCTTCAAAAGTCCGTCTTTGCACGGCTTGAAACCAACAGAAAGGTGCGAGATGACATAGTAAAGCAGCTGAGCGAGCTAACGGCTTTGGAGCATAGGACGGCTTGGATCGGCGCACTATCCAATACTGCCAACGGACAGGTCAGGGGCAAGGAGAAGATCACGCTCGAAACCTTCATTCAGATGGCGTATTTTGACCGCATTATTGTCAGGGCCAACAGACGCTTGGACGTAATGACGGGCGGACAGTATTCGCTCCGGCGGCATAGCGATGCGGATCAGTTTAGAAGCCAGAGCGGATTGGAGCTGGATGTCATAGACCATTATAACGGTACGATCAGAAGCGTTACATCGCTGTCCGGAGGCGAAACGTTCAAAGCGTCGCTCTCACTGGCGCTTGGCTTGGCAGACGAGGTGCAGTCGTCCGCCGGAGGTATCCAATTGGATACCATGTTCATCGACGAGGGCTTCGGAACGTTGGACGATGAATCACGCCGGCAGGCAATACAAACACTGTGCAGCTTGTCCGGAGGCAGTCGCCTTGTGGGAATAATCTCCCATGTTCCGGAACTGAAGGAGCGTATTGAAAGACAGATAATAGTACGCAAGGATAAATCCAATGGCAGCAGTACGGAGATTTGCATTTAGGCCCGAACCCGATTCTCCTTCACCGCTTCGATTTTCTCCGGTATCGTTTGTTTCGGCTGAGCCAACACTGCCGTTGACGGCCGGGCTTTCACATGGTATAATGAACTAAATGTCAAAGCCAAAACCAAGGAGAATTATTATTATACACCGCAATACTTCAACGGTGTACCGCAATACTTCACCGGGTTGATGAAGCAGCTGAGCCGGCAGGGTGTGCCTGCAAAAGATGATCGGGAGCTCATGGCAGACCGGTTTTGTCTGTCCGTTTCCGTAAGGATAATGGGTTGATGAAGCAGCTGAGCCGGCAGGGTGTGCCTGTAGAAGATGATCGGGAGCTCATGGCAGACCGGTTTTGTCTGCCGTTTCCGTAAGGATAAATCGCTGTGACCGGGAACCGGATCGTGACCGGGAAGTCTTGGAAACAGTATTGTGGGGGGAGTGGGCATTGCAGGTTCGGAATAACGAAGAAGTGAAGAGCAGACTGCTGTATTTCAAAAGCCGGTTGGACGGCATTTGATGTATAAATAGGGATTTGAGGAGAGGATAAGCGTATGATGAATCAGAAGATCACGATTCGCCCGGAGGAACATAAGGATTATAAGAGCATTGTTTCTCTAATACTGCGTTCGTTTCAGGAAGGCACGGACTATTCCGACGGAACCGATATTATTGCATTAGTTGAGGAAATCAGAGATTCAAAATATTATATTCCGGAATTGTCCTTTGTGGCTGAACTGGATAACAAAGTGGTGGGGCACTTTTTATTTTCAAAATTTCCGTTGTCTCCCACAAGAGATGGCGGACATGGCGACGGGAGCGATTCCGAAATCGTTATGCTGGCGCCCGTATCTGTTCATGCGGATTATTTTCGCCAAGGAATCGGAACCGCTATGTTGATGATGGGAATTGAGAAAGTGAGAGAATTGGGCTATAAAGGAATAACCGTTGAAGGAAATTATAAATTTTATAACCAAGTCGGATTTCGCACATCATCAGATTACAATATCTTTCCAACCGGTGGTTACCCAATGAAAGAACCGCGGTGCATGATGTGTCAGGAAACATATGACGGATCATTGGACGGCATACATGGCTATATCGTTTATGACATGTACTTCAATGCATAAAAATGAAGTCATTTCTACGCTAAGCAACCGATACAGTCCGATTTACGGAAACTGATAAAAGCCCTTTTGCAGAGCGTGCAGCTGTGTCCTTCCGGGTATGGCTGCACTTTTTTGAACCGCATACATACCGAACGATGACAAGCGCAGAATCCATAAACCGGACGCATATGCATACGGAAAATGTCAATATGCAGCCTTTTTATGCTGCAGGTTCTTTTCTCTTTTCCGCCAGACGGAGCGTGACAGAATGCGCGGAGCGTGGTATAATGAACCGATTTTACCGAAATAGGTCAAAATTAACAAAAAATCCACATTTTATACGGGAGTTTATGATAAAATGATTGCAGTATCGGCATGCCTGCTCGGAATATGCTGCCGCTATGACGGCGGCTGCGCAGTCAACCATGAACTGAAGGAGCTGTATGCCAAGGGGCTTGCCGTCCCGGTATGCCCCGAATGCGAGGGAGGACTTCCTACCCCCAGAACTCCGGCGGAGATCGTCGGGGGAAGCGGAGAGGACGTGCTTGACGGAAACGCCTCGGTCGTAACAAGGGACGGCCGCGATGTGACGGCGGAATATGTGCTTGGTGCGGAAAGGATACTGGCAAAGCTTGGCGAACTCGGCATAGACCGCTGCGTGCTCAAAAGCCGCAGTCCGTCCTGCGGAGCAGGGACCATCTATGACGGAAGCTTTTCGGGGAAAACCGTCCCCGGCAATGGCGTTGCCGCCGCGCTGTTTAAGCGAAGCGGAATAAGGGTCGAATGTGCCGACGCCTCTCGGGATGTCAATACCACCGGAGTCTGAGCGGTTCCTAAAGCCGCCGCAAAAGGCGTAGCAGTTCGGGAGAAAGCAACACCACCGTTTTCCGGGCGGTGTATCGAAAGCCGCCGCAAAAGCTTATCTGTTCGGGAGAAAGCAATGGATAATGAACGAATACTGGTTATAGACGACGATGAAAACATAGTCAGGATACTGACCCTATATCTTAGGAGCAAGGGCTACGACGTCGTGAGCTGCAAGAGCGGCAGCCGCGCACTGTCGGTATTCACGGATACCAAGCCGGATCTGGTGCTTTTGGATGTGATGCTGCCCGGCATGGACGGCAGGGAAATACTTTCTAAGATCCGGAAGCTCAGCCGTACACCTGTAATAATGCTGACCGCCAAGGGCGAGACCGATGACCGCATCCATGCGCTGGACGGCGGAGCGGACGATTACATAGTCAAGCCCTTCGATTCCAAGGAGCTGTTCGCACGCATTCGCGCCGTGCTGCGCCGCTCATCCTCCTCCGGTAACAAGACCGGGAGCAGGCGTGTGGAATTTGCAAACATCTCGGTGGATTTTGATAATTATACCGTTATGAAGAACGGCGAGAAGGTCCGAATGTCGCCCAAGGAGATAGAACTTTTGTACTATCTTGCTTCGAACCTCGGCAGGGCGATAACGAGGAGCGAGCTTCTGCGCGCTGTCTGGGGCGAGGACTATTTCGGCGACGGAAGGACGCTTGACGTTCACATAAAGCGCATTCGCTCCCATCTCGGAACCGATAACCCATGGAAGATCACGACTATCTGCTCTGTCGGCTATAAGCTGGAGCTGACGGACAACGAGTGACGGAAAACAATGACGCCGAGCGATGTTTAGGACTCTCTTTTCAAAACTGCTGGTGACGTTCATTTCGTTGGCGCTGGTGATGCTGCTCACATGCGGCGCGGCAGCGGCACTGATATTTCGTTCGCACTATTTGTGGGAAACGCGGAACGAGCTGAAGGGCGAGCTGAACGCCATCCACCGCATAGTCGAAGGGGAGTACCTCGACAGCAGGCAGTATGCCGTCGCAATGGAAAAGCTTTATGCGATATCACGGCAGTACGGAGCATCCATACACATCATTTTTCAGCGCAACCACCCTATGAACGCGCATGTGGTGGATGCGGAATATGCGGATCGCTGGCAGGGCGACGACATCGCCCTCTATGATAAGCTTACGGAGAGGGCGTTGGCTTCGGAGAATACCTTCGACTACGAATACGACCTGCTTGAAAAAGCCACCGGGCTAAGGACGCTCACCATGACAAGGCTCATCATGACGCAGGACGGCGCAAGGCTCGGAGTCATCGTGATGAGCTATGACATGAGCTCCGTTTACAGCACGCTTGGCAAGCTCTATGTGGACATTTTCATTTTTGCGTGTATTGCGCTATTGATTGCGATACCGATAGCATTTATAATAAGTCAGAGGATAACCCGCCCGATAGCGGGCATCAACAGGGCTGTTACCGCATTTTCAAGGGGCAGCTATGATACCAGAGCCGAGGTAGAGGGCCGTGACGAGGTCGCTGCGCTTGCCGTCAGCTTCAACCGCATGGCGGACGAGATATCGGAGGCGGAGACACAGCGGCGCAACTTTGTCGCCAACGTTTCACACGAGCTGCGCTCCCCCCTTACGAGTATGCACGGCTTCCTTGAGGCTATGTCGGACGGCACGATACCTATCGAGGAGCACGACAGATACCTGCCCGTGCTGCTGGACGAAACGGAGCGCATGACGAGGCTTGTGAATAATCTGCTGGATCTGTCGAGGATAGAATCCGGACACGGGGCGCTTACGCTCACCGAATTCGATATCAACGAGCTCATCACCGGCACGCTTCTCACCTTTGAAACGAGGATAAATGAGAAGGATCCGGAGATAGACGTGCGCCTTGACGGCAGGAACATGGTGCTTGCCGACCCGAACCGCATAGCGCAGGTCGTCAACAACCTGCTCGACAATGCGATAAGATACCTGCCCGACGAGGGCGGAAGGCTCACGCTGTCCTCCGAAACGAACTCTCAGTTCGTCACCGTTTCGATCGGAAACAACGGCGAGCCGATTGCGCCGGAGGATATGCCGCATATTTTTGAACGGTTCTACAAGGCCGAAAAGGCGAGGACGCGCACAAAGACGGGCGGCACCGGGCTTGGGCTGGCGATAGCAAAGCTCATAATCAACGAACACGGCGGCGAGCTTACCGCAGTGAGCGATGAAAAGCAAACGGTATTCAGCTTCAGCGTAAAAAGGGCTCCCAACAGGCGGAGCTGAGAATCAGCGACAGGGATCCGGAGAGTTATCATCGGCTGTTCGGCCGTTTATAAATAACAAGGAGTAATCATGAAAAAAACCGGGAAAAACGGAAAAGCCGCGGCATTCGATGCCGAAAGCTGGGCGGAATGCAGGCGCCGCATAGAGGAAGAATACACCCCTGGCAGGCAGATCTCCACCACCACGCACACCTGTGAGGACGGCGTGCTCAAAAGCGAGACCATCATCGTGCATAAGCACAGGTCCAATGGCGGAACCATCGTGCTGACCGCAGTCGTATTCCTGCTTATCGGCGCATTGATCGCCTCCGGCGTGGTATTTGCCGGGCTGCTCTCACGAGGAACGCTGCTCTTGGGCGAACATTCGTCATCACTCACGCCCTCTCCGCAGCCGGGAAGCCCGAATAACGGCTCCTCCGTGTCGCTTATCGCCGATGGCAGGTTAACGGAGATTTATGACCGTTCGGTGACCGGAGTCGTGCTCGTCAAAAACTATGACAGCGAAAAGATCACCTCCTCACACCTTACCGGCATCGGAGCAGGCTTTTTCTACACCGACGACGGCTTCATACTCACCAACGAGCATGTTGTAAGGGATGCGGTGACCATCATCGTGGAGCTGTATGACGGGACTACCTATGAGGCGGAGCTTATAGGTAGGGACTCAATGACGGATATTGCGGTTCTCCGCATCGAGGGCAGCGGCTTCAACGCCCTTCCCATCGGGGATTCGGCAGGCGTAAAGGTCGGCCAGTTCGTCATGACGATAGGCCATCCCACAGGGCAGGAGCTCGATTTCACCGCAACCTTCGGCATCGTAGGCTCAGTTGACCGCAATGTCAACGTGAACGGCATCGTCAACAGCTACATCCAGATAGACGCAGCCATCAATCCCGGCAACAGCGGAGGCCCTCTGTTCGACATGAACGGATATGTTATCGGCATCAACTCCGCAAAGACCGTCGCCGCAGGTTATGATGACGACGGAAAGCCCATTTCCGCAGACGGCCTCGGCTTCGCACTCCCGATGAACAGGGTAATGGAGGTCGCGAACGGCATCGTCAAAAACGGCACGAGCGGCCAGCCCGGCATCGGACTCAGCGTCATAACCATCGAACCTGAACGCGCGGAGCAGTACGGCATTCCGCAGGGCGTTCTCGTCTACAAGGTGGTCAGGGACGGCCCCTGCCACAAGGCCGGGCTTTACGCCGATGACATCATCACAAAGGTCGACGGAACGGCGATAACCACCTCCGACGAATTCGTTGCTATTGTTCGCGCCCACAGCATCGGCGACAGCCTGGAGATTGAGTTCTTCCGTGACGGCGAGATAAAGACCTGCACAGTGGTTATCGGGGACTTTACCGAGATCGGCGACGAGGTGCTTGACGGCGTGTACGGCGGCGCAAAATACGGATTTAACTGACGCAGCCCTTATGCCGAAAGCAGCATTTTGATTTCTCATATTTGAACGCAATACGCCGGATTTGTATTTTCCGGAAAGTTTTGTCTCCGTATGCCTTTACATGCGGAGGCATTTTTTTCGCTGCATGGCAGACAATCGGTTTTCAAGGCGAAGTGAAGTCATGCTTCGTCGGAAACCATAAAGAAGCTGAAATACCGTAAAGGTGCAAACATATCCGTGCTTGATATCGGGCTTTATGTCGTACTTTTGGGCAGGATACGGCCCCCTCCGGGTCTTTCATTCTCCGTCAAAATTAAATACAAAAAATTATATTGTTATCGGCCCGTTTTTCCTTGCAATAGATGAATTATACACTTAATTGCTGTTGACTTTTTATTTCTATGCTATTATAATGAATCCGAACGGCAATTAAGGGATTTTTTGCTGTGTTTCTGCATGAAACGAATGTTTTTTGCCGAAGCGCGCGGAGGTTTCCTAAATTGAACGGGTCTATCCGCAAATCATGATCCTGCCGTACGGCATGGTCTAAGCGATTTTTTTGAAAGGAATTGCAAAACAAAAATGTACAAAATCGTAGCAAAGAAAGAACTCAACCCCACCGTAACGATGATGGACATTGAAGCTCCCCTCGTTGCGGCAAAGGCCGAGCCCGGTCAGTTCATCATCCTGCGCGTTGATGCTGACGGCGAGCGTATCCCCCTTACCATCGCTCACTATGACCGCGAGGCAGGCACCGTAAGGATCATTTTCCAGGTTGTCGGCGCAACTACCGAAAAGCTCAACCACAAGCAGGTCGGCGAGTACATTCAGGACTTCGTCGGTCCCCTCGGCGTTGCCACCCATCTTGAGGGTCTCAAGAACGTCTGCATCGTCGGCGGCGGCGTCGGCTGCGCTATCGCTCTTCCCATCGCACAGAAGCTGCATGAGATGGGCTGCAAGGTGACCAGCGTTATCGGATTCCGCACCAAGGATCTGCTCATCCTCGAGGACGAGTTCAAAGCCTGCTCCGACAAGCTCTATGTCATGACCGACGACGGCTCCTACGGCAGGCACGGCAATGTCTGCGTTCCCCTCAACGAGATGTTCGCAGAGGGACAGACCTTTGACGAAGTTATCACCATCGGTCCGTTGATCATGATGAAGTTCGTCGTTGCCGCAACCAAGCCCACCGGGATCCCCTGCACCGTTTCCATGAACCCCATCATGATCGACGGTACCGGAATGTGCGGCGGCTGCCGTCTTACCCTCAACAGGGACGGCGAAAGGATCACCAAGTTCGCCTGCGTTGACGGCCCCGATTTCAACGGCTACGAAGTTGACTTTGACGAAGCAATGTCCAGAGGCACCATGTACTTCGGTTTCGAGCGTCACGCTCACGAGGAAGCATGCAACCTGTTCAAGAAGGAGGTAAAGTAATATGCCTAACATGAGCCCCAAAAAGAACCCCATGCCCAGCCAGGACCCCAAGGTCAGGGCGCATAATTTTGATGAAGTTGCTATCGGCTATACCGAGGAGATGGCGCTTGACGAGGCGCTGCGCTGCCTCAACTGCAAGAATATGCCCTGCTCCAACGGCTGCCCCGTTAACATCCATATCCCCGAATTCATCTCCAAGATCAAGGAAGGTGATTTCGAGGGCGCTTATCAGGTGATCAGCAAGACCTCATCCCTCCCCGCAGTCTGCGGCAGGGTATGCCCCCAGGAATCCCAGTGCGAATCCAAGTGCGTTCGCGGCATCAAGGGCGAACCCGTCGGCATCGGCAGGCTTGAAAGATTCGTTGCCGACTGGCACAATGCCCACAGCACCGAAGCTCCCGAAGTCGCTCCCTCCAACGGCCACCGCGTTGCCATCGTAGGATCCGGCCCCTCCGGCCTCACCTGCGCAGGCGACCTCGCCAAGAAGGGCTACAAGGTCACCGTTTATGAAGCTCTCCATACCGCAGGCGGCGTTCTCGTCTATGGTATTCCCGAATTCCGTCTTCCCAAGAGGATAGTTCAGAAGGAAGTCGACAACCTCATCGCCATGGGCGTTGACGTTGAGACCAACATCGTCATCGGCAAGACCCTCACCATCGACGAGCTGTTCGAGCAGGGCTTTGAGGCCGTATTCGTCGGCTCCGGCGCAGGCCTTCCCAACTTCATGAACATCCCCGGCGAGGCATACAAGGGCGTTTACTCCGCCAACGAATTCCTCACCCGCTCCAACCTCATGAAGGCATATCTCGATGACCCCGTGACCCCCATCATGAAGGGCGGCAATGTGGCAGTCGTCGGCGGCGGCAACGTTGCTATGGACGCCGCAAGGACCGCGCTCCGTCTCGGCGCAGAGCATGTTTACATCGTCTACCGCCGCTCCCTCGAAGAGCTTCCCGCAAGGAAGGAAGAGGTTGAGCACGCAATGGAGGAAGGCGTTGACTTCCGTCTTCTCAACAACCCCGTTGAGATCCTCGGCTACCACAATCCCGACGACAGGCGCGACCCGAAGAACGGCTGCGTAGTCGGCATGAAGTGCATCCGCATGGAGCTTGGCGAGCCTGACGAAAAGGGCCGCCGCCGTCCCATCCCCGTTGAGGGCAGCGAGTTCGTTCTCGATGTCGATACCGTCGTAATCGCTATCGGCACCAGCCCCAACCCCCTAATCAAGTCCACCACCAAGGGCCTTGACGTCAACAAGAAGGGCGGCATCATCGTTGAAGAGGGTACCGGAAAGACCAGCCGAGAAGGCGTTTATGCCGGCGGCGACGCGGTTACCGGCGCAGCTACCGTTATCTCCGCCATGGGCGCAGGCAAGGCAGCGGCAAAGGCTATCGACGAGTATCTTTCCGACAAATAATCCTGCTTCGATTTGAATATAGGTATTGTTTTGCAGACTAACTCTCTGCCGAGCAGCTTGAATTAAGCTATGGGCTCGGTGGGTTTGACCTGCCGGGCTCAGCTTTTTAGAGGGTGCTGCATGTAATAATCAATATAATAAGGAGATAAACAATGGAACAAAAGTTTGACTACGGTACGATCGATGAGATCCTCAAGAATCATGATTACAGTGAGACCATGATCGTTACCATCCTCCAGGAAGTCCAGGCGCATTTTGGATACCTCCCCAAGGAAGCGTTCCCCTATCTCGCCCAGGAGCTGAAGGTAAGCGAAGCAATGCTTTACGGCGTTGCGACCTTCTATGAGAACTTCTCTCTCGAGCCCAAGGGCAAGTGCGTCATCCGCGTATGCGACGGTACCGCCTGCCATGTACGCCATTCCACCGACGTGCTCAAATTCCTCCGCGAGGAACTGAACCTCCCCGAGGGCAGAACGACCACCGACGATGGTCTCTTCACCGTTGAGATCGTTTCCTGCCTCGGCGCATGCGGTCTTGCTCCCGCTATGACCGTAAACGGCAAGGTATACCCCGCCATGACCAAGGAAAAGGCAGCTGAAATCATCAAAGCTATCAAGGAGGAAGAAGCTAATGCTTAAGTTCAATAATCGTCAGGAGCTCGACCTCGCGCGTCTTGCTTATCAGAACGCAATGGCAGCAGAAACCCGCCGCATCCTCGTTTGCGGTGAGACCGGCTGCGTTTCCATCGGCTCGCTCGACGTGTTCGAAGAGCTGAAGAGGATAATGGAGGAGAGGAACATTCCCGTATCCGTGGAGATCTCCGAAGACCCCGAAAACATCGGCAAGGAAAAGGTCGGACTCAAGAAGTGCTCCTGCCACGGCATCTGCGAGCGCGGTCCCCTCATCAGGATCGAGCCCGAGGGCTGGCTGTATACCAAGGTTCAGGTCAGCGACTGTGAAGAGATAGTCGAAAAGACCATCCTCAAGGGCGAGATAATCGAAAGGCTGCTGTTCACCCAGGACGGCGAGACCTATGCACGCCGTGACGACATCCCCTTCTTCAAGAAGCAGAAGATGGTCGTTCGTGAGCTTGCCGGCAAGATGGACTCCACCTCCATCAAGGAGTACATCGCCAACGGCGGTTACATCGCATTTGAAAAGGCGCTGTTCGATATGACCGGCGACGAGATCGTCAACGAGATTACCGAGTCCAACCTTAGGGGCAGGGGCGGCGGAGGATTCCCCACCGGCAAGAAGTGGAGCCAGGTACGCCGTCAGAAGGAACTGCCCAAGTACGTCGTATGCAACGGCGACGAGGGTGACCCCGGCGCATTCATGGACCGCTCCGTCATGGAGGGCGACCCCCATCGTATGCTCGAAGGCATGATGATCGCAGGTATTGCCACCGGCGCAGAATACGGCTACATCTACGTTCGTGCAGAATACCCCCTTGCCGTCGCAAGGCTCCGCAACGCTATCGCACAGGCTGAGGAAGCAGGCCTTCTCGGCGAGCATATCCTCGGCTCCGATTTCAATTTCACCATCCGCATCAACTGCGGCGCAGGCGCATTCGTCTGCGGCGAAGGCTCTGCGCTTACCGCCTCCATCGAGGGTAAGCGCGGTATGCCCCGTACCAAGCCCCCCCGCACCGTAGAACACGGTTTGTTTGAGAAGCCCACCGTTCTCAACAACGTTGAGACCTATGCCAACGTTTCCTCCATCATCAACAGGGGCGCGCAGTGGTACAGGTCCATCGGAAGGGACGAGGGAAGCCCCGGCACGAAGATCTTCGCGCTCACCGGCAACATCGCCAACACCGGACTTATCGAGGTCCCCATGGGCACCACCCTCCGCGAGATCATCTATGACATCGGCGGCGGCATCCGCGGCGGCGGCAACTTTAAGGCCGTTCAGATCGGCGGACCTTCCGGCGGCTGTCTGACCACTGCCAATATGGACACCCCCCTTGATTTCGACTCCCTCAAGAAGGTTGGCGCAATGATCGGCTCCGGCGGTCTGGTCGTTATGGACGATAAGACCTGCATGGTAGAGGTTGCAAGGTTCTTCATGAACTTCACCCAGAGCGAATCCTGCGGCAAGTGCACCCCCTGCCGCGAGGGCACCAAGCGTATGCTTGAGATCCTTGAGCGCATCGTTGCGGGCAAAGGCCGTGAAGGCGATATCGAGCTGCTGCTCGAGCTTGCCGACACCATATCCTCGACCGCTCTGTGCGGCCTCGGCAAATCCGCTCCCAACCCCGTCGTAAGCACCATCAAGAACTTCCGCGAAGAGTATGAGGAGCATATCAGGGATAAGCACTGCGCAACCAAGACCTGCCACAAGCTCAGGAAGATCGTTATCGATCCCGAAGTCTGCCGCGGCTGCTCCAAGTGCGCAAGACAGTGCCCCGTATCCGCGATCAGCGGCGAGATCAAGAAGCCCTTCAGTATCGACAGCGAAAAGTGCATCCGCTGCGGCGCCTGCATCGAGACTTGTCCGTTCCACGCAATCAGGGAGGAATAATCAATGGAAAAGCAATTCATGACAATCGACGGTATTCGTGTTGAGCTCAACGGCGAAAAGACCGTTCTTCAAGTAATCCGCAAGGCCGGCATCGATATGCCCACCCTTTGCTATCACCCCGACCTCTCCATCTACGGCGCATGCCGCCTGTGCATGTTTGAGAACGAGCGCGGCGGTCTTGACGCTGCCTGCTCCGCTCAGCCCCGTGACGGTATGGTCATCTACACCAACACCGCAAGGCTCCGCAAGTATCGCAGGAACATCATTGAGCTGCTGCTTGCAAACCACTGCGTTGAGTGCCCAACCTGCCCCAAGAGCGGCAGCTGCAAGCTCCAGGAGCTGGCAGAGCGTTACGGCGTTACCAATGTACGTTTCCCCAACACCTCCAAGGACAAGAGGGACTATTCCTCCGTCAGCATCGCCCGCGACGCCAGCAAGTGCGTCCTCTGCGGCAAGTGTGTAAGGATGTGCAACGAGGTTCAGGCCGTCGGTGCCATCCACTATGCATACCGCGGATCCCATATGCTCATCAGCACCTCCTTCGAAAAGCCCATCGCTGATACCTCCTGCGTCGGCTGCGGTCAGTGCGCGGCAGTCTGCCCCGTAGGCGCGATCACCATCAAGCAGGATATCAACAAGATCTGGGACGCTATCGCCGACAAGAACACCTTTGTCACCGCTCAGATCGCTCCCGCAGTCCGCGTTGCGTTCGGCAAAGAGCTCGGCATGGCCGAGGGTACCGATGTCATGGGCAAGATCGTTGCTGCGCTGCATAGGATCGGCGTAGACAGGGTCTATGACACCTCCGTCAGCGCAGACCTTACCATCATGGAAGAGTCCGCAGAATTTCTCGAGTTCCACGCAAGGAACCTTGGAATGCCCATGTTTACCTCCTGCTGCCCCGGCTGGATCCGCTTTGTTGAAACAAAGTATCCCGAGATTATGCCCTATGTCTCCACCTGCCGTTCGCCCATGCACATGCTGTCCTCCGTCATCATCGAGAGCGAGAAGGACAACGGCATGAACAACTTCAACTTTGCCGTAATGCCCTGCACCGCCAAGAAGTTCGAGGCAGACCGCGAGGAGTTCAAGCATGACGGCAAGCCCGAGGTCGATGCCGTTCTCACCACCCAGGAGCTTATCCGCATGATAAAGACCGCAGGCATTGACTTCGAAAACATCGCACCCGAGGCTGTCGATGCACCCTTCGGTATGTTCTCCGGCGGCGGCGTTATCTTCGGCGCAACCGGCGGCGTTACCGAGGCAGTCCTCCGCCGCGTATCCACCGAAAAGACCCATGACGCCATCACCGCCATCGGCAACTGCGGCGTCCGCGGTCTTGAAGGCATCAAGGAGTTCAGCGTTCCCTTCGGCGAGGGCGAGCTTCGCATTGCAGTCGCAAGCGGCCTTGCAAACGCAGGCAAGCTCATCGAGAAGCTTCTTGCCAAGGAGGTCAGCTATGATTTCGTTGAGATCATGGCATGCCCCGGCGGCTGCGTAAACGGCGGCGGTCAGCCCGTTCCCGGCGACGCCTCCAGGCAGACCCGTGCCGACGGTCTCTACTCCTCCGACCGCACCAACACCATCAAGAGCTGTGATACCAACCCCCTCATCGAGCGCATCTATGCCGACTTCGTCAAGGGCAGGAATCATGAGCTGTTCCATGTTCACTATCCCGCTCACCATGCGGAGTAATTGAACCGAATAACACGCATATGCCGCAGCGACCGCTGAATGCAGCGCACGCATACAGGCATAGAGAGTGAATAATGCCCGGGACTCTGTTGGGTTCCGGGCATGGTTTTGCTTATGGGTTGTTATGACGATTAATTCTAATGCTGAAAGAGTGCGCCGCATAAATAGGAGCATTTGCGGTCTTACCCTTTGTTCCTACAAATACTTTGCCTGCGAAAATGCAGATTCGGCAAAACAACGGCGATTTCTTCGGTATCGTCCTCACCCTTCCATGCAACTATGAAACGAATGTCCGCAGAATAAGGATGGTACCCCCTGCCTTCCAAGCCTTGAAGTGTGTCAATACACGCCTTCGAAAGCTTTGCGATTGGCACCCCTCTGCCGTTTAACTCAGTATAAAGAAATGCATCTTTTATTGACAGTTCTGCTCCGCTTCGGAGTTGGAGAACAGTTCTCTTCTTGTCTTTGAAGAAATCAAGAACAACATCCCTATGGGCCAGCTGCAGAGATATCTCTGCGGGCTCATCGTATACATGACTATCCTCTTTATGCATTACGCCCGGGATATCGAAAGAAGAAAACAGCCTTGTATTGCAGTGAATATAGAGCTCATTTTTCGCTCGTGTCATGCCTACATAAATTTTTCGTTTTTCTTCATCGGCTGCAGCGGTATTTCCGTTAAGCATCATATATACAGAATCAAACTCACGCCCTTTTGCCTTGTGAATGGTCGACACATAAACCGTCTCGCCCTCATCATCATAAAAATCCTCGTAGCAGGATTCATTTATGAACTCTTCAAGATCGGTGCGATACTTTGTTGGGTTTGTTGCTTCAAAATCGCGTATCAGATTAACGCATATCTCATAGCAGGTGCTTCCGGCATAAGTATCATACAGCTGCTTCTTCGCTCTTTGCCAAAGTTCATCCGAAATTACCGGAGTTCTTAGCGTGCGGTCTATCTGCTTCAAGAAAAAGCGTATTTCGGCCAAGTTATAGAGACGAAATCCATCAAGAGATTGGATAAGCTTGGCTCGAACCCTGTTCTTTGTCAACAGACCCAACAATTGCAGCGCCTCGTCATTTGTGTTTGTAAGAACACAGCATCTGGCATTGCCGCGCGTGCTAATAATTTGATCGACCACTGCCGCTTCCATATGCTTTCCGCAATGGTGGGTAATGATAACCGTTCCTGCGTCACTTTCAACCGCTTCGATAGGTGTTGATTTCATGCGGTCTTTGATGGATGACACAAATGCATTGCCAAGCGAGATGATCGCAGACTTGCTGCGATAATTCTCCGTCATTTCATATTTGACAGCGCCATATTCTTCGATCAAAGTCCTCATATGTCTTGAGTTCGATCCGCGGAATTCATAGATATTCTGATCATCATCTCCGACAGCTATCAAGCGCATATCGTCATTGTTTTGCATCAAAGCGCGCACCAAATCGAATTCATCGTCATCCATGTCCTGCGCTTCATCGATCACAAGAACGCTCTTTGTGATTTTCCCTTGCTCGACCTCTCCGTTACGAATCAATTCGGCAGCATTTCTGACGACATTGTCAACGCCCTCCAAACTGCCGATTTTCCCGAGAAGGTCAAAGCAATAGGAGTGAAAGGTCTTGATCTCTACAAAATTTGCGGCATTGCCTATAAGTGAGACGAGGCGTTTCTTGAACTCGGTAGCAGCTGCGCGCGAGAATGTCAGCATCAAAAGCTGCTCGTGCTTGACATCCTCAAGCAGCAGCAAAGCCGCCAGTTTATGAACAAGCACACGCGTTTTTCCGCTTCCGGGGCCGGCAGCCACTACGATATACTTTGAATCCGCATCGTTGATGATTTGGTATTGAACATCGGAAAGCTCTCCAAACAACCGGTTATACTTGCCCGGAGTAATATTTCGGTCGATATCTTTGGCGCGTTCTCCCTTGAAATACTTGGAGATAAACTTTCGGAAATCCATCTGAAAATAATCCTGAACAAACTGAAGTGCGGCATCATAATCGCGCACCATAAGATTTGCATATTCACCAACGATATGGATCTGACGAATCTTCTGCTTGTAGAACTCATCCAGAAAGCGATAATCATCAACCTTATACTTGATTCGGTTATCGGTTATAAGACGCTTTATCTCCATGCCGTTATAAAGAACGAGAAACCCTCCTTCAAGTTTCAGTGCGCCAATCTTCGACAGATACAGCAGTGCGTCCTCCACATCCGACAGAGAAGCTTCATATGCAGAGGTGTTCATATTGGGCATTGCTTTGTATTCGCTGTACAGTCCCACAAGGGAAAAAAGCACAGGCTTTTCCTCTCTGTCAGTTGCGGCAAGTTCACCGGCTTTTGAGTAGAGCACATCAAGAATAAACCGGCACAAATCAATTCTAAGCCGATATTTTTCGACCAGCTTTCCGATATCAAGCAAGGGTATAAGCCTTACTGTCTTAGATGCGCCATATTGGGACTTGCCCACATAGTTCTTAATCGTATGATAGTATATCAATGTGAGGAGACTCTTAACGCTGGACGCGGCAATACCTTCGGCATGAGCTAACTCATTCAGCTCTTTTAGGTTGAAGTCGCAGCCGTCTGACGTAAGCTGCGATAGAAGGAATTTTTCCAGTTTTGCAAAGCGATCCAGTATCAAAGAAGATTTGTATTCTGTGTCTGATGCAAGAATGTATGCGGACATATCCTGCGTATCTGCCAAAAGCCCTTCTTGTCGCATTAGGTTAACAGCGTTAATGACTTCTTCTTTCGTCATTCCAAGTGTATCCGCTAGATAGTCTACTCTGGACTCGGCATCATCATTGCCGGCGTCGGTAATGCTCCTGGAGGAAATAAGAGATTTAATGATGCGCTTTGCGTTTTTGCGCTGATCTTCCGAAAACAGTGCCGACTGATCAATGCGAAAAGACGCTTCACGCATATCCTTTGCCAAAATACTTGTTGCATACACATGGGGCATATTTCTTCCGCGCTTAACATATCCTGCGCTTTCCAGTGCGGAAACAGCGGTTTTTACGCGGGTTTCAATTTCGCTGACGGAATCATCCCACCCCGCCTGCCGCGCAATTTCCAAAGGCGAGCAGCATACGCTTGTGCGCGATTTCGTTAAGTCCTTTATCGCTTTCCACACCTGCTGTATCTCACTTATACTTAGCTTGGTTTGGTTGAGCAGGATGAAATGCTTGTCCAAGTCGCTGTCGTTATAAAGCACATAACACTCTGCCTGCATATCGGGATCACGCCCTGCGCGTCCGGCTTCTTGCACATAGTCTTCCAGCGAACTTGAAATATCGTAGTGAACTACCAGCTTAACATCCTTTTTGTCTACACCCATGCCGAAAGCGGACGTTGCAACTATGACTTTCACCTCATTTCGACTGAAAGCCTCTTGGGTTGTTATTTTATCGTTCGGATCCATTTTCCCGTTGAACGGCCTTGCAGGGAAACCATCACTTGTCAATTTCTCAGCGATTTCCCGAGTGCGTCTTGTTCTGGAAACATAGACGATCGTTGGGCAATCCTTCTGCGCAATGAGGTTGCGGAGCGCACTGTATTTTTCTTCATCGGTTTCCTTGTACAGAACCGTGTAATGCAGGTTTTCGCGCGTTGCCGTGGAAGCAAAGAGCTCAAGATCCAAATCCAGCTTTTGCTTAAAGTAATCGCGGATATCACTGATTACTTTTTGCTTTGCTGTTGCCGTAAAACATGATACAGGTATTGGCTTTTTAGCGATCTTTTTCTTCTGCAATTCCCGAATAAAATCACCGATGTACAAATAATCGACGCGAAAATCCTGCCCCCATGCGGAGAAACAATGCGCTTCATCGATCACGAAACGGACGATATTCCGCGAAACCAAAATTCTTTCTATCGTGCGTGAACGCAATTGCTCGGGTGAAATATACATCAGTGTTGCGGATCCATTCTTGACTCGTTCCAGCGCATCCGCTCGTTCAATCGGATTAAGAAGACCGTTGACCGTTACAGCCTCCGTGATGCCGATACTGTTCAGATTGTCCACCTGATCTTTCATCAGGGATTGCAGCGGCGAGATAACAACCGTCAATCCATGAGCTGCTCTTCCTGCCATAAGCGCAGGGAGTTGAAAAGTTAAAGACTTTCCTCCGCCCGTCGGGAAAACCGCAAGCAATGATTTGCCTTCTGCCGCTGCTTGCACCGCCTTCTCCTGAAGCGGCTCGCCATTAAATGTTCTGAAACTGTCATAGCCAAAAATCCGCTTTAGATTGACGTGAATGTTAAGCGCATTTTTGCAATACACACACCCTTCTGCGCATGGGGTATTGCGGAGATATTTGATTACGTTTTCGATCTTTGGATAGTTCCGCAGGAGCCACGGCGGCGTAATAGAATAAAAGTCATCTGCTCCTATAAGTGCGAGGGCGTATGCAAGTTCAACCGGGTAGTGACGAATCAAAGGAAGAATATCCGCTTTTTCACATATCTTCCCTGCATATGCGCTGCGGATCAGATCCTGCACATTTGAATTGCACGGTTTGAAATTCAAATATTCAAAAAAACCGGTGAATTCGGGATAACCGTACAACAGGCAGCAGAAGATCCGCTGAACCTTTGCTGGCAGCGCAAAAAAAGCATTGACTTCATCATAAAAAAGATTTGCGGCCTTTTTGCAATCATTTACAGGATTATTAAGCTCTTCTGTTTGGAGCTTGTCGTCTTTCAGCAGGGCGTGGTATGGACGCTTTGGAAACAAAAGCGGTGACAGATAGAGCGTGTCAATTACTCCGACATTTATCTCCTTGCCAATAGCGGCTTGAATGTACTTCAAATCATGGTAAATGATATTATGACCGCAAACAAATTCCGCTCCGAAAATAAACCGGATGAAATCACTAATGGAAGCGGAGTGAAAATAAGTCCTATTATTTCGTACCGCGCCAAGATCATGTATCTTCTTATCCTCAACACCGATCTCGGCGTCAATAAATACAACGGACTTTGCCATCTGCCTCCACTCCTTATAAGCTTAAACTTCCATTCTCCCGATACAATGTATTCGATATGTCCTTTCTATTATCCGGCTCTGCTGAAATGCCTGAACGACAGTATCCCTATCGGGAGAAAATACGCACACCAGAATTCGAGAGCAGCCACACTTGCAGCGCCCGTTCCTCCGTCGGCCATGCCGCTGAAAGCGTCCGTCATCGGCATAATAAAGCACCCAAAGAAGAAAATGCCATGGATAATCATCAGGTATTTCAGCCATTTGTCCGCCCTGTTATCCGCCTTGATGGTTAGGCCGATAAAGAAAGTCGAAAGGGCCATCATTCCGTAGCCGAGAAGATCGTAGCTGAAGAGCAGTCCGCCTCTTTTAAAATCCAGTATGGCCATTGCCTGCTCGCCAAGATTGCCAAGCCTGACGGCGGTCGTCTGAGCAAAGTATACAAGGAATATCAGAACAGCATATATGGCCGCGAAGACCAGTCCGATATTTGCGGCGACCCTATGCCCGTCATCGCTTTCGCTGCAAAAGCCTGCAGCCATCATTATGTATCCAATCGGAAGCAGCATACACACGAAGTATGACCCGAAGCTAAAATCCAAAAGCAGAAACACGGCAAATACAAGCACCGCAGCGGATACTGTCAGCGAGCCGAGTTTGGAAAGCAGTCTGTTCATCAAAGGATCTCCTTGGTTTTCGTTTCGACATTTGGTTCATTATATCATGTGAAAGCCCGACCGTCAACGACAGTGAAGGTGTAACCGAAGATATGTTGGCGCGTCGATCATAGCTGACACTGTTTTCCTGCAATAAGTCCTGCGGCAAGCGTAGACCGGCGGCTCGGGTATGGGGGTCGCTCCATTGACCGAAAACAATGTGTGCATAAAAGCAAAGGGCTGCTGAAAAAGCGTACATCGCTTGGACAGCGGCCCCATGATATCCGAATATCTGTTGTCATTGTTGTCGGGGCCTAACTCAGCAGCCCCAATGGTTATTTCGTGCCTATCGCCGCCTCAAGCAGTGTTCTAAGCTCCCTCAGCTCGTCCGCAAGGAGCTTGAAATTCTGATTCAGGCAGTTCTCGTTGGCTTTGACATCGGCTTCGTAATCGAGCCTGTCAATGCCTTCCTCCCTGCCGGAGGGCAGGGCAACATAGTAAAGTGCTCTCATCTCCATATCCGTCATCTCCTCATAGCGATATTGTCATTCCGTTCCGCACCGTTCGCTTATCAGAAGCTCCAGTCCGCCGACAAGCTCCAGCGCACCGCCCTCATCGTTGGAAATGACGAGCTGTATCGTCCTTCCCTCGTCCGCAAGGGGTATCTCCAGCACCTCTTCCTCGCCCGACGGCATACGGCGGTTGTAGGTGTTCAGGTGAACGCCCGAAAGCGTCGTGACATTCACCTTTCCGCCGCTGCCCCTAAGATAAAGCTTTCGGAGGCTCTTTATCGTACCCTTGTCGCCAAGATCGGTCAGCGGCGTCGTCCAGTAGGCGTCTATCATCTCGCCGTCATAGCTGTAGCCGATACCGAACCGATAGATGTATCCGCTGCCGTTTGTAAACAGCAGCCAGCCGTTGACGCTTGCCATGCAGCCGATGGAAAAGCCCCGGTGCAGAAGGTACTTCCTTTCAAGGATATCGTATTCCACCAGCATATCCTCCCTGCCTTGACGGATGTTGAAATAGAGCTTGTCGCCGACGGTCACGACATGGGACGAAACGATCAGCGCGTCCCTCATTAGCTTCTTTATCCTGAAGATATCCGCGCTGGGCCTTGCGGTGACGCCGTTATAATAGTAAAGTCCGCTGCTCGTCAGGAAGAACAGCACGTCACCGTACGCTGCTATGGCGTGCTGCCTTGCGGAGCGGTAGCTGGCGTCGATATGCTCGATCGTGAAATTGGACGGTCGATCACCTATGAGCCTGAATAGGCTGCTGCGCTTGAAGATTAGAAGCTGGTTTGACAGCGCCGCTATTCCGATGATTGGGTCGCCTCCCGATGTTCCTACCTCCGCATGGCCGCCCTCCACGGCAGGGGAGGCTTCGATATAGCCCCAGTTGTCGATGCTCCGTCCGTCCCCGGGCAGTACGGAATAGTAGAGTCTGTTAGGATTTTCGCCGTCCCCGGCGGCAAAGAGCCTGCCGCGGTACATGGCGAGATAGGAAATGGGCATATCGGAGCAGCCCTCCTCAGAGCCGAACTGGGATACGCTTTCGCCGTCGTATTTTATCAGCGGATGGATGCCGTCGGCGATAATAAGGCAGTCGGCGGTGCCTATTTGTGCCATAACGGAATCGAACTCAGCTCCGCTCAAGCTTCCCTGTATCGTGTAAAGGCTTTGCCAGCTCATGTCCTTGTAGGCGTAAACTGTGCTGCCTGCGATAACGACAGGGTATTGCGCCGTGCTGCTGCGGTAGTAGGTCAGGTGCCGTATCCTGTCCGTGCCGGGTATGGGGTCGGGGAGCAGCTTAATAAAACCGTGCGCAAGGCTCAGCCTTCCGCCGTCGGTGGAAACGTTTGCTGCGTCGGGCGAGCAGGAAGGGGAGATACGGTTCTCGTCCATGCTCTGGTCAAGCCCTGAAAATCCGTCAATCCTGTATCGTTTAAGTGCCATGATTCACCTCAGAATTTATTGATTATGCGGTACGAATCCTCCGCTCCGCGCTGTATTCTCAGCTGCGATTTGGCGTTCTCGAACATGGAAAGGTAGATGTTTCCGCCCCTCTGGGAGTTCACGTCGCCCACGAGTCTTTCGCGCCCGACTACATAGGTGACTATAAGCCCCTGAACGCCCTGGTCAAGCTCGCATTCGTCCGAGCTTCGCATTAGCTTTTTGGGCTGACAGCGGTAGGTGATGAGCGCAGGTGAGTTGTAGGGAAGCAGTATTCTGTCGCTGTTGTCGCCGCTCCCGAAGGGGACGCAGTGTCCCTGCTGCACCACCCTCAGCACCTTGACGCAGACCCTTGGCAGGCTTGACAGGGTGATAACGCCGCCGTCGGCAGGCACGGTATCGGTCCTGTAAAAGCCTATCGCGTCCGCAAGCTCCTGCTGCGCCTGGTTGGCGTAGAGCGAAAATCGTATCCGGCATTCGGAAACGTTCGCGGCGTCGCTGCTCCGTCCGAGCTGTGTCAGCGCGGAAACCGTGATTTCGTTAAGATTCATCTTTGCTCCTCCCTTCAGCCGAGCCTCGCTCCGCTGCCGCAGGTGAAACGGCGATAGCGGCTTTCACTCAGCATTCGCTCCGCCTCGCCGGCCCTTATCAGCTCCGCAAGCGCTTCCGGCACTTCAACGGGTACGCCGCGCTCGATCCTGTAGTTTACGGAATTGATGCAGCCCTCCCAGGGGAGGTTATCCCGTGTTCTTTCCAATGTGATGGTTACTTTTTCCATTTTTTCTTCCTTTCATTTTCTCATTGTTGAACTTTGTCACGGCTTGATGTAAAATAGGGGACGCCTGCCCAAGGCCTTTATTTCCCTATAAGGAGCATATAAATGAGACGCAAGACCCTGATAGGCGTGCTCTGTGTAGTCCTCGCCTCCATGTGCTACGGCATAACGCCCATCCTCTCCAATGCCGCTCTCCGCGGCGGCCTGCCTGCGGATTTCGTCCTCCGCGTGTTCGGCGAAGGGGCCGTTTCCGTCATGGCAGCGGATGCGAGCCGTGCCATGAGCAATGAAAGCGTCGTCGGCATCAGCATGGGCATTGCCTGCGTGCTTTCGGCTGCGGTATGCCTTATCGGCGGCAGACGCCTCCGCGTCAGCGGCAAACAGACATGGCAGCTCCTCGTCATGGGCGGCGGCGCATTTGCGGTCACCTGCCTGCTCATCTCCTTTGCGTATAATTTCATACCGGCAGGCATGGCGATAGTGCTGCATTTTACCTATCCGGTATTCGTGCTGCTTGCGTCCCTGCTCTTCTTCGGGGAAAGGGTCACGCCGCTCAGGCTCTGCTCGCTCGCCGCCGCGATAGCAGGCATCGTGCTTATGTCGGTCGGCAGCTTCGGCGGCAGCATAAAGCCCATAGGCATCATTCTCGCCCTGATATCGGGCATGACCTATGCCGCATACTTTCTCGCCGGCAAAAACGCCTCCTATTCGGAGCTTGATACCCCCATATCCAACACCTATATCACCGGCGCTGCCTGCGTTGTATGCATCGCCGCAGGGCTTTGCGGAGGGAGGTTCTCCGTTCCGTCCGATTGGTTCATGTGGGTGATACTCGTGCTGGAGGCGCTCCTCGGCTATGTCATCGGCCTGCAGCTCCTGCTGAAGGGGGTGCGGCTCATAGGCTCCTCCGCCGCGTCCGCACTCAACACCTTGGAACCGGCCTTCGCTTCGATAACAAGCATGATAGTCTTCGGCGAAACGATGGGTCTTTTGAAGGGTTCGGGCGTTGTTCTTGTGCTCTTGGCGGCGCTTGCAAGCATTCTTGCGCTCAGAAAGAGCGGCGCAGAGGCGTGATTCAGGCAGTGTCCAGATGGGCCTCGACGAATTCCTTCACGCCTATCATGGTCTGCCTGCCGCATTTGCCGTCCACTCCGCCGCAGTAGTAGCCGAGTGAGTTGAGCGCACGCTGCAGGTTCTTTATCGCATCGCCCTGTATCATGGGCTTTGTGACGGAAAGCACCACCTGCTCGTCATAGCAGTTCTCATCGTAGATGAGCTGGCGTGTCACAAGCCCCCTGTGGGTCCAGGGTCTTTCACTGAGCTTTGTCACGACGACGCCGAAGCGTATTCCCCTTGCTTCCACGACAAGCGGCTCGCCGTTCAGAAATCCGCAAACCCAGCCCACATGGCTCATGCGTCCGTCGGGGTTCCGGTAAAACACCGCTTCGCCGAGCTGATAGCTTCGGTCCACCTCGTTCAGTGCGCCCTTGTCGCTGCACCATGCGATATAGCAGTAGTTGGCGTTCACGTCCGTACCGATGTAAACATCGAGCAGCCCCTGGCAGTCGCAGGCTCTGACCTTGCCGAGCACCCAGCTTTCGGTCGCATTTCGGTAGCTCTCGCCCGACCAGCCCTTTTTGCTGTAATAGCACTTGAACCGCTGCTCCAAAAGCTCCCGGGTCACGATGTTGCCGGTCGTCCCGAACAGGTATTCCCAAGGCTCCGTGCCGCATTCCTCGATATCAAGGGGCAGCTCCGCACCCTCCGGAATGCTTTCGCGCTTGCAGTGTGAAAGTGCAAAGCGTACGAAATCGATAGCGTTTTTCATTTTCTTGTTCGTTCCTTTCTCATGTTTCAAAATTCGATCGAAAGTCAGGCCCTGCTTTTCCCATATGCGCCTAATCGAGCGTATTGGGACGGTTTGACCTGCTTCCTGCGCCACTGCGTCCGTAGCCGCTGCCGGATCCGCTTCCGTTTGCGGCTATGCCGAATATCTCATCGATAAGCCGTTCGTATTCCCCGGGCGTCAGGGCTGACTGCGCGCTCTCCCTCAGCTTTCGCCAGTAGCTCAGATTTGAGTGCAGGAAGGACTGCCTGTCGTTGGGCTTGAGCGAGGAGATATAATTAAAGTATTCGTTGTAGTATCCGGAGCTTTCGCTTTCCTCCGGCTCGTCAGCGCCGCCTGCGAGCCGATTGCGGTAGGCTATCTCCTCCATGGCGTTCCTGTGCTGAAGCTCTGTCTCATACAGCTGCGCTCTTATCCTTGCAAACTCGACGGAGGCGTTGTAGACGTATTGGGCAAGTTCTGCGCTGTAATCGGATTCGAGCCTTGCGATATCTCGGGCTATCGAATCGTATTCACGCTTTTTCATGCTCGAAAGATAGGTTGAGCCGCCCATTCCGCGCGAATAGGCGTCGGCGTCCAGCTCCGCCATAGCCGTCATGCCATAGTTCCTCCTGTCCTCAATAGCGGCATCGACCGCCGGGCGAAGGAAGGCTTCAAGCTGTGAATAGAGGCTTTCGAGGCCGGGAAGATCGGGCGATGCTCCGTAGCTCTGCAGCGTTGAGATGATGCTGCCGTAGTAATCGTCGATGCTGCCGCTCTGCGCTCCCTGCGCCGAACCTGCGGAATTTGGGGCGGATACGGCCGAATCGCCATTGCCGCTTTCATAGAGCGAACCGGGGCCGTATGCCCTTTGGGAGGCGTTTCCGCCGACGGGAGCGATCGTCCCGGCTGCCTTTTCGACGGAGCCGCGCTTTACGGCGGAGCTGTCCTCCGCAACGGCGTCGGCAAGCTTCTTCCTCCTTCGGTAAAGTTTATATGCCATATTCTTCCTTTCCGGGATCATGGGCGATTTAGGAGGCCCACGATCCCTTGCCGAGCCGGTTTTAGGATACGGTATGCTCGATCCTTACGAGCCAAAGGTCGTTGAGTATCGCCGCGGTGTATGCGGTGACCTTTGCTCCGATGGTCGCCCTCTGGTCGAGGGGGTCGGCGGTGCCGGAGCTGCCGTGGGGCTTGACGATGAGCTGAACTGCACCCTTGCCTTCGACGTCGATAACGCCGTAAGCGTCCTTGCCAAATACGAGCGCACAGTGAACGTCCAGCGCCTTGCCGTCGCTTCCCTTGGATGCCGCATCGTTGCTCCAAACCTCAGCGTTGGCGGTGAGGCTTGCGGCTGCGGAAAGGGTGACGGTATTGGTGTCCTCATCAAAGGGGGCTACGGCTGCAAGCGTGTATTCGTTGGAGCCTATCATGATTTTGTTGCCGGGGACGGAGAGGTACTCGATCTCGGCCTTTGTGGGGGTGTTCGCAAGCACGAAGGAGGTGCTTGAGTTCGTGGAGCTCTTAACGAAATTGCGTACTGCCTGCGTATATACCTTAGCCTCGGTGCTTTCGACGAATACCACGCCGTAAAGCATTCCGATCTCGCCGCTGTAAACGGCCTCTGCGTTGCTGTAAGCGGAAACGTTCTTCCACATCTCATCGCTCTGAAGGTCGTAGGTGGCCTCGGGTGAGCAGATGCAGATATAGTGGGGCTTTCTGCCGTCCTCAGAGAACTGGCGCGCCTTGTTCTTCTTGAGCGTGCGCACCGCCTTCCTGACCTCATCGGTGGTGAGCCTGTCGCTCGAGGTCAGCGCGGAACGGGATGTCTTGCCGCCTGCATACTGGACGTTGGTTCCGGCGCACATTGCGTCTCGGGTTACCCACTCGACGACGGTGCCGAGCTGTTCGCCCAAAAGCTCTGCGGAATCGTTGATGACGGCATCGTATGCGGTGAGGTCGAGGAGATCGCTGACCTCGACATATGCGCCGTACTGCTTGACCTCCGCTTCAACGTCGCTCTGCGAGAGGGTCTGTCCGCTCGGGGTCACGCCCTCAACGAGGCCGCGCATTGCGCTCTGGGGGTCGAAAAGGTTCCAGCGGCGGAAGTTTACATACTTGCCGTTTCCGCGCGGGATGGGTCGCTTCTGGCCGAATTCGGCGTGAACGAACCTGGTCTTTGCGCTCTCCAAAAGCTGCCTGTCATAAAACTTCACAGGGAATTTCGCGCTCTGTGCTGCGCTGACAGTGGTGTTAATATTGATATTTGCCATAGTTGTTCCTTTCTTTTCTTCTTTTTTGTGTGTTTATCGTGCGTTTACGGTCTTGGGCTGAGCCGCCGCAGCCGTTCAGATCCTGACCCTGCGGCCGTCCATGCTCGCCTTCTTTAGCTGTCTGCGGAGCTTGCGGAAGTCCTCACTGCTCATGTTCTCATAGTCGGTTTCCGGAGCCTGTCCCATGCTGCCGCGTATCGGCCTTGGGAGCATTGCGTTCCTTTTGGCGTTCATGCTGTCCTGACCGTCCTCCGGACCGTCCGGACTGTCCTTTGGACCGTCCGTGTTGTCATTTTCATTGTCCATGCGTCGCAGAAGCGTTACCACAACGGCAATGGGGTTGATGCCCTCCGGGATGCCGACACGCTCCAGCATCGCTTCGCCGAGCATCATTGCGGCACGCTCATAGCTGTCATGGCTGCCATTGCTGTCGCCGCTGTCCGAACCGTCCGCATTGTCAGCATTGTCCGAATTGTCCGTATTGTTTTCGCCGCCTGCATCCGCAGGGGCGGTGCATATCTGTTCACCTTCGCACCCTTCCGCGGCCTTCCTGCCGCTCTTGGCGGTTCCATTCGCCTCTTCTTTGGGGTTCGGCTTGCCCCTTGTACCTGCGAGCCTGTCGAGAAGCTCCTGCAGTTTCTTATTCCTGCTCATTTTTCTTTCGGGCTGCGTGTTTCAGCAGCCCATCCTTTCTCCCCGGGACTGATGCGCCGCCCGGGGACGGCTTTTCCGATACGGCCGAAGCTCCCCAAGATAAAATAAAGCCCTCCGCAGATGAGTTGGATTTCTGCGGAAAGCTCTTTTCATCAGCCCGGCTGTAAAGGTGTATGACGGAAAGAGCGATGCCAATTCTGCCAACGCAATTCCCATCGACAACTATTATACCACATTTGGAGAATTAAATCAACTGTTTAGAGAATTATTTTTGAAAAAATCTCTACTTACGAGATTGAAATGACAAATCCTTCCTCCGGATTGTCCCAACCAGTGCGGCGAGTTAACCCCCGACCGCCAAGCAGGGAGCGAGTTCCCCGGTTTTCCAGAACAAAGCGGCGAGTTTCCCGAACTGTCCATACCAGTTCGGCGAGTCGTACTCCGACCGCCACGCAGGGAGCGAGCTTCTCCGGCTTTCCCGAACTGTCCAAACCAATGCGGCGAGTCGTCCCCCGACCGCCAAGCAATGCGGCGAGCTTCTCCGGCTTTCCCGAACTGTCCAAACCAATGCGGCGAGTCCCCTCATGCACCCCCGAACAGTGGGCGAGTATCTTTTGCTTCCCCGAATTTTGCGGCGAACTGTGCTCAGAACAAAAACAGCACAGCACTCACCATCGGTAATGAGGGTATCCAAATACAATGGCCTTCGCGCGCACACACACGCAAGCACGAGGCGGCTTTGCCGCCCGTGCTTATGTTTTTTTATAATTTTTTTATTAATATTATTTTATTTTATTATTGGGTGACAAATCGTGACTTTATTGACCTATTTTGTCACCCCCCCTTAAGACCTGATTTGTCGCACCCTAAGTCCTATTTTGTCACCCCCCCTCAGACCTGATTTGTCGCACCCTCAGACCTGATTTGTCGCACCCTAAGTTCTATTTTGCCACCCCCTCCTCAGACCTGTTTTGTCCCCCCCTCAGACCTGTTTTGTCACACCCTCCGATCGGCTTCTTTGTTCGCATTATGACCACTTTTGTCACCCCCTCCGATCGGCTTTGCAGTTCGCATATTGGCCTGCCAATCACAGCTGAGAAGGACTTTAGCAACGGCATTATCAATACTGCCGACGCCCTCCTTGCGATAAGGGTAGGCATGGGGCTGTAAGCCGATCGCCGTCTGCGACTTAATACGAGTTGAATAGTTAACGAATGTTTTTTCGTTCTCCATGCGCCGGACATCTGCCCGGTGCATTTTCCATCATCGGAGTATCTGCTCTCATTCATGGCACGGATTAAATAAAAAACACCGCCCCGAAAGCCGGAGCGGCGGTGAAAAAACGAATCATCTCAGCCAGACGAGATCGCCGGTGGTCTGTGCGGTGTCCACGCCGTAGATAACGAGAAGCTCCTCTATACCGTATTCGGAACAAAGCTCCGAGGGGAGCGGCATTGCGGAGTTAAAGTACCTGACATCCAGCATGACTATCCTGCTGTAATGGTTTGCAAGGAACGGCACTATCGCATTGCCGTAGCTGTCCTTCAGCACCAGCAGCGTTCCGCCCTCGGCGTTTGGATTCTCGATAACGGTGATGCCGTGGTTGCTGTACAGATATGCCGCATAGCGGTCAACGACGCCTTCCTCAAGGCAGCTTTCGTCTATCATGCCGCTGTGGGCGGTCTCCTTGCCGCCGTCAATGGTGGTAACGGCGATGTCGGAGTCGCTGTCCGCAGTCCAAACCTCCAGACTGTCGGGCTTGGTCAGCATAAGACCGCTGCTGCCGTAGCTTGTGCCGTAAAATTCAAATGAACGCTTGGAAAACTCCGACTCAGGCAGCGGAGTGAAGCCAAGGCTTTCCCCAATGCTTTGGTACAGCAGATAGCTGCCCTGCATCGTCAGATGGTGGTCGGTGCGGTAGTAGAGGGAGGATACATCCGCTGCGGATGAAAAAAGCTCCCCGACAGGAATGCTACTGCCGCCGGCCGCCTCCGAAAAGCCGCTGACAATGCTGCCGTCATCGTATTCAAGGTGAAGCTTCGGGAGCTCATCTTCGAGCATATAGCCGGAGCTCGGAATGATAACGAGCGTTGTGTTAAGGGAATTTTCCTCGGCAAATCTCTTTACAAGGCCGCCGTTCGTCAGGAGCTTGGCTTCATCGTATACCGTTGGGGTGTTGAAAAGCCTGTCGCCCTTGCCCATGATGATGCTCTCGGTCGCGTTGCGGCCGGTATAGCGGTTGAGATAGGAATAGAGCGATACGAAGAAATTCCTTGCCGGGAAATGGTCCTGCAGCCAGGTGTCCACCTCTGCGGCAAAGTTTCCGCTGATAAAGCTGCTCAGGCTGGCGTCCGGAGCCTTGGCAAGCATACGCCGTTCGTTCGGGCTAAGCTCGCCCTCATGCTTGGGCAGAAAGCATATGAGCAGAAAGAATACGACGATAACCGCCAAAAAAGCGGCTATCATCGCGATCTGTGATGTTCTGACCTTGTTGTTACTTGATGAGCTCATCCAACAGCTTCTCCGCAGCGGGGTTGTCGTTAGTGATTATGAGAAATGCGTACTGACCGACGACCTTGTTGATGCAGGTGTTGAGCTTGTCGAGCTGGTCGGGGCCGTAGTTGCTGTAATCGTGGATATAGGCGTCTACACGGCTTGCAAGGTATTCTTCGCTTATTTTCTTTGCGGAAGCCTCATCAACGGCCTTGATAACGAGCACGGTCTCGGGGGTAGAGGAGCATACGGCAATGCAGCCGACATAGCTGTCTCCGTCCTTGGCGACGAGTGCAAGGTCGATGCCGAACAGCTTGCCGATAGCGAACTCGCTGTCAGCGATGATTGCGGGCTTCTCCTCAAAGGAGCAGCCGTCGATAAGCCTTTGCGCCGTATCCTTTGGGTCGATGCTGATATTTGCAGGGGTCTTGCTGCAGGCTGCGGCGCTTAACAGCATAATGCAGGCAAGCAGGATAACGATGAGCTTGTTAGTGGTTTTCATATGTGTTCCTCCAAAGTTTTATTAGTTCTGTTCAGTGGTCTCAGTTTCCTCTCAACGCAGCCATGACGGTCAGGCAGATGTGGTCGGCCCAAACCGAGGAATACTGCATATTGAGGTGCATTCCGTCGCTCGATGCGTCGTCGGGCAGGTCTCCGTCGGCGGTTATCATGACGTCCGGAACGGTGATATAGTAGCAGCCCCTGGTCCTTGCAAGCTGCTCTATCTGCTCATTGTACATGCGAACGCGCTCATTGTTCGCTCCGGTCTCGCCGCCCTGTGCGCTCTTCGCCTTGGAGAACGGGGGGAGTCCGGTCAGGAATATCTTGGCGTTCGGATGCATTTCCCATACATCGGTTATGAAGTCGGAATAGTGATCGATGAACGAGGTCAGGCTCGGCCAGCCAAGCTCATTCTGCCCGAACATCAGTATTACCGCCTCATATTCGCCGTCCTCCAGCTCCTGTATGATGGGGATGGTACCGTCGGTCTTGGGATCGGTATAGACGGACAGGATGTTCAGTCCGACCTTGGTCATAAACTTGCCGTGAGTGATGACGCCGTAGCGGTAAAGCCCTTCAAACACGGAATTGCCGACGAACACGCTGTTGTCGAATACCGAATAATCGGGCTCGGGCGCAGCTGTATAGCCGGGGACGGGCGTTGCCGTGGGCTCAGGGGTGGGCGTGGGCGCTTCCGTATTGAGCGGAGGCTCGGTCACGTCCGTCACTTCCGTAGGGACGGGTACAGAGGTAGGGGAGTTCGTGCCGTAGATGTCAATAGGGGTTTTGGGATCGTCGGGCTGCCTTGAGGCTCTGATAAGCAGCACTGCAAGCACTACCGCCGTAATGCCGACTATTGCCCATGCGATCTTGGCAACGACGGACAAGCCGTCATGCTTTCTGCCGTTAAAATTGTGCATCTGTCTGTCCTTGCTGAGCAAGGTCTCCTTTCATAAAGCAAATGAACGAATCCTTTCGTTCGGAGCAGAAATAGTATTCCATGCGATCCGGACTAATTATAGCAGATATTTTTACGGATATCAACCTTTTGCGTTCGGCAGCGGTTATGCTGCTTAAAGCAGTTTTTTTACGGATATTTACTGCAAAAACCGATGCGGACACATCGCTTTGGCCGCATCGGAGATTATGGCATTTCTGTTAATCCTTAAAAACGGAAGCCGGCTCAGCCGCCGAAATCGGCACCGATATCTTCGCCGCCGTCAACGGTGTAGATCCATTCCACCAGGTCGCCGTCGTTCAGTATGACGCTGTCGGCGCCAACCTCGGGGAATTCGCCGTTGACACGAAGCAGCCAATAGCTTGCGTCGCCGAATGCGCCGTTTTCGATGCCGCAAATACCCTTGACGAACAGACCGTATGCTCCGTTCTCGCTGTTGAGCGCGATCGAGTGGACCTTGCATACGAGCGTAAGCGCACTGCTGACGCTGCAGCCCTTGTTGACGGTGAGTTTCTCCGAACTGTAAATGAGTCCGTCATTGGGAAGCTTCGATTTGAGGTCCGGATCGATAGCCTCGTTATTATAGGCGGTCGAAGAGTCGATAACGAATTTGATACTGATATTGTCCGCTTTATCGGTGGTATCCGGCGATTTGAATGCGCAGCCGCCGAATGCCAGCAGCAGCGCGAGCGACAGGAACAGGGAAACAAATTTCTTCATAGGGTATGACCCTCCTTTAACTAATGGCTTAATTATACACATTTCTTAACAATTTGCAAGCAAAGGTATCAAATCGCTGCAATATGGGGATATTAGGGCGTGAATACGGAGGGAATATGCTGACATTATTTATCAGAACCATAATTATTTACCTGTTCATGTTCGTGATAATGAGGCTCATGGGCAAGCGCCAGCTCAGCGATATGCAGCCCTTTGACCTTGTCGTAACGCTTCTCATTGCCAATCTCGCTTCGGTGCCGGTATCCGACCCGGCAGTACCGCTTGCATACGGCGTTGTGACGATACTTGGGCTTTTTATCATGCAGAGGCTCGTTTCTCATATCTCGCTCAAGAGTGAGAAGATTAGGACGGTCATCTGCGGAAGTCCGCTTGTCGTCATCGCCAAGGGCGTGCTGCGTGAGGATGTTATGCGCGCGGCGAATTTTACATTGGACGACCTGTCCGAGCAGCTTCGGGACAAGGGAGTATTTTCATTTTCAGATGTTGAATATGCGATACTTGAGACCAACGGAAGCCTAAGCGTGCTGCTGAAGCCGCAGAACCAGCCGCCCACGATGGAGAGCCTGAATCTTCCGACAGACAAGGCAAGGCCTGCGCTGCTCCTGATAACCGACGGAAAGCTGCATCGGGATGCGCTCGGCGCGGCAGGCATTGAGGAAAAATACCTGAGCGGTATCCTATCCGGCATGGGCTTTTCGGGCTGCAGGGATGTGCTGTTCGCATCGCTGGACGGCAGCGGAATGCTCCATGTGCAGGGCAAGCAGCGGAAGAATGCGGAGCCGGAGGCACGGTTCTTTAAGGTAAATGGCGGAAATCGGTAAAGGAGGAAAAAACATGCAGTCACTGATGAAGCAAAAGTCACATAAGAAGCTGGTCCATCAGTCCGTTGCCATTGCGCTCGGGCTTGCGATAGGGTTTGCGATATTGGCAGCGGTGTTCATATTGAGCGCAGCATATATGAATTCGCTCGAAGGGGAGCTGCTTCCGCTGCTCGACAGCTGTGAGCAGGCGGCACGGTCGGGGGAGCTTGAAAGGGTAAACTCGATTGCGCTCGAAATATTGGAGCTTCTTGACAGATCGCAGGTGAAGCTCCAGCTCTTTGCGAACCATTACGACATTGAAAAATGCATGAATGCCGCGCGTCTGCTTGCGCTGCTCGGCGAAAAGGGGGATATCCCTGCGTATCTCAATTCAATAGTTGAGATAAGGAGTCAGGTGCTGTTCATCAAGGAGAACAACCGCCTGTCGCTTGGCATCATCATATAGGCGCAGAGCCGGAGAAAATCGACGGAAAAATATGTAATTCACTAAGAAATATAAGATTTCCATGCAGGAAAAAAGGAATTAAAATCGAATATAGAGAATGCACGAATTTTGTTTGAAAGGATGGGGCAGGCATGGCGTTACCCGATGCATGGATGCACGAACTGATGACACGGAACGATATCGTGTCGGTTATTTCCGAATACACCCATCTTTCAAGCAAGGGAGGCAGGCTGTGGGGCCTGTGTCCGTTCCATCCGGAGCGGGATCCGTCGTTCAGCGTGTCGCCCGATAAGCAGCTTTTTCATTGCTTCAGCTGCAAGGCAGGCGGCAGCGTGATCCAGTTCATCATGCAGGCGGAGAATCTGACCTATATCGAGGCGGTGCGCCATCTTGCCCAGCGCGTCGGAATGGACATGCCGAACGAGGCGGACGACGCAAGGCTGCGCGAGGACAAGGCAAAGAGGGATAGGCTTTACAGCGCCAACCGCGAGGCTGCGCTCTTCTATGTAAAGCAGCTCTTTTCAAATGCCGGCGCGGCGGCGAGGCAGTATCTTATCGGCAGGGGCATAGACCGCAGCACGGCCGTGCGCTTTGGGCTTGGCTATGCGCCGAACGACTGGGATGCGCTGTTTCGGCATATGACGGAGCTTGGCTATTCAAGGGAGGAGCTGCTGGATGCAGGGCTTTGCGTCCGTGGGAGAAAGAACGATGAAGCGACATTCGATTTCTTCCATGACAGGCTCATGTTCCCGGTGATCTCCGCAAGCGGCAGGGTCATAGCGTTCGGCGGCAGGATAATCTCCGGCAGCGACGGCGCAAAGTATATGAACACCGGGGATACGCTTATCTACAACAAGCGGCATAACATATACGGAATAAACCTTATGAAGGGCAAAAAGCTCTCCGAGCTCATCATGGTGGAGGGCTATATGGATGTGATAAGCCTTCATCAGGCAGGTATCGATAATGCCGTCGCCTCGCTCGGCACCGCGCTCACCGCACAGCAGGCCAAGCTTCTCGGCAGATACGCTCCGAGCGTGTATTATGCCTATGACGGCGACAGCGCAGGGCAGAAGGCGATGCTAAGGGGCATTGATGTGCTGGAGCAAAACGGAGTCGAACCCAGGGTCATCAGGATACCGGAGGGCAAGGACCCCGATGAGTACGTCAGGGCGTACGGCACGGAAGCGTTTCTGCTTCTCAAGGATTCGTCGATATCCGCTCCCGCCTTCAGGCTGGAATACATGGCGGAAAAGTACGATTTCGCAACGCCGGACGGAAGGGAAAAGTATGCAAAGGAAGCCTGCGATTACATATCGGGGCTGGAACCGGTGGAGCGTGACCGCTATATAAGGCTCGTCTCCGAAAAAAGCGGCGTCGGCCAAGACGTGCTTCGTCAGCAGTGCGGAGAGGTCAGGCACGACGGCGGCGCAGCTCAGCAGCGTGTGATCGGCGGCGCATACAGGCGTCAGCCCGTTTTGACCGAGCGAATAAAGGCCGAACAGATGCTGCTTGCCGGCATGATGGTATCACGGGCGGATACGCAGCAAATAGTTCAGCTTCCGGATTTCTCGTATTCGCTTTTTGAAAAAACCGGGCTTGCGGACTTTGCCAAAGCACTCGTAAAGGCGTATTCCGGGGGCGACAGTCCCGACATCACCTCGCTTATTGCCGCCTGCGAAGGCAGGGACGGCGAGTATGCCGGGGGGGCAGCCGATATGGCCGAGAGCATAAGCTTTCCGCTTGCCACGGCTAAGGACTGCATCATGACGATAAAGAAGAGCGAGCTGGACGCAAGGATAAGGGAGCTGACCGCACTGATAGATGAGGAAACGGATCCGGACAGGCGAAGGCAATTCCAGAAGGAGCAATCCGACTTGATAATAAAGAGCAGAAGCATCAGATAGCATGCTGTATTCGACAGGAACACGGAGGTTAAACATGGAACACGACAGAGAAGAACTCAAAACGACGTCACAGAAGGTGGACGAGCTGATCGAAAGAGGACGCATCAGCGGCACGCTGCCCTATGATGAATTTGAGGAAGCATTTGAGGACGAGGATATCTCCCCGGAGCAGATCGAGCTTGCGTACGACAAGATAGAGGACGCGAATATCGATGTTATCGACACCGTCGAGGGGAGCGATCTTGAAAGCATCGCCAGCGAGGATATTGCCGAGACGGATTCAAAGCTCGTCGATACGGAAGGAACCACCGTCGACGACCCGGTACGCATGTACCTCAAGGAGATAGGCAGGATACCCCTGCTTTCCATCGAGGAGGAGACGGAGCTTGCCAAGCGCATGGCGGAGGGCGACGAGGAAGCCAAGCACAAGCTGGAGGAAGCGAACCTTCGCCTTGTCGTAAGCGTTGCCAAGCGCTATGTCGGAAGGGGAATGCAGCTTCTCGACCTCATACAGGAGGGAAACCTCGGCCTTATCAAGGCTGTGGATAAGTTCGACTACCGCAAGGGCTTCAAGTTCTCGACCTATGCGACATGGTGGATTCGTCAGGCCATCACCCGTGCCATTGCCGATCAGGCGCGCACCATCCGCATACCGGTTCATATGGTAGAAACCATCAATAAGCTCGTCAGGGTTAACCGTCAGCTTCTTCAGGAGCTTGGCAGGGAGCCCCGTCACGACGAGATCGCAAAGGCAATGGGCGTCAGCGAGGAAAAGGTGCGCGAGATAATCAAAATAGCGCAGGATCCCGTTTCGCTGGAGACCCCGATAGGCGAGGAGGAGGATTCCCATCTCGGCGATTTCATTGCGGATGACGACGCCCCCGCCCCCGACAGCATGGCGACTCAGGCGATGCTCAAAAAGCAGCTCAACGATGTCCTTGCAACCCTCACCCCAAGGGAGGAAAAGGTGCTTCGCCTGCGCTTTGGCCTTGACGATGGCAGGACAAGGACGCTTGAGGATGTCGGCAAGGAGTTTAACGTCACCAGGGAGCGTATCCGCCAGATCGAGGCAAAGGCTTTGAGAAAGCTGCGTCATCCCAGCCGCAGCAAGAGGCTAAAGGACTATCTGGACTGATAAGCCCTTAGTTTCGGCGGTCTGAGCCGGAATTGCTGCGAGCGTTCGGGATATTGCCAATAGCCGAGAAATGGCCGACAAACAATATATTTGACAGCGGAGCGATTTTAATATAGAATCGAACCGAATATGAACTATGACGGAAAGAGTAGGATATCATCCTCTGCAAAGAGAGCCGGCGGTCGGTGCAAGCCGGACGGGGGACTATCCGAACATGGCTCCCGAGTTCCCATCGCCGAACCGAATTTCGCTCAGGCCTTGGCGTGTTCGCACGTTACAGCGTCAATGAAGCCCTCGCTCTGCGGGGGGAATTAGGGTGGTACAGCGTTTTTTTCGCCCCTATGCTTGGTTTTCCCGGGCATAGGGGTATTAATTTCCCGGGAAATACCGCAAAATTTCGGCTGAATTATATAGGAAAGGAAATGATTATGGAAAACAAGACCTTTTATATCACGACCCCGATCTATTACCCGAGTGCCAAGCTGCACATCGGGCATACCTACTGCACCGTCAATACCGATGCGCTTGCACGCTACAAGCGTCTTACGGGGTATGATGTGTACTTCCTGACCGGTGCGGATGAGCACGGCCAGAAGATAGAGCGCAAGGCTGCCGAGAAGGGCGTCACCCCTCAGCAGTATGTGGATGAGATTGTTGACGGCTTCCATGCCCTGTGGAAGCTCATGGACATCTCCAATGACGGCTTTGTCCGCACGACCGATGATTATCATATCGCCTGCGTGCAGAAGGCTTTTAGGAAGCTCTATGAAAAGGGCGATATCTACAAGAGCACCTATAAGGGCAAGTACTGCACCCCCTGCGAAGCGTTCTGGACGGAAACCCAGCTCAAGGAGAGCGGCGGCGTCTGCCCCGACTGCGGAAGGCCCGTCGAGGAGGTCACGGAGGAAAGCTACTTCCTGCGCGTCAGCAAGTATGCTCCGAGGCTCATTCAGTACATAAACGACAACTCCGATTTCATCCAGCCCGCTTCACGCGCCAAGGAGATGCTCAATAACTTCCTGCTTCCGGGCCTTGAGGACCTCTGCGTCAGCCGCAGCACCTTCAAGTGGGGCGTGCCGGTGGATTTTGACGACAAGCATGTGGTCTATGTTTGGTTCGATGCCGTTCTGAACTATCTGTCCAAGCTCGGCTTCCTCTCCGACGATGATTCGATGTATCGCCGCTATTGGCCTGCCGATGTGCATATCGTCGGCAAGGAGATAATGAGATTCCATACGATAGTATGGCCCATTATCCTTATGGCGCTGGATGTACCGCTGCCCAAGCATGTATATGGTCACGGCTGGCTCGTGCTGGACGGCAAGAAGATGGGCAAGTCCACCGGAAATGTCGTTGACCCCGTCATGCTCGTAGAGCGTTACGGCGTGGATGCGATACGCTATTTCCTTCTCAGCGAGTTCCCATTCGGAAATGACGGCAGCTTTGACAACGCAACCCTCGTCACACGCATCAACAGCGACCTTGTAAACGATTTGGGCAACCTGCTGTCGAGGACGGTTGCGATGATAGAAAAATACTTTGACGGCCGCATTCCGCAGCACGATGCTCCCGTTCCGGAGGAGGACGAAGCCATTATCGAAGCGGCGCTTGCACTTTCCGGCCGCATTGAGGAATGCATGAATGCCTTCCATCCCAATGAGGCGCTCAGCGAGATATTCAGGCTCGTTCGTTTGTGCAACAAGTACATTGATATCACTGCTCCGTGGCTGCTTGCCAAGGATGAAAGCAAGCGGGCGAGGCTCGGCACGGTGCTGTACAACCTTGCGGAGTGCCTGCGTATAGTCGGCGTATGCTTACAGCCCTACCTCACCAGGACTTCGCCGAAGATCTTCGCCCAGCTCGGCGTTGCGGACGATGCGCTTATGAGCTTTGAAAGCATTCATGAGTTCGGCAGGATATGTGTCGGTCAGAAGGTCGAAAAGGGAGAAGCCTTGTTCCCCAGAATAGATATCAAAAAGGAGCTTGAATATCTCGAGACCCTGCTCCCCAAGAATGATGAGCCTGCAGCTCCCGAGGCAAATAAGGAAGCCTCCGCACCCTCCGATAAGGCTGAAAGCTCCGACCTGCCCGATCTGCTCGATGAGATAAGCTATGATGACTTTGCCAAGCTCGATCTGCGCCTTGCCAAGGTAGTGGCGTGCGAGGAGGTCCCCAAGTCCAAGAAGCTGCTCAAATGCACCCTCGATTTGGGCTTTGAAACGAGGACAGTGCTCTCCGGCATCAAAAAATGGTATTCGCCCGATCAGCTCGTTGGAAAGACGGTCGTTGTCGTCGCCAATCTTGCTCCGAAGGTCATGTGCGGCATCGAAAGTCACGGCATGATACTCTGTGCGAGCGATGCAGGCGATGTCAACCTTTCCGCATTGACGACTCTTAAAGACATGGCTCCGGGGCTCAAGGTGAGATAAGGATGAGGTAAACGCATGATAACATTTTCGGATATCAAGAATAATGAAAGGATAAAGACTTTTATCGCGCGTGCGGATGCTTCGCTGCTGGCGCTTGGCTATACGGAGCATTCCTTTGCGCACGTCGGAATGGTCAGCAGCAACGCCGCTTATATCCTTGAAATGCTCGGCTATTCGGAGCACGAGGTCGAGCTTGTCAGGATAGCGTCCTATCTGCACGACATAGGCAACCTTGTCAACCGTGCGGACCATTCCCAGAGCGGAGCTATCATGGCATTCCGCATACTGGAGGAGATGGATATGGATGCGGAGGATCTTGCGCTTATCGTGACCGCAATAGGCAACCATGACGAGGGGACGGGCGTTCCGGTCAACGCCATTGCCGCCGCGCTCATCATTGCCGATAAGTCCGACGTTCGCCGCAGCAGGGTGCGCAACCGCAACCGCGAGACCTTCGATATTCACGACAGGGTGAACTACTCCGTAACCGAGAGCGGTATCGCCATCGATGACGCCAAGACCGTTTTGACGCTGCGGCTGACCATCGACACCCAGTATTGCTCCATCATGGATTTCTTCGAGATATTCCTTGCCCGAATGAAGCTCTGCTGCAAGGCTGCCGAAAGGCTTGGCCTGCGGTTCGAGCTTGTCATCAACGGACAGAAGCTGCTGTGATTCTATAACGCAAAAAGGGGCTGCTGCAAAGCTATGTCAGCTTTGCAGCAGCCCCTAATTCTGTTCTGTTTATTTATTTGCTCCGTACTTTCCGCTGTAGGAATTCTTGTACCTGCCATTGCGCGCGTAGTAATAGGCCTTGCCCTTGGTCTGAAGCTTGTTGATGACGACGCCGAGGATCCTGCTTCCGCCCTTTTGGAGCTGGGCGACGACCTCCTGCGCCTGACGGCTCTTCAGCTTGCTGTCGCCGATGACGAGAAGGGTACCGTCACAGCAGTTGGCTGCGACAGCCGCATCAATGACCCTGCCAAGGGGAGGGGTGTCGATAAGGATATAGTCATAGCTCTTTCTCTGCTGCTCTATCAGCGCGGCAAAATACTTTCCGCCGAGAAGCTCGACAGGATTCGGCGGATATTTGCCGGAGAAGATGATACGGAGGTTCGGGTACTGGGTCGCAAAGGTGGCTTCCTCCGCAGTAGCAAGCCCCGACAGCACTTCGCTGAGCCCGACTGCCGCCTTGGCATTGGCGTTTCGGCCTGCCATTACGGATTTGCGCATATCAGCGTCTATGACGAGAACCTTCTTCCCAAGCTCGGAGAGGCTCCTGCCCAGATGCAGTGCGATGGTGGTCTTGCCTTCGTTTTCGTTGTAGCTCGTCAGTGCGATGACCTTGATGTCCTGGCCGCAGAACTGGACGTTGGTACGGAGTACCTTATAGGCTTCCTGAGTGAAATAGTCCTCATTGCCCGGCAATGATAGCTTAATGTTTTCCATTGGTTAATCCCTTCTGCCTTCCTGCGCACCGCCGTACGGCTCGTTTAAGTAAGCCTTGCTCCCATAGTAGTATTTGCCGTAGCCGGAATAATGTCCGTACTTGCCCTTTTTGCCGCCGTTGGCGTCGGGTATCTCGGCAAGCACCGTAAGGCCCAGCGACTGCATGATATCGTCCTCCGTGCGCAGACTGTCATCCGCCACGAACATGATGAGAAATACGAGATAAGCCGCTATTGCGCCGACAAGCCCGATGAGCGCGTAGGTGAATACGCCCATGCGGTTGCTCGGTTCATCGCTGACGGTGCCGTATTCGAAAAGATTCACCTGTTGGAAGCCCATGGCCTCGGCGATCTTGTCCTGGCCTATCTCGCACAGGCGGTCAACGATACGCTTTGCAAGCTCCGGCGAATCCGCTTCGACCGTCACCTCAAGGATCCTCGTATTTTCGGGGTTGCTCGTGGAGATCATCTCGGACAGATCCTTGTATTCAATATCAAGCCCAAGCTCCTCGATAACATCATCGACGACAGCATGGCTCTTGAGAAGATAATCGCAGTCGTTGACGACCTTGAGCGCAAGTGAAAAATCTGAGTCCACCGAGCCTGAGCCGGTGTTCTGCTCCGAACGGAGTATGTACAGCGTTGCCGTGGACGAATACTGCGGAACGAAAACTATCTGCCGAATGCCGAAAACGGCGGCGACTGCGATTGCGGCGGCGAGAATAAGCACCCACCAGCGCTGCAAAAAAATATCCCAAAGGTCCCTAAAGGTCACGACCCTGGTCTTGCTGACTGCTTTTGTTTCGTTCATCAAAGAATCCTTTCGTGTAGATCAGATAGATATACCTGCACCGTGGTGCATTAAGCTTTCAATACAAAAAACCAAATTTAATTATAGTACATTCCGTGCTTTTGTCAAGCATTTTTTCATGCTCTGAAGTAAATCAAAAGTAAAAATATGATAGGGCGGAGAGAACGAGCTTGAATTGACTGGTATAAAAAATTATGCTATAATAGTAGTACAGTCTAATTTTTATTGCGGAAATCCGCATATCCGCAACGGAGATTGGGCAGAAACACACAAGGATGCTAAGAATGCAGAAGGAGAAAACAGAATAATGGCGAATACGACCATAAATGTTGCCGTACGAGGGAAGCATGCCGAATGCACGGAAAGGGCAAGCATCGTCAGGGGCAACAGCAACTATATCGTTCATTTTGATTTGGACGAGGAATGGAAGGAACACACATACAGGACGGCGGTGTTTTCCTACCGCCGTGAGGGACAGGATTACGTACAGAAGACGCTGTTCACCGGGAACGAATGCGAGATACCGACGATGTACTGGGATACCTCCGTGCTGTCCATCGGATTGACTGCCGGAGACGTAATCACTTCGACGCCCGCAATGATCTGTCTTGAGGACAGCATAACCGATATGAATCCGGTAAACGATGAGCCTTCCGAGGACGTTTACAATCAGATAATGGAACACATCAAGGACGGCAGGCTTCGTGGGCAGTCCGCCTATGAGGTTGCCGTTGACGAGGGCTATTCGGGAACAAAGGCGGAGTGGCTTGAAAGCCTGAAGGGCAGCCCCGTCATCTCCGCCGACCCCTCTACGGAGGCGGTACCCGATTATGTGGCGGCAGAGGCGAACAGGGTCGCCGAGCTGGTCAGGCAGCATCAGACTCCGGACACCATGACCATAATGGCGGTGAGCGATCCGCATCAGTGTGCGCCGGGTGAGTCCGGCCGGTATGCCGACATCACTGCCGGCAACAAGCACTGCGGCATGGCGATGGATCTTATGAGAAGGCGGCTCAATATCGATCTGACGCTGATGCTTGGCGATTATGTAAGCGGTTCGAGCGCGACAACGATCGAGCAGGGAAGGACTTCGTATCAGGAGCTGCTGGCGTGCTTCGGCAGTGCGTTTTCCGGGGGGAGGCTGCTTACCACCACCGGAAATCATGATCATCTGAGCTACAGCACTGCCGCAACCGGGACTCATCTCACCGATGCACAGCTATACCCCTATATCGGAAGCTTCAACGGCTGGGCGCAGCTCCCTGCGGCAAACAGGGAGGCAGGCTATTGTTATCAGGATTTTGAGCGTTACAGGATCAGGGTGATCATGCTGAATATGAACGACCTCACCGACGGACATTCGATCGGCAGCTCCGGCACTGAAGTCGAGCATGTGAGCGAGGCGCAGCGCGAATGGCTCTGTAAGACGCTGCTCGATGTAAACGCAAAATCGGATGCCTCCGAGTGGGGGATCCTAATCTGCAGCCATGAGCCTGCGGACTGCGGCTATTTTTACGGCGCAATAGGCAGCATCTTGATTGCGTACAGTGAAAAGGCCTCCGTAACGGTGAACTCAGGCAGTTACAGCTTCTCCGGCGTAAGCGCCAAGCTTCTTGCCCAGCTGCACGGACACCTTCATAACTATAAGGTCGATAGGATAAGGAAGATCGTGAACGGCGTGACAACTCCGTCGGATGTTACGAGGATATGCATTCCCAATTCCTGCTTCTACCGAAACAACGAATACGGACAGAATTCCGATTCGGAGTATCTCGACATCGAGTACGGCGAAACGGTCACCTATGATAAGACAGCAAACACGGCGCAGGATACCGCCTTCTGCGTGCTGGTCATCGACAAGGCTGCCTCCAAGGTCTATGCTGTTCATTACGGCGCAGGCTATGACCGTGAAATAGACATCTCATCGGGCGCGGAAAGCACCTATTCCGTCACGCAGGCCCTCACCGGATGTTCCTCGAGCTTCTCAGACACATCCATTTCGGGAAACGCCGCCTTCAGTGCGGAGTACACCGTGCAGTCGGGCTATGAGAACCTTACCGTGACCGTGAGCATGGGCGGCATGGACATCACCTCGTCCGCAGTCACGGGAAACAGTGTTTCCGTCCCAAGCGTCACCGGGGACATCGTTGTCACTGCCGCAGCAAGCGAAATACTCAACCTTGTTCCCTCCTCTACCGATTCAGAGGGTGGAATCTATAACGGAACGGGCTATAAGGACGGTTATCGGCTCAACAGCAGCGGAGCGGAGGCGGCATTGAGCGGCTTTGCCGTGACCGGCTTCATTCCCTTTACCAAGGGCCAAACCATACGAGTCGGCGGCAGCGGAATCACGTTCTCCGAATACGGATCCATGCTTTATTTTTATGACGGCAGCAAGACCGCCGTCGCCCAGACCGGCATCGATTATAACCAGATAGGGAAGAGCGAATACGGTGTGTGGGTGACGGATGAGGCTAATTCGGTCGTCTGCCTGACGCCAAGCGCAAACTATCCTTCCGCCGGAAGCGAGAGCGGCTATTTCAGGGTGAGCGCAAAGGGCAGCGGAGCCAAGCTCGTCGTCACGCTCGATAAGGAGATAGAATAAAAACAATACCCTATCGCAATAGGGGCGTTAAAAAGCAATAAGCCTCCGTATGGTTTCTTTCCGTACGGAGGCTCTGCGTATACCCGCTATTCAAACCTAAGCCCGAAAAATCGGGAGGTCTCGGTTTCTGCTGCTAAGACAGGGAATTCGGCGCTTTGTTCGCTCAGCGAATTTATTCGCATATCCTCATCTCAAAGGTCGTTTCGTATCCGGCAAACTCTATTTTATAAGTTCCGGCTTTGGGATAGTCCTCTCTTTGGAAGGAAAACTTTTTCTCATTGGAAGGCCCTGACATGATACCGTTAATGCTCATACCGATCATCGAAAACATGGGAACATTACTCATGGTCAAATTCTCTGACAGGATCCTCTTTTCTGCGATTTCTCCATCCTCTGTGGGAGACAGTACCACATCACCGGTGATCTCCCCGGGTGCTCCGCCGCCAAAGAATACTTCCAAAGATAAGCTGAAAGGCGACTCTTCTTTCACATGAAGTGAAATCCCATTTCCTTTCTTCCAATCGACAAATTCGTCCCGGCTTGGTGTATAGACGGTAGGATACCGTGCGCCCTTATCCGCATACGCCTTTATCAGCGCATCGATCTTTTCTATTGATTTATAAAAAGTATTCGCTAATTCATTTGAATTCGAAAGACTGAATGAAATACTGCCTTCATAGCCAAAGCTGTATGAGGTCACCGGCATATCATAAGCTGCATATGGATTTGTTCCGCTTATCTTTGCATTGTACACTTCATCTTCAAGGACAATCTTTGCAATTTCATCCAACAGCGATTTATCCACAGCATACAGCTTCGACTTCATATCGAGATTATGCCAATTTTTATTTCCGATAAACAGGACCGCATACGAGCCGTCATCACTAAGCGTCACCGCCGTAGTGCTTTTTCCTCCCTGCATTCCCCCTGACATGAACACAGTGTAGTATATGAGCTGTTTGCCTTCGAACTTTTCTCTGTCGGTGTTCTGCTGTTTCATCTGATAAACTCCTCCTGTTCGCTGCATAAAGTATATCAAAAAAACATGAAACGGTCAAGGGACTGCACAAAAAACCCAAAGAGGTTTAGGACTCTTTGGGCGTATTCAATGCGGTTTTTCGGACGCAATTATTCGGCATCGGTCAAAAGCTGTATCGCATTTGAGCGGCACAGCGCATCGGCGTATGCCCCTCCGTACCTTTTTTCGATGAAATCATGGCATTCGGACATCGCCGGCGGCCTTGAGGTCATGTCGTGCGCATCTGACGATACGATATCCGCAAGCCCGGCTTCCAGAAGTTTGCGGCTCTGCATTCTGATTCGCAGGCCGAAGCCGCCCAGCAGGGATTGAGTATCCAGCTGGATAAGCACTCCGCTCTGCATCATCGCCCGGACCTCGTCAAGCCTGCCTCCGATGGAAGCGTAACGTTCCGCATGGGCAAGGATGGGACGGTATCCGCCGTTCAGCAGCCTGTCAAGCCCAAGCCTTATGCGGTTCAGCGGCTCATGGTCGCTGAAATCCACAAGTACATATCTCGTTCCGTTCATCGTGCGGCAATCCCCTCGATGGAGCCAATCGACAGCGCCGTCCATATAGTGAAGCTCATTTCCGAGGTACAGCCTAAGGTCGGGATAATGCTCCGCCGAGTATTCCGAAAGCTGTTCAAATGCCTTTGCGGTACGCTCTTCATTCCTGCCGTAATAGCCGGGATGGTAATGCGGAGTAAGGCACATGTATCTCGTCCCGTCCCGGTATGCCGAACCGACTATGCCAAGCATTTCCTCACGAGTCTCAGCTCCGTCATCAACTCCGTACAGCGCATGGATATGTATATCTGAAAAGACCATGGTTTCACCCCATCTTTTGAATTTCGGCAGCTCCTTTACATCTGAAGCCTCTGCGGCACGCCAAGCGGAGGCAGTGAGGATCGGGGCTGATTCTGAGATGCTTCGAGCCAATCGAATGCCATGCAGAAATACACGGGCATCAAAAAGAACTCGTCAAACATCAACAGGTCTATTGAGAGCCAGGGCAGGAATATTCCTATGCCCAGGGCAAGCACAGCGAGCAGGCTTCCACGGCGCGGTCTGCTTGTGATGAGGAGCTTATAATAGTTCAGCATCCATACGAACAGCATACAGCCGCCGATAATGCCAAGCTGGAACACTATCTGGATTATCGTATTATGGGATGCGGAGCCATGGACTAAGCTCTTTGTAAGCCCTTGACCCAGAAGCAGAAGCTTGTAGTCGCCGGTAATGGCCTCGTAGTATCTGAGCCACAGCACATCGCGGTGCGTTGTCAGGCTTGTGAAGTCGGTCGATTGCCGAAACCTGAGCTTTATGACTGCAACGGAGTCCGAGAACAAGTCCGTACAGAACACAATAACGACTCCGATTACGATAAACAGCATGGTGACTGCCTTGAACAGCGGCCGCTGCCTGCTGAGCATGAGGGCGAACAGCCAGACGAACAGCATCAGCGCAAATGTCAGCAGAAAGGTCTTGGAGGCGGCGATAAACCCACAGTAGGTCAGGAGGATTATCGGCACGAAGAGGAGAGCGATATCGACGGATCGCTTTTCCGAAAGCGCCAGCAGCAGACAGCCTCCGAGCGCTGCGGAGATCTGCACGGAATAGAAGTTTGCATCGCCATAGTAGCCGGAATAGCGGGTGACTGCGCTCCAGCTGTAAACATCGATAAATCTTGAGATATTCGGGTATTTGGCAAAATACTTTGCGGTTATGCCTGCTATGATGATGCCGATGGACAGGAACAGCGTGCTCATGCGGAAGTCGGAGCCGTTCATTTCGCCCGAGACGACCAAGGGGAACAGCGCAAGCATGAATATGAACCTGATATAGTCGAGCGTGATGCTGCTGCCGTCCATTACCTTAACGGTTAGCGACAGCGCGAGTATCATAAGGGCTGTTATGAGGCTTTTTGCATCAAAACGAAAACCGCTCTTAACCAGCGCGATAAGGCATACGGCGATGAGGGCAATGGTGTAAAAGGATATGCCCGAATATGACAGCTTGAGCAACGGGGACCAGGGCAGGAAGAACAGAAGGACGGGGAATGCTTTCTTCTTCACGGCGGCAAAGCATATTGCGGCCATGAAGCCGATCAGGCAGACGCCGATCATAGCCCTGCTGCCAAGTATCTGAGCAGCGCAAAGCAGCGCGGAGATTGCGGCGCATACCGCAAGGAGAAGAACATCTGCTCTTTTTGAATCAGCATTCATTCCTATCGACCTCCTTTGCTGCGGAATTGCCGCTTATTTTTGCCATATCCCTGAACAGCCGCCTTCCGAACGCGAGAAGCGTCAGGACAAAAAACGGTACGCAGATAATCATTATTACCGGAAAATAACGGACACCGGCTCTGTCAAGCAGCGTTCTCAAGCGCCCGAACGCAATTATCGCCGCCGCCAAACGCAGCACGAATTTCAGCAGGAATCGCAGGTCAAAAAAGCTGCTTATGCTTCTTCCGAGCTCACGCGCGCTGAAATGAAGTACCAGAAGCCCCGTAACAATGGTGACAAACAGCGTTGCAAGCGCAGGCCCGACAATGCCGAAGAGCCTGAACGCCAGCACGTTAAGCCCGAGGTTCACGAGTACCGAGCCGATGGCGGTCAGCATGAGTGTCTTGGTCCTGCCTGCCGCCGTAAGCAGCAGCGTTACGCTCATAAATTTTACCATATCTATAACGATATAGATGCAGAATACCGAAAGACCGCTCAAATATTTTTCCGAATACAGAAGTTCCATGAACTGCGGAGCGGCGGCGAGCAGCGCTCCGGCAAGAACCGATGTTGAGACGCAGGCGATCTCGAGGAAGGTCTTATAGACTTCAACGGCTTTATCATACTCCCTGTCCGAAATGAGCTTGGTCAGCCTTGGCAGCAGTATCGTGATGAACGATGACATCACGATATCGAGCGGCAGCGCTTTGGAAGCGTTGGCATAGACAGCGAGCGTTTCGGTATCCGTAAAAAGGGCGACGATGTATTTATCACAATCCCTGTTCAGCGTGTTAAGGGCAACGAAAACTGCCATAGGTATGCAGTATTTCAGTATTGGCCCGACAAGGCTTGTATCCGCCCGACAGAGCCTGATAATGCAGCCATTTTTACGGAGTATGAAGTAGAAAACTATCAGCTGGAGCACATCCAGCAGCGATGAAACTATGAGAATTATCCTTATATCCCGTACGAAGAGCACCACGAAAACGATGGTCAGCAGCTTCAGTACAGAGATGATGAGGTTCCTAAGTGCCAGCACCTTGGCCTTGCCGACCGAGATGAGCAGGACCTGCGAAATGAATATGAGGTTCTGCAGCGTCGGCAGCAGTGCGGAAAATATCATCAGCTTTCCGAGCGCAGGGTTGTCCATGTAGGTGCAGATGGGGCCTGAAAGCGCCATTACGGCAATGCCTGCAAGAACGCTGACCGCAAGCTGCATCAGGTAGATTGTGGCCACATAGGCTTCCCTTCGCTCGTTATCTTTGACGCCGCAGAAAAAGAAGTTCATGCCGTCCATCATGCCGAGTATCGTGACGGAGGCGATGGTGGACGACAGCAGCAGTATCTGCGAATATGTTCCGTAGTCGTACTTGGTAAGATGCTGGGAAAGAAGCCTGGTGGTCACGAGGCCCAGCAGCATCGTCATCAGCTTAACGGCAGTGAGAAGCAGGGCGTCCCCCGAGCTTCCGCCGAGCATACCCTTGACAGCAGTCTTCTTTTGTAAAAAATCAAGCTTCAAATTTGGTTTCCTTATGCTTTCGTGCTATCGATAAGCAGCATAAATTGCTGCATGGCGGCGGCATTGCTGCGCCCTGCGGATAACAGTCGTTGCTTCATCGCGTTCAGCTTCGACGGCTCCGAGATGATGTCGGCCAACGCTTCGCTGATGCCCTCCTGCGAGTTTTCGCACACACGGCCGCAGCCCTTCAGCATTTCATCGCTGGAGGTGGTCTTTACCGACAGCGTGGGCAGACCAAGGCATGCGGCCTCGTCTATGACCATCGGCGCCGCCTCATGGAAGGAGGAGATCAGCAGCAGATCCGCACCCCTCATATAGGGATAGGGATTCTTTCTTTCGCCGTAGAAATGAACGGCGCCCTGAAGCCCAAGCTCAGCCGTCAGCGCTTCAAGCTCCGTCCGCAAAGCTCCGTCTCCGACGAGGTGAAGTGCGGCACGCAGTCCCTTATCACGGCAGTGCTTTATTGCGCGTATTGCTCTGTCGATCCCCTTTTCATGGGCAAGCCTTGCCACGCACAGCACGTTGAAGCAGTCATGGGAATACTCAATATCTGCTTCGTCCGCAAGCCTTTTGATTTCATCATAGCGGTGAAAGTTCCGAGCGGTAAAGCATCTTTCACGCAGCTCCGGCAGGACCTGCAAAAACGCATCCCTGCATCCGTCGGAGCAGGCGGCAATGCGGTCGAATTCATGATATAAGCGGTTGTTTTCTTCGTTGCTGCCGCCGCATCGGAGGTAATCGCAATGAAGGTATGCTATCTTTAGGTCGGCATCGACTCTGTCGAGAACGAACTCATTGACCCCTCCGTAGAGCTGGTTCTGCCTGCCGTTGTGGAGGTAGGATATGGCGGCGTCATATCTCCCGGGCAGCCTTTTCTGCGATTTCAGCATGAGCCTTAGAACTTTCGATCTTCCGAAAAGCCTGCATCCGAGCGCCAATGCCCCTCGCTTCAGCGTATCTGACAGATGAACGCACTCAGCCTGGCTCATTCCAAGGTATCTGAACAGGGAATCGCAGGCAATAACATCGACTGTATCGGGAATATCATCGAGGTATTCGCCGTTTTTATCGAAAAGGCACAGCGTGACATCGTATTCGCCGCAGATATTCCACAGAAGATTACAGAGGCTTTTCTGCACTCCGCCTATCTTCATGTTATTGTTGACTATCAGCAGCTTTTTCATGTTCGCTCAAGCCGTTTAACGACCCTTGCAGGGTTACCGGCGACTATCGTATAGGGCGGAACATCGTTGACGACGACCGCATGGCTTGCGACTATCGAGCCTTCGCCTATGGTCACGCCCTTCAGCACAGCGGCATATTCGCCTATCCAGACATTGTCCTCAATGACTATGGGCTTGGATTCCGAGTATTCCCATCTCCATGCCGGGGTGTGGAAGCCCTCCATGCACATCTTCCTTCTGATTTCGGGCGATGTCGGGTGGTTGTTGTTGTCGTAAATATGCACATGGTTTGAGATGATAACGCAGCTCCCGATCTTTATGCTCTCAACGCTTCCGATGATTGAATGCCTGAACACACAGGTATTGTGTCCGATCTCGATAGTTCCTTCGCACATGGATTGCAGCTTTCCGTGCAGCTCACAGCCGTTTCCGATCCTGATAAGTCCGGGCTTATCGGCGGAGCAGTCGGATTCCGCAGCCAGGAAAATTTCTCCGTCTATTTCGGCATACTTTTTGAAAAGCCTCCGCTTCATGAAGGTCTTTATCAGTATTGTCGGGCGAATGCGCGAGCTCCGCAGCTTGTTGTATAGTTTGGTCAGCATTATTGCTCCTTGAATGCATATTCAGAATAGGGAATCAGCTTCTTCACTCCGTCGAGCCCGGCAAGCATGAGCCTTATGCGCTTTCCGCAGCCGATCTTTGTCGGCCTTTTGCAGCGAACGGCAAAATAGAGAGCCATAAGATGCCTGAGCCTCGGGAACAGGCAGCCCATCAGTGCGCCCTTATCGTAAAAATACTTTTCATCACAGCCGGAAAACCACGAGGATGAATCGTTGCGTCTTATTCCAAGCACGTATTCGCAGGAATAGACGCGAAGTCCCTTGTCAAAACAGGCCTTGATAAACAGACTGTCCTCTCCGCTTCCGTAGATGCAGCCGCCGCCGAAGCAGGTGTTGAACGTTATCCCGCTCTTCACTATCGCGCTTCGCCTTGCCGCAAGCACCGGAGCGCCGTAGCGCATGGAGTTCCAAAGCCTGAGCCGCCGGTTCTTAAGATGCCGCCTTTCGTAGATCTCGCCGTTTTTCATAAGGTCTATGCCGAATATTATGGCGTCCGCCTTGGGATTTTCATCGAATGCAGAGAGAATGTTCTTCTCAAGCTCATCATAGTACCGCAGGTCATCGTCGGCAAACAAAATGAATTCGCTGTCGGAGTCCAACAGAGCGATATTACGGTTCACACCCACGCCCCTGGTATCGGTTGATATCATCACGACCTTCCCGGCGTCGGTGTTTTCGCAGTCATAACCGAAATGATCGGTCTGGTTCGCGATAACGGCAGAGCAAGCTAAATTCATTTTGTTTACCAACGACAGATCCGTCTGATCCATCGCTGCAACGAGTACCTGAAGCTTTTCCATATGTTTCGGGGAAGTCTGCCGCCGTGAAGGCGGCAGACTTCGGTTCGGTTTTAGTCAATTATCATCCTGCCGTCGTCGGCAAAACGATACATTCCTTCGGGAAGAAGGCCGTTGGTAACGGTCACCCAATAGCTCCTGCCATGGACGACCTCGCCGTTGGACGTCCTTACATAGTAGTAGCTTCCGTCCAGCTCGATAAGGCCTGCCGGGGTCAGCACGCCGTCAACATAGTAGTAAAGGCTGCCGAACTCCTCAACAATGCCGTCCTTAACCTCGGGCTCGGGCTGATCGGGATCGATAACGGGAGGATCTATCATCTTGCCGTCGTTGTCGAACTCGTACATGCCTGCGGGGAGTAGGCCGTTGGTAACGGTCACCCAATAGCTCCTGCCGTGGATGACCTCGCCGTTGGAGGTCCTTACATAGTAGTAATCATCTCCAAGCTTGATAAGGCCTGCCGGGGTCAGCACGTTGTTGACATAGTAGTAAAGGCTTCCGTTCTCTTCGACGATGCCGTTCTTTATGAACATCACGCCGTTATCGTCAAAGTAATAGTAGCCGGGCGCTATGGGCGTGCCGTCCTCAAAGGTGAGACCGTTGGTTCTGGTGACCCAGTAGCGGCAGTCCGTTACGAGCTCGCCGCTGACGGAACGAGCGTAGTAGAGCCTGCCGTCCACCCTGACAAGTCCGTGACGGATGATAACGCCGTCGATGCAGTAGAACAGCTTGCCGTTGAGCTCACAGATACCGTTGAGATTGAAATCATCGTGAACGATAACGCCGTTCTCATCGAAGATGTACTTGTCGCCTGCGAAGAGCATGTCGTTATTATTTTCCACAAGGCACTCGTTGACGAGCTCGCCGTTTTCACCGGTATAGGGTTTGAACGCCTTGCTATCCTCGCCGAAGTAATAGTAGCAAACATCGATAACACTGCCGTTGTCATCGGTGACCTCAATGCGGACAAGGCCGGGGTATTCAACTATCTCGCCGTTTTCAAACAGATACAGATCGCCATCAAGCTCATTTATGCCTTCAAACGGATCTGCCGTTGCGTACACGCTCAGGTTCTCGGCAGGCATGGTATCGGGAACGGTCCAGCCGGAGAAGGTGAAGTAGGTCGGGCCGACTTCGGGCGCATATGCGGGCGCGATGACTGCTGCGCCGTATGCATAGCTCTCGGTGGTGTAGATCTCGCCGTTCACATAGTAGGTGATGGTGTATTCCCTGATAACCTCCGTATAGGTCGCCGTATAGGTAGCGTCAGCATCAGCGGTGCCGATTGCCGGTGTCCAGCCTGCGAAGGTATAGTAGTACTGCGCATCCGCCTCCCTTGTGGGGGTATCGCCAACATATTCGGGGGTATAGCCGTATGCTGCGGTGGTGGTATAGAGCAGGCTTCCATCGTAGTTTACAAAATTGATGGTGTAAACGGGAGCTGCGATGACGGTCACGGAGCCGTTTACTGCGGAGTCATCAAGATAGACGGGTGTATTCAGGCCAATGGGGGCATAGCACGCATGCTCTACGAGGTTAAAGCTTAGGGGGATAACCTCTCCGACCGCCGCTTCATCGGTAACTACCATATCGAAGTAAAACAATACACCGGATTCGGTGAGTCCGCCGCTGGGGCACATGATGCCGAAGCTGATAACGCCGTCGCTGATTGCGTCTGCGGAGAAGAACATACCGTTCTTGATTATCGGGCCGTTTACGAAGCTGCCGGGAACGAGCGAGAGCTTAGTGGGGTCGTAGCTCAGCCTTGCGTTCATTGTATGGGCTTCATAGTGGTCACTGTCGATACGAACTGCGATCCTGACGGTACCCCTCGGATACATCTCAACGACGCTTGCGCTGAAGGTAAGGGACCACAGCTCATCTGCCGCATCGAATTCAAGGTCGCTCGCAGGCATTGTTGAGGGGACACCCTCCCAGCCGGAGAAGTCATGCGCAGCGGCAGGGGTGTAATCGGGCAGGATTATGCTTTCGCCGTATGCGTAGGTATCCACATGATAGATTGCGCCGTTGACCTTGTAGGTGATGGTGTATCTGTTGATGCTGTACTGAGCGGTGACGACAAGATCACCGGTAATGCTGGTGAAATCGACATCCCAGCCGGTGAAGGTATAGCCGGTGCGTTCGGGGTCATTGGGGGCGGATGCCGCCTGACCGTAGCTTACCTGCTGCTCATCCAACACGCTGCCGTCCCAATCCTTGAAGGTTACGGTATAGGTGTTGATATCATACTGAGCGGTGACGACGAGATCACAGGTAATGCTGGTGAAATCGACATCCCAGCCGGTGAAGGTATAGCCGGTGCGTTCGGGGTCA
>UQNF01000003.1 GCA_900542285.1 uncultured Clostridium sp.
CCCGCCACAGCCGCGCTTCGTGCAGGCTCTGGGCTTGTAAACGCCTGCGTTCCAAAAGAAATCGTCGGCGCGTTTCAGGTCAGACCCGAAATCATGGCAGATTCCGATGCAGACAGCGACATAAACGCGCTAATTGAAAAAGCTTCTTCGATTGCAGTTGGCTGTGGAAGCCGATTTGATCAGCACATTAAGGAGAAGCTCACTGCCGCTTTGGCAAGCGGAAAGCCCTGCGTTATTGATGCGGACGGCTTGAATAACCTCGATTCCGCAAGCATGGAGCTTCTTCATGAAAACTGCATACTCACACCGCATCCGCTGGAATTTGCCCGCCTGCTTGGCTGCGGAATAAACCACGTTCTCAGGGATCCGGTGGGCATTTCAAAGACTTTTGCACAGAAGCACCGCTGTACGCTGCTGCTTAAATCCGCAACGACCGTGATTGCTTCGCCGAGCGGCAAGCTACGATATAACATAAGCGGAAACCCGGGGCTTGCAAAAGGAGGGAGCGGAGACGTGCTTACAGGAATAATCACCGCTCTGCTTGCACAAAAGCTGACCGCGTTCGATGCAGCCTGCGTGGGCGCATTCCTGCTCGGCAGTTCTGCGGATAAGGCGCTGGAGCTTTTGGGGAATAGGGCACTTATCGCAGAAGATGTTATAGATGCGGTTGCTCTTTGTATAGGCAATAATTGATTTGTTAATTTTTTCAGGAGGTCTGATTATGAAAGTACTTAAGAACGGAAGGGTGATCCCTGTTGTTGGCGACGAGTTTGTTGGAGACATAGCTATCGAGAACGGAAAGATAGTCGCGCTTGGTGAAAAGCTGGAATACCCGGATGCAGACTATATCAATGTTTCGGGCTGCACTCTCATACCGGGCATCATCGATGCGCATTGTCACATCGGTATGTTCGAGGATGGTATGGGCTTTGAGGGCGATGATGGAAATGAATACTCCAACCCGGTAACCCCGGAGCTTCGGGCTATCGATGCAATCAATCCATATGACAGATGCTTTGAAGAAGCACGCATGGGCGGAATAACCACTGTCGTGACCGGCCCTGGCAGCGCCAACGTTATCGGAGGCCAGTTTGCCGCTATGAAGACCGCCGGAAGCAGGGTCGAAGACATGGTGCTTTGTGAACCCATCGCTATGAAGGCTGCATTCGGTGAGAACCCAAAGAGGGTTTATTCGGGAAGCAAAACCTTTTACACACGAATGACAGTGGCCTCTACCCTGAGAAAAACCCTTATTGAGACCAGGGAGTATGATAGGAAGCTTCGTGAAGCAGAAAATGACGAAAGCAAGAAACCTGCTTTTGATTTTAAACTGGAGTCAATGCTTCCCGTTATCCGCCGTGAGCTGCCGCTTAAGATTCACGCCCATCGTGCAGATGACATCTTGACCGCTATCAGGATCGCAAAGGAGTTTGATCTCAGGATCACGCTGGACCATTTCACCGAAGGCTATCTGATAATCAACAGGATAAAGGATGACCTCAAGCAGCTTGATGCGGGCGTCATAGTTGGACCCTTGCTTTCGGACAGAAGCAAGATCGAGCTCCGCAATCTCAGCATGACCGCACCCAGGACGCTGTATGAAAATGGCATTAGATTCGCCATGATGACAGACCATCCGGTGATTCCGGAGCAGTACTTGCCGGTATGCGCTGCGCTTGCCGTGCGTGAAGGCCTGCCCGAAAAGGCTGCGCTTGAATCCATTACCATCAATGCCGCCGAAATCGTCGGTATTTCCGATAGAGTTGGCTCGATCGAGGTAGGAAAGGATGCAGATATCGCCGTGTTCTATGGACATCCCTTTGATTTCCGCGCAAGGTGCGTGATGACCCTTGTAAACGGTGAAATAGTGTTTGATGAACTATAATGGATAGCTTTATCGACGAGGAAGTCCTGCTCAAAACTAAAAATGAGCTTCGCCGTACGCTTAGAAAGCAGCGCAGGGAGCAGGATGCGCAGGCTGCCTGTCTGGCGTCTGAGGAGATCTGCCGCAGAGTCATCGCAATGAAGGAGTTCGCTTCGGCTTCGACCATCCTCGCTTATATGTGCGCAAAGGGCGAGGTTAATGTTTCAATGATAATTGACGAGGCGATTAGGCAAGGGAAGCGTGTTGCATTTCCTCTCTGTATTGCGGACGGGGGGCTAAGGCTGCTGATACCCAACTCCATGAAAAGCTTTAATAAGGGCGCTTATGGAATACAGGAACCCGATGTCAACGATTCTGTCGAGATACAACCCGATGATTTAGACCTGATAATTGTGCCTGCCGTTGCGTTTACCCGTGACGGCAGACGCCTTGGACAGGGAGGGGGTTATTACGACAGGCTTCTGAGCCGAACAAGAGCATTTACCGTAGGCGTTGGCTTCGATTTTCAGCTGGTCAACGAGCTTCCTTTGGAAAGCCATGACAGACTCATCGACAGCATAGTGCTGCCGGGCGAATTGATATATAGATAATATATATTGAATAGCTTGTTGAATAACCTTGAAATAATTGCCAAATGAGTATAGAATTGCTGTGAGAGAATGCGGCGTTATTGACCGGATTTGGAGGAAAAGAATTGAGGATAATTGCAGGCAAAGCCAAGGGAAGGGTGTTTGATGCTCCAAAGGGGATCAGCACCAGGCCGACGCTTGACAGAGTGAAGGAAGCTATGTTCGGTATGGTACAGTTTGATGTGCAGGACAGAAGAGTACTCGATTTGTTTGCCGGCAGCGGCAACCTGGGATTGGAAGCGCTTTCGAGGGGCGCAAGCCATGTGGTGTTTTGCGATGCCGACAGATCTGCCGCAAAGCTTGTGGAGCATAACCTATGCTCTCTCGGCTTTGAGGGCATGGGCAGTGTATTTTCGTCCGATTGCTTTTCACTTCTCGATCAGCTTGCGCTCAGACATGACAGCTTCTCGCTGGTGCTGCTGGATCCTCCTTACGCTTCCGGACTTCTTGAACGGGTGATCTCCGAACTGGTCGACAGGAAGCTATTGAAGAACAATGCCATCATTCTTGCCGAGCATTCGTGGAAAAAACCGATTGATGCAAATGCGCTGTGCGAGAATGCAAGAAACAACCTGGAATTCCGCGAACCGCGAAAGTACAGAGAAGTCGGAGTGACCTATATAAGATACTTCGGAGATGAACGATGAAAGCGATTTTTGCCGGAAGCTTTGATCCCTTTACCATAGGGCATTTGGATATCGTACAGAGGGCAGCCAAGTGCTTTGAACATGTGTTCATATCGATACTGTACAACCCCGGTAAGGACACATGCATGTTCAGCGTGGATGAAAGGGAAACACTCATCTGCGATGCAGTTTCGGGCATTCCCAATATTACGGTCACGCATTTTGACGGATTGCTGGTGGAACATGCAAGATCGCTTGGCGCAGATTGCATTATTCGCGGAATCAGGACCGGAGGCGATGTCGATTATGAGAGGATGCTCGAAACCGTAAACCATAAGCTCGATGGGGAAATGGAAACGCTCTACCTTCTTTCTAAGCCGGAGCATTCCCATATCAGTTCGAGCCTTGTAAGGCAGCTTTTGATGCTTCATATAGGCATTGAGGATATCGTGCCGAATGCGGACAACACAATTTATTTGGAAAGGAAATGAATACGATGGACGAAGCAAGAAATGATGAACTTACTCAGCTTGTAGAATCTCAGCTGGATGCCATATCTGAATATGTATGGGCACAAAAAGCTCCGATATGGGGGGATTCATCCGGCCGAATCGTTGACGCAGAACGGGTAGATGAACTGCTGAACAATGTCAGTACATGTCTTCCCGAAGATATTCGGTGCGCCAACAGCGTATTGCGCGAGGCGCAGAACATCAAGGATCACGCAAATGCCGATGCTTCCCGAGTGAGAAACGATGCCGAGCGCCATGCGGAGAGTACCGTAAACGCCGCCAAGCAAGAGGCTCAGCGGATAATCAGCGATGCAAACAGTTACCGCAAAGAGGTGACCGCAGAAGCCGACGAATACAACGCTGATGTTCGCGAAGAGGCCGATAAGTATTATGCGGATCACAAGGCTTCCGGAGACAGGTACAATGAGGATCGCTGCAATGAGGGCAACGCCTATTACAAAAAAAAGATTGCCGAGGCAGAACAGGATGCGGCTGATATCATAGCGGATGCCGAGGCAGAGGCGGAACGGCTCATCAGCGAAAGCGAGATCATGCGTCAGGCCAATGAGCGCGCTGCAGAGCTTCGCCGTAGGACGGTGCTGTGGGCAAATCAGATACATCACAACGCAAAGCTCATGGCGGACGGCATAATGCAGGAGCTTTTGGAAGCACTGCAGGATTACACCGGATTTGTCACCGAGGAGCGTGAAAAGCTTCAGCTCCACGCTGACGGAAAAGAATCCGAGCAGCCTGCTCGTGAAGAGCCGGCCAACAGCGAGGATTATTCCGACGAGCTTGATGATGGCGAGGTCGAATACGATCAGTCGGAGTATGAATACCGCAGCCCATTGTCAAAGCTTGGAGACTTTTTTAAGGGCAGGCGTCATGTGTCCGATGAAGAAGATGAATAATTGAAAGCAGTTGCTTTCTGCGGCAGCGTGATGGATTCATCACGCTGCCTTTGTTCGCCCCGAAATCAGCACGGAAAACAGAATTGCGAAACACGATGCGAACAGGCCGCACAGGGCCAGCTCTCCAATTGCCAGCGCACGGGAAACAACGAGCGTTTCGTCCATCCCGGAGGACACGGGCAGCGAATCTGCACGGAAAAGCGGAAATAAGAGGAAGCATATCAGCCACGCAAGTATGGCGTGCACCAGCTTAACGGAGAGATAGGATACCGCATCGGTTCCTGCAACGCTTGATGCCTGAACGAAGATGCATATACCCCCGAATGAGAGCAGAGAGCAGATGATGCAGCAGGTTGTCTTGATGTTAACTCCTGATGAAGCGATCAAACCTATTCCGTTGGTCATTTCAAGTATTCCAAACAACACTGCATGTTCGGCAGGAAACAGTTTGTTAATTATTTGGATATCCTGAAGTATTGAGATGATGACGGAGAAAAAGACAATAGTTCCTCCAAGCTTCAGCATTGTAGTAACGGAATCCGTTATGGCACCGGGAAGTATCGACGAAATGCCTTGAGAACCAAGGGGATGGGAGCTTGTGCAGAAAGAAAAACTTTTTTTGTTTATCAGGATAAACGATGCAATCATTATTGCAGCGGAGCCATAATGCGCCAGTGCGATAAGATAAGCAAGCTTTGGCCTTTGCAGCATATTTGTGCATACTGTGCCTATGATGAATACGGGGCTTGAAAGATTGCAGATTGCGGACATCATGCTGCGCTTTTTTAGTGAGAGGGATTGCGATTTGCCGCCAAAGCATGCTTCGGTGAGCAGCGAGCCGGTAGGACATCCGGAAATACATGAAACGAGGAAGATCCTGATGATTGCCCCTACGGTATTCTTGCCACGCATTTCGAACATACCCAGTCGCTTTAAAATTGAAATGCATACGAAGAAGGGAAATAGGGCAGGGAATACGCTTGAGATAAAAAGCTCAAAGCCCCTCGCTGCGCCCAGCATGGAGGAGGAGCTGAACAGTATCAGTGCAGCAACGAGTATCAGGGTAACAACAATCAACAAATGCCTCATAGCAAATGATATGTTTCCGGTTCTTTTGCTATGAGTTTTGAAGTGGCGTTATACCATGATGAGCGCTGAAGAGAATTCGTCGCTTCCGGATTTATCTTGCGGACAGGCAAGAGCACGAATGGAAGATGCGAGCGAGGTGTGATCAAAGATCCTTACAGCGTTGGACGGAAGCTTATTGATATCCGCCCTGCGTGTGACAATGGGAAGCGAAGCAGAACGCCCAAGCTCTGAGAGCAGCTTGGACTCCCGTCTGACACCAAGAACGCGAATAAAGAGGGAATCCGATACATTAACAGCAAGATTCTGAAGTTCTTTTGTAGTGCCGAGCAGTGAGTTTACCAGTATTCGCCTGAGCTTTGCATGTGTATAGCGTTTACTCTTAACAATGGCAGGGATATCCGTTCCGCAGCTTGCCTTCAAGGCAGCGGCGAAGAGGGGATTTTCAAGCCCTTCCGACACCTCCGCAAGCTCTGAGATACCGGAGGCACCAAGCTTTCGCAGCGTATAGAGGATCGAATCGGAAAGATTATCCATCGCAGCGGGAAAAGTTCCGTTTGCAGCGGCCGCAGCGATGCAGCGGCAGACATCGCTCGGCATTGACGCATAAACGTCCTGATATCGGCCCGATCCGAATCTTGACCGAATCGCAGAAGCCGATGCGTATTTATCTATGGAGTCGGAATCATTGTAGGCAGAACCCACGCGCCGGACGGCATAGACGCTGAGACTCGGATTTATCCTTTTTGCGGCGCGAATGTATTCGATGCCGAGTAAATCGTTTGGCGATGTTACGGAGATATCTACGCCTGCTGCTGAGAGCGCTGAGGAGAGCGCCGACGGATAGGACTTTCCCTTATCGAGTTCCGCCTTGATGACAGTGGGATCGGGAACAGCGGATGCCGCCTCGATCAGCCTGTCACAATCTCCGCTTTCGCTCCCGAAGCATATACCGGAAACAAGTCCGGTGGCGGACAGAAGCTTCACACCGCCGAAAGCAAAGCGTTCTGCGTTTGAACAGGAGAGTGCATCGGGAAGCTCGATGACCATATCAGCGCCGTTCATAAGCGCCCATCGTGCACGCGTAAATTTGTCTGCGCACGCAGGTTCACCACGCTGGACGAAGCTTGCACTCATGCAGACGATCGCATGTTCAGCGCCGGATATGCGCTTTGCCTCGCGCAAGTGGTGGGCATGGCCGTTATGAAAGGGATTGTATTCCGCAATTATGCCTATGCATTTGTCGGTCATCGGCAGACCTCCATTTTATATTTTACGTGGTTCTTCAAAACCGCCGCTCATTATGTTATAATATAAATTGGTTGATTCGTCAATGCTGTTTGAAGGATCAAGCGCCAATTTATCCGCAGCTATCCTCTGCGGCTTATTCTGAAAGGATGGTATTTTCAATGAAGGTTCTTGTTATCAATGCAGGCAGCTCTTCGCTCAAGTATCAGCTGATCGATGTTGAGAAAAAAACGGTCATTGCCAAGGGACTTATTGACCGTATCGGCATCAAGGATTCCAACATAATTTATAAACCCTCCATGGGGAAAAAGGGCTTTGAGATCGTTCGAGACGTTAAAGACCATGTCGAAGCTATCCGCATAGTCATAGACGCCATGCTTGATCCCGAGAACGGCGTTATTAAGAGCATGGATGAGATCGATGCGGTCGGTCATCGCGTAGTTCATGGCGGTGAGAAGTTCACCGAGCCGGTTATCATTGATGAGAATGTCATGAACGTTATCGAATCCATTACGGATCTCGCGCCCCTGCACAATCCTGCAAACATGATGGGCATTCGCGCATGCCGTGAGATCATGCCCAATGTTCCGATGGTCGGCGTATTCGACACCGCTTTCCATCAGACAATGCCTGCCGAGGCTTATATCTATGCGCTTCCGTATGAGGCTTATACAGATCACATGGTTCGCCGCTATGGTTTCCACGGCACTTCACATAACTATGTGTCACAGGTCGCAATAGAGCTCCTGGGAAAACCTGTTGAAGATACCAAGATAGTCACCTGCCATATCGGAAACGGCTCATCTATCGCTGCTGTCAAGGGCGGCAAGTGCATCGACACTACCATGGGCCTTACTCCCCTTGAAGGCCTGCCAATGGGTACCCGCTGCGGAGACATTGACCCCGCTATCGTAATGTACCTTATGAAGAAGCTGAACATGTCTGCAAGCGAGATTGATACTTATCTCAATAAGAAAAGCGGCGTTCTTGGAATCAGCGGTGTTTCAAGCGATATGCGCGACATAGTCGCTGCATCAAGAGAGGGAAACGAGCGCGCTGAACTGGCGATCGCAACCCTTTGCTATAAGATCAAAAAGTTCATCGGCGCATATGCCGCCGCAATGGACGGCATTGATGCCATCGTGTTTACCGCTGGCGTCGGCGAGAATGCGTATTATGTCCGTGAACGTGTTCTCAAGGGTCTTGGCTATTTGGGCGTTGAACTCAACAGTGAGCTCAATGAGCATTGCCCGAGGGGCGAGAATGTTGAAATAACCACCCCCAACAGCCGTGTAAAGGCATTCGTCATTCCTACTGATGAGGAAATGATGATAGCAAAGCAGACAGCTGAGCTTGTTAAGACTCATACCTGCTGATCTTTCAAAGAATATAAATCATTATATTTTTCAAAAACCAGCTAAAACGGTTGACAAGACAGCCTGATACATATAGAATATCATAGGTTATTGTTATAGCTGGGATTGGAGTTTTGTGTGGAACTTAATGTTGCTTCGGAGCCAAAACTGGTAGGAAGGACTACCGGAAGGCATATTGAAGAAATGCTGCCGCCTATCGATTTCGGTGGACATAAGCTGGTCTTTACTATGCCCGTCAGCGTTGATGTGACCTATGCCTTCGACGGCGAGGGGTTCGGCGTTAACGGCGTGCTCAGCTCCAAGCTGTTAATGAACTGCACGAAATGCAATGCGGAGTTTGAACAGGATTTTTCGGTTTCCTTTTCGGAAAGGTTTATCAAAGCTACCGACGAGGAAGCGGAGGAATTGGAGTGCTATCCGTTCAGCGGCGAAGTGCTCAAGCTGGATCAGATGATTACCGATTTGATCATTCTCAATGCTCCGCTCTATGGCTTATGCAAGCCGGACTGCAAGGGCTTATGTCCAACTTGCGGTTGTGATTTGAATACAATGCAGTGTTCGTGTTCAAAATCGGTGAAGAATGCCAGCTTCGCCTCCTTGGAAGAACTCGCACAACTGCTCAATGATGAAGAGGAGGTGTAGAAAATGGCAGTACCTAAGAGAAAAACATCGAAAGCAAGGCGTGATCAGCGTAGAGCTAATTGGAAGCTTACCGCTCCCGCTATTGTTGAATGCCCTCAGTGCCACGACAAGAAGCTCGCACACAGGGTTTGCAGACATTGCGGTTACTATGATGGCGAACAGGTCATCAAGATGGACGAAGACGAGAAGTAATTCGTTCAATGCATCATAAAGGATAATCGGGGCGCACATAAAGTGTACCCCGATTTTTCATATAAGAACAATAATTCAGGCCCGAAATTGCGTGGGAATCGACGCAGCTTCGGGCCTGAGATACTTCTGATAGGTCAGATGAGTGCTTCAGCAAATGTTTCGGCATCGAACGGCTGAAGATCGTCAATGCCTTCACCGACGCCGACAAAGCGAACGGGTAAGCCGAGCTCATCCTTTACCGCTACAACAACGCCTCCCTTGGCAGTTCCGTCAAGCTTGGTAAGGATGATACCGGTAAGTCCGGCATTTTCGCCGAAGGCCTTAGCCTGCGCGATAGCATTCTGTCCGGTGGTAGCATCGAGTACCAGCAAAACTTCGACGGGAGCATCCGGCAGTTCACGGCTGATGACCCTGCGCATTTTGGAAAGCTCGTTCATAAGGTTGACTTTGTTGTGAAGCCTTCCTGCGGTATCGCAAATAAGAAGATTGCATTTCTTTGCCTTGAAAGAAGCGATAGAATCGAATACTACAGCGGCAGGATCGGCGCCCTCGCCGTGCTTGACGATGGGAACATCCGCCCTCTCTGCCCAGACGGTCAGCTGTTCGGCTGCTGCAGCGCGGAAGGTATCCGCTGCAGCAAGCATTACGGACTTGCCCTCAGCCTTGTACATGGAAGCGAGCTTGCCTATGGAGGTGGTCTTTCCGACGCCGTTTACACCTACTATCATAATAACGGCATTATCAGCGTTAGGAAGAAATTCGGTTTCGGGCTTCATTGCTTCCGTAAGCAGCTTTATCATAACCTTTCTTGCTTCGGTGCGTGTGTTGATTCCCTGTGCCTTCAGTTCTTTTCTAAGCTGGGAGAGCAGCTTCTCTGCTGTCGCCATACCCATATCGGATATGATCATCGCTTCTTCAAGCTCGTCATAGAACTCGTCATTGATCTTTTCACCGTTTTCAACGAATAATCCGCCGAATATAGTATCCCTGGTCGCCTTAAGGCCGCTGAAAAGCTTGGAAAAAATACTTTGCTTCTTTGCTGGCGCTTTTACGGGCTGCTCCGCAGCTTCAGACGTCGGAACCTCGGTTTCGGCTTTTTCACATTCTTCAGCAGGATCAGCCTTTTCGGTTTCCTCAAAAGCGGCAGCCTGCACGGCTTCCCTTTCAACTTCAGCCTGCGTGGCTTCATCTGCCGAATCCGGGTTTTCGGGTTCTTGCTCCTCTATCGGTTCTTCGGGGGCATTTACAGCTTCATTATTGGTGCTGTCGTCTTTGCGCTTATCCTTGCGTTTAAAGATATTCCACATATCAATTCAATCTCCTGATCATTATTTATTGAATTTGGCGGATACGATGGAAGAAACACCCTTTTCTTCCATTGAGACGCCATATAAAGCATTACAAATTGCCATGGAACCCTTCCTGTGGGTGATGATGATGAACTGCGTACCGTCGGAATACTCCTTGAGATACCTCGCAAAGTTATCGACGTTTGCTTCGTCCAAGGAAGTGTCGATCTCATCAAGTATACAGAAAGCGGCAGGCTTTAGCTTGAGGATTGCGAACAAAAGCGCTATTGCCGTCAGCGCCTGTTCGCCGCCGGAAAGCAGGCTCAGAAGCTGAAGCTTCTTTCCGGGAGGCTGTGCGATGATATCGATACTGCAGTTGAGCACATCATTCTTATCGGAAAGAACAAGCTCCGCTCTTCCGCCGTTGAACAGTGCGGTAAACGTTTCGCTGAAATTCTTTTGGATAAGAGCGAATTGTTCGGTAAATTCACGCTCCATCGTGGCAGTAAGCCTGGCGATAAGCTCGGTCAAGTCGCATTCGGCCTGGCGCAAATCGCTGCACTGCGCGGTCAATTCATCATATCGAGCCTTGACCTCACGATAATCCTCAATAGCAGAAGTGTTGACCTCGCCAAGCGCTTTTATGCTCTTCCTAAGTTCATCAACGCGAATATGCGATTGCGTCACGGCAATGCTCTGACGGTAGGGAAGGGCATTCTCATATGTGAGTTCATAGTCCTGCCATATCCTGTCGCAAAGCGTATTAAGCTCCAGCTGGACTCGGTTTAGATTCAATTCGCCCCTGTGTTGACGTTCTCTTAGGTCGACAAGCTGCTGGGCGGTATTCTCGCGCTCAGCGCGTTTTTCGTCGAGTACTACAAGCTTTTCGGTTCGTTCAGCCTCGATGCGCCTCTGCTCATCTTTGAGCTCTTCAAACCTTCTGCGTTCGTCCGTCAGATCGGCGGACAGGTTCGCAAGCTCGGCAGCAATCTCCTCAATATCTGTTCCTGCCTTTGAAGCAGCTGCGGAACAAGCAATAATGGAAAGCTTTTTCTTTTCAATATCGGTGGTGAGCCGACCTATCTCGCTGCCTGCCGCATTCTGCTCCTTTTCAGCCGCCATGAGCTTCACTCGAACATCACTCAAAGCATCGTTTGCAGTTTGCAGCTTGTTTCTCAGGCTGCTTAGCTCGTTTTGAACCGAGCGAATATCATCGTTCGTTACGGCATTACCTTCGGATAGACCTGATTCCGCCTGCAAGGCTTCATTAATCTGCTCATCTATCTCTGCAGCGGAATCCGCCAGCTGTTCCGCTTCGGCATCGAGTTTTTCGATGGATTCACGGTTCTTAAGGACATATTCTTTTACGATATCGGCGCGTTCGGCTGCGGAAGCAAGCCTGACATCGCACCTGCGCAGCTGCTCACTGCAGGCGGCGGCATCATCACTCGCCTTGGCAAGCCGACTCCTAAGGGTGTCAATTTCGCTTGAAGCAGCTCTTATCTCCCCTTCGATCTGCCGTACCCTTCCGCTAAGCTCCTCGATTTCACGCTCGCGTCCAAGCAGGTTGACCTCTCGCTTCTGAACGCTGCCGCCGGTCATGCTGCCGCCGGGATTTAGTATGTCCCCCTTGAGGGTCGCAATGCGGAAGGAGGAACGTGCTCGTCTGTTGATAGCTATGCCGACATCGAGATCACGCACAATAACAAGCCTTCCGAAGAGATTTTCAATAACATTTCTATATTCGGGTGCGCAGCTTATCAGTTCGGAAGCGACACCGAAGCAGCCCTCTACCCTTGTGCAGGCGAGTTCCTCGCTGCTGAGAAGGCGAGGGCGCATACTGCTGACGGGGAGGAGAGTTGCCCTGCCGTAATCATGCCTGCGGAGATACTCAATTATGGCCTTTGCGTCCTGGTCGGTCGGAACGACTATGTTTTGAAGTGCTGAACCCACTGCCATTTCAATCGCAAGCTCATACTCTGCCGGGACAGAGATAAGTTCGGCAACGACTCCATGAATGCGCGAAGCCAGCTCAGGGTTTCTTGCCGCATCGTTCAAAAGCCGTTTTACGCTGGCGTAATAACCCTCATGCGCTCGCTTGAGGTCGTTCAGGACTCTTATCTTGGAATTAATGGAATTGAGTGCATTCTCGCTGCTGCGAAGACGCGCGGACGCGCCGGAAATATCCTTATTTATTGCGCTGACCAGCTGCATAGCTGCGGAGTATTCTCCGTTGAGCCTTGATTTTTCTTCCGTAATGCCTGCGGCTTCCGCCTCGGCATCAAAGAGTTCTCCGGCAAGCTTGTCTGCTTCGGTATTAAGCACTGCGTGCTCGGCATTTATAGCCTCAAGCCTTCCCGAAATGCTCGATTTCATGGCTTCAAGTCTGGCAATGCGGCTTTTTGCATCGGCGATGCTGTTAAGAACAGCCATCATGGATTGCTTGTACTCTTCGAGCAGGGATTCCTTAACGGCAATATCGGCTGCGATTTCGGACAGTCCACTCTCACGGGAGGCCATCTCAGCTCTCAGTACTTCATATAGCTGCTTTTCATGGTCATAACGCTCCTGTGCTTTTGTCAGCTCGTCCTCTGCCGAACGCAATTGTTCGGTCAATTCATCGCTAAGCTCATGCTGATGAACTATCTCCGCTTCAAGAGTAGATCTTCTCTCCAAAAGCAGCTTTTCGCGGCCGACCGAGGACTCCACTTCGGAGGACATCTCGATAAGCCGCTGAGACAGATCGCTAAGAACGGCAGACAGACCTCGCTCCTCCTCCTCTATCTTGGCACAGCGTGCGGCAAGCTCGGATTCTGCCGCAACGGTCTCGTCGATAGCAGAGCTGAGCATCAGCGCAGATTCCGAAAGCTGCTTGATGCGTTCGGTGGATTTATCGTATTGATAGAGGAAAAGGTTGATCTCCAGGTCACGCAGTTCTTCGCGGTATTTGAAGTATTCCATGGCCTTTTCGCTGTCGATTCGGAGGGGTTCAAGCCTTGCTTCAAGCTCCATGATAATGTCATCGAGCCTTGTAAGGTTCTTTGTGGTGTTTTGGAGCTTGCGTTCAGCTTCTTCCTTTCTCGCGCGGTACTTCATAACGCCGACGGCTTCTTCGAAAACTTCGCGTCTTCCGCCGGAACGGTCGGAAAGGATCTCGCCGACACGCCCTTGCCCGATAATTGAGTATCCGTCCTTGCCTATACCCGTATCGCGGAAAAGCTCGAGAATATCTTTCAGCCTGCAAGAGGTCTTGTTAATAAAATACTCGCTTTCCCCGGAACGATAGGCGTGGCGTGAGATAACAACCTCGGAGTAGGGGGAAGCAAGCTTGCCGTCGGAATTGTCAAAGTACATGGATACCTGACAATAGGAAAGCGGGCGGCGCGCTTCGGTTCCGCCGAAAATGAAGTCTTCAACCTTTTTGCCTCTAAGCGCGCGAGCGCTTTGTTCGCCCAAAACAAAGCGAAAGGCGTCTGCAATATTGCTCTTTCCGCAGCCGTTTGGCCCGAGGATTCCGGTGACGCCCGGTTCAAAGATTAATTCGGTACGCTTGGCAAAGGATTTAAAACCGCTGATTTCAAGTTTTGTTAATCGCATCTGTCGTCCTTTAAGTGGATTGGTTGAGAAGTTCGAGTGTAGCTTTCGCAGCCATCTGTCCGGCTTCCTGCTTTGTGCGTCCGCTTCCGAAGCCGTAAACAACATCTCCTATGCTGACCTGCATGGTGAACTCTCGATTGTGGTCGGGTCCGCTGATCCCAATGACCGTGTATTTCAATTCTCCTAAATGCTTGCGCTGAACATACTCCTGCAGCAGGGTCTTATAGTCCTTGACCGAAACGGTCTTAATTGCGGAATGAATGCTCTTTTTTACAAAGCTGAGAATGAACCGCTTTGCTGGAACAAAGCCTCCGTCAAGGTATATTGCGCCGATAACCGCTTCCAGTGCATCGGATAGTATGGACGGCTTATCCCTTCCGCCGGTGTTCTCCTCGCCGTGGCTCAGAAGCAGGTACGAACCAAGATCGAGATGGAGTGCCGCATCATACAGCGCAGGTTCATAGACCGCGCGAGAACGGGTACGGGTCATCAATCCCTCGTTCATCTTGGGGTAATTAATGTACAGGTATTCGCTAACGCAAAGCTCAAGTACAGCATCGCCGAGGAATTCCATGCGCTCGTTATGGCTGTTCGCCTTGTTCTCACCGTTTACATATGATGAGTGGGTGAGTGCAGTATTGAGGATCTCATAGTCTGTGAAGCTGTAGCTGAGTTTTGCGGATAGCTCTTTTAAGGTATTAAGTCTTTCTTCTGTCAGCATCATTGCCTCCCGACTTACAAGCCGATTCGCCCATACCAAAGCACACCTCCATAGTATAAGGCGGTCGGTACGGGCGAATCCTAATAAGTCATTTCCTGGATTCGACGTAGGTTACGATGTCGCTGACGGTCTTGATCTTGGGCATATCCTCTTCGGGTATCTCGATCCCGTAGCGTTCTTCAAGGCCGGTGATGAGCTCGACCAGGTCGAGAGAGTCGGCTTTTAGATCCTCGATGAGACGAGAATCGCCGGTTATATTGGCGATGGGGATATTGAGCTGAGCTGCCAAGCTCTCACGGATTTCATTAAGCATATAAATACTCCTTTCAAATGCTCTTAGCTATTTGCTATTGTACTGCAAATCAGCGTTCAAGTCAAATCTAAACCGGAAATCTTACCAACTATTCGATAGTTTTGGGTGTGTTCACGACAAACTCGGCGATCTGTCCGGTTACATTGCCGTTAATGAGCTTCCGTGCCTGCTCGACAGCGGAATAAATGGCCCTTGCATTGCTGCTGCCGTGAGCCTTTATGATGCCGCTGCGGATGCCGAGGAGAGGCGCTCCGCCATATTCCCTGTAATCCATTTTAGCCTTAAGCGTGCGGAAAGCGGATTTGCTCATTGCGGCGCCGAGCTTTGTTATTGTCGAACTCATCAGCTCGGTTTTAAGCATACTGAGAAGAGCAGCGATCGTTCCTTCCATCGCTTTGAGTATGGCGTTCCCGACAAATCCGTCACAGACCACAACGTCGTAATCGCCGCTCATTATCTCTCTTGCCTCGCAGTTGCCGGTAAAAATGATATTGGGGTTTTCCTTGAGCAGAGAATAAGCGGCCTTTGTAAGCTCATTGCCCTTGCCCTCCTCAGCACCGTTGTTGATCAACCCTATCCTGGGGTTTTCGATACCGACTACGCGCTTCATGTACGCAGTGCCCATCTCTGCGAACTGGGATAGATACTCGGGCTTGCAGTCGGCATTTGCTCCGCAGTCAATGAGCATTACCGGACCTTTCAGCGTAGGAAGAAGTGGAGCAAGAGCGGGGCGAAGGATGCCGGGGATCCTCTTGACGATGAGCGTAGCTCCAGCCAGGATCGCCCCGGAACTTCCGGCAGAGATGAAGCAGTCAGCTTCGCCATCGGATACGATACGGAGTGCTTTAACAAGCGAGCTTTCCTTTTTTCGCTTGATGGCAAGGGTGGACTGCTCATCGCAGGTGATGATATCCGGAGCGTGGACGATCTCTATCCGTGAACTCAATCTGTTGAAGTCGGTTTCGCGAGCAGCAAGCTCCTCGCGGATCCTTGTCTCGTCGCCGGTGAAAATGACGCTGAAATCATCGTGAGCAAGCATAGCGTCGAGCGTACCGTTGATGACAGAACTTGGCGCATTATCGCCGCCGAATGCGTCGATAGCAAATTTCATAGTTACCTCCTGACAGCCGAAGCCCTGAATAAAAACGGATAAAATATTAATAATACGGACATCAGCTTTGGCTATTATAGAGTATTTTGCGGAAAATATCAATAATCTTAAGAAAAAATGCTGATTGTGCGGCCGTGCCAGTGAAATGCGCAAAATATATCTGTGTGCGGCAAAGAAAACGGTTGACAAATACGCTGAATGGATTATAATACATAAGTCGGTGTAAAGAACTTTCGCTTTACACCAAAACCGGAAGGGAGGCTTCATTAATGCAGGATAAGCTGGAGCTGAGCCTTCTGCTGGATTATTACGGCGCTTTTTTGACGGAAGCGAGACGCGAGATACTGTCGCTGAGCGTGGACGAGGATCTTTCGCTGGGCGAGATCGCCGAGATGAAGGGGATATCACGGCAGGGAGTCCGCGATGCTTTGCAGCGTGGAGAAGCGCAGCTTTATGACATGGAAAACAAGCTTGGCCTGGTCAAGAGGGATATGGAGATCACTCAACTCGTTTCGAAACTCAGACATGAGTTCGATCGCGCAGGTGTTTCAGACATACAGATCAGCCGGATATTAGATAGACTTACAGAGATAACGGAGGGTTGAGATGGCATTCGAGGGACTTGCTTCAAAGCTTCAGGGAATTTTCAAAAAGCTCGGCAATCGAGGAAAGCTTTCCGAAAAGGAAGTCAAAGAAGTTATGCGCGAGGTCAAGCTTGCGCTGCTCGAAGCTGACGTGAACTTTGCCGTTGTTAAATCGTTTATCAACTCCGTTACCCAGCGCGCCGTCGGCACAGAGGTGCTTCAGAGCCTGACTCCTTCCCAGCAGATAATCAAGATCGTCAATGAGGAACTAACCAACCTCATGGGCGGTTCGGTAGCAAAGCTGAACTTCGGACCGAGAAAGCCTGCCGTTATACTCCTTGCCGGACTTCAGGGCGCAGGCAAGACGACTATGGCCGGCAAGCTCGCAGGATACCTTGCAAAGACTCAAGGCAAGAAACCGCTTTTGGTCGCTTGCGACATCTATCGTCCTGCCGCTATCAAACAGCTGCAGGTAGTAGGCGAAAAGGCGGGGGTCCCGGTCTTTGAAAGGGGAACTCAGAACCCGGTCGAGACCGCCAAGGAGGCAGTTTCCTACGCCGAATATCATTTTCTCGATCTCGTTATAGTCGATACCGCAGGACGCCTTCACATCGATGAGAACATGATGGACGAGATAGCCGCAATCAAGGAAGCGGTGAATCCTGCGGAGATATTGCTGGTGGTCGACTCCATGACGGGCCAGGATGCCGTTAACGTAGCTAAGAGCTTTAACGAAAAGCTTGAGCTTACAGGCGTTATTCTGACCAAACTCGACGGCGACACGAGGGGCGGCGCAGCTCTGAGTGTCCGTGCCGTTACCGGAAAGCCCATCAAGCTTTCGGGCACCGGCGAAAAGCTCACCGATATTGAGCCTTTCTACCCGGACAGGATGGCGTCACGAATCCTTGGCATGGGCGATGTTCTGACGCTGATCGAGAAGGCAGAACAGGCATATGATGAGCAGCAGGCGGCAGAGCTTGCCAAAAAGCTCACAAACGATGATTTCACGCTTGAAGATTTCCTTGAACAGCTTCAGCAGGTCAAGAAGATGGGTTCTATGGATGAGCTGCTTGCTATGATGCCCGGTGTTAACGCCGGACAACTGAAGGGTGCCGAGTTTGACCCGAAAGCAAGCGCAAGGATAGAAGCGATCATCCGTTCGATGACCCCAAGAGAACGCAAAAAGCCCGATATCCTCAACGCAAGCCGTAAAAAGCGCATTGCGGCAGGAAGCGGCACAAGCGTACAGGAGATCAACAGACTGTTAAAACAGTTTGAGCAATCCCGCCAGATGATGAAACAGCTCACAGGCAGGGGAAAGAAACGCTTCGGCAAAAGAGGCTTTGGCGGCTTATTCGGAATGTAACCGCCACAGTCCGATCAATTAACCAAATACGGCCGATGAATGTGCCGTTTGGATATATAAATCATTTTCCAGGAGGAACTATTATGCTTAAGATCAGGCTTCGCAGGATGGGCGCAAAGAAGGCTCCCTTCTATCGTATCGTAGTCGCTGATTCCCGTGCACCCCGTGATGGTGCTTTTGTTGAGGAGATTGGTTACTATAACCCCCTCACCGACCCCGAAGAGGTCGTAGTTGACGCCGATAAGGCAAAGCAGTGGATCAAGAACGGCGCACAGCCCACCGAAACCGTTCGTGGTCTTTTCAAGAAGAACGGCGTTATTGACTAATGGACGAAGAGGTAAAGAAGGTTTCGGTCGAAGACATGGTATCTCTTGTCGAGTACATCGCAAAGAGCCTTGTCGACACGCCGGATGAGGTTAAAACAAACCTCAATGAGGATGAAGAAGCGATAACCATCGAACTCTCGGTCGCCAAGGATGATATGGGTAAGGTGATCGGCAAGCAGGGAAGGATCGCAAAGGCGATCAGGACCGTTGTCAGAGCCGCATCCCTGAAGAGCGAGAAGAAGGTTCTCGTCGAGATAGTATAACTATGGACTGTTTCCGTATCGGTTTGTTCCTGCGCCCTCATGGCGTGCGCGGTGAAGTAAAAATGCTTTCGCTCACTGATGACCCCAAGAGGTTTTCCAGGGTACACGATGCCTATATAGAGTATCGTGAGGGCGACTATCGGCCGATAAGAGTGCAGTCGGCAAGGACCATTGGCGAAGGCTTTGCCATTGCAAAGATTGATGGCATTGATACAATGGATCAGGCTGAAACGCTGAGGGACAAGTACCTGTGCGTGGACAGGGAACATGCCGTTAAGCTTCCTGAAGACACATATTTTGTTAAGGATTTAATAGGCTGCCGAGTCATCTCGACCGATGGCTCGGAGCTTGGTATCATGGATGATGTCTATGAGACAAACGCCAACGATGTATATGTTGTCAAGGGTGAAGGGACAAAGCGGCTTTCCGTTCCGGCACTAAAAAGACTGCTTGCCAAGGTCGATATTGGGAACAAACTGATAGTATTCGATGCGGCCGTTCTTTCGGAGGTAGGATTGTTTGAGGATTGATATTCTATCAATATTCCCTGAAATGTTCTCAAGTGTCCTTTCTGCCAGCATGCTCGGGCGTGCTGCCGCAAAGGGCATTCTTGAGTTTCACACGCATAATATCAGGGATTATTCCGAAAGCAAGCACAAGAATACCGACGATTATCCATTCGGCGGCGGTGCAGGCATGGTCATGATGGCTCAGCCCATATTCGACTGTATTTCCGCTATCGAAAATGAAGTCGGTGATGGCAAAAGCATCCGTCGCATCGTAATGACTCCAAGGGGCAGAAGGCTTACTCCCGAGATAGCAATGGAGCTTGCAAGGGAGGAAAACATTCTTATACTGGCTGGTCATTACGAAGGGATAGACGAAAGGGTTATGGAGCTTATCGACGATGAGATATCTATCGGCGACTATGTTCTGACGGGAGGAGAACTCCCTGCAATGGTGCTTATTGACTGCCTGTCCAGATTCATACCCGGAGTGCTTGGCAGCAGCGAATCAACGGAGGATGAGAGCTTTTCCGGCTCGGGATTGCTCGAATATCCGCAGTACACAAGGCCTTCGGTTTTTCGAGGCAGGGAAGTTCCTGCTGTATTATTGAACGGCAATCATGCCGAGATCAATAAGTGGCGCAGACAGCAGGCACTTATAAAAACAAAAGCCATGCGCCCGGATCTCCTTGAAACCGCCGAGCTTACCAAAAAGGACATTGAGTTTCTTAAAGGCTTGGATGAGATCGAAGGAGAATAAAAACAGCTTAAATATATTGCCTTTTGAATGAAAAAGGCGTATCAAGCACTTGAAAAACGTTAAACATCGTGCTATAATAGCATGGTTATTTGGGTGGTCCAATGATCGAGCATTCGATTAAGAACATCTGTAAAAAGGAGATTAATATGTCAGAAATCATCAGAGAGCTCGAAAAAGAGCAGCTTCGCACCGACCTCCCCAAGCTCGAGATTGGCGACACCGTTCGTGTATTCGTTAAGGTTGTCGAGGGCAATCACGAGAGGCTTCAGAACTTCGAGGGAATCGTTATTAAGATGCAGGGCGGCGGCATCCGCAAGTCCTTCACCGTTCGCCGTATCAGCTACGGTATCGGCGTTGAGAGGACCTTCCCCTACAACAGCCCCCGCATTGGCCGTATCGAGGTCGTTCGTCATGGTGTTGTTCGCAGGGCTAAGCTGTACTACCTCCGCGAGAGGACAGGTAAGGCCGCAAAGATCAAGGAACGCATCGTAAAGAAGTAATCCGCCTAATGCTGGCAATGCTCCCCGCACACCGTGTTGGGGAGCATTTTCTAAATGAATTCAACAAATAAAAACAGTATGCAAACGATTAACTGGTATCCCGGCCATATGGCAAAGGCAAGACGAATGCTTGAAGATAATGTCAAGCTCGTCGATATGATAATTGAGATAGTGGATGCGCGCGCTCCGCTTGCCTGCCGCAACCCTGATTTTGAAGCGCTTTTCGTGAATAAGCTCCGCGTTGTCGTTCTCAATAAAAGCGATCTATCGTCCAAGACACAGAACAAGGCGTGGATAGAGTATTTCAGAAAGCAGGGAATTACCGCTGTCGAACTCGTTTCCACAAATCCTTCAATGCGAAAGAATGCGGTCGCGCTGATTGAACGAACCGGTGCAGAGACAGTTAGAAGGTATAAGGAAAAGGGAATCAACAAGACGCTGCGAGCAATGATAGTCGGAGTTCCAAATGTAGGAAAATCCACCTTCATCAATCGAATAGCCGGCACTGCCAAGGCGCAGGTGGGCGACAGGCCCGGAGTAACCAAGAGCAAGCAGTGGGTCAAGATAACGGATTTTTTGGAGCTGATGGATACTCCCGGCTTGCTGTGGGGAAAGCTTGACAATGAGATTTTGGCAAAGCATCTTGCGTATATCGGTTCGATCAGGGACGATATTCTTGATGTGGAAGAGCTCGCTGCGCTGCTTCTATATGACCTGATGAAGATATGTCCCGACCAACTGATCGCAAGGTACAAAAAACTGACGCCGGAGATGAATTCCCCGGAGGAACTGCTTGACGGAGTATGCAGAAGCAGGGGATTCATATTGTCGGGAGGAGTGCTCGATACGGAAAGGGCCGCAAGGATCGTGCTGGATGAATACAGGGCAGGGAAGATTGCCGCAATCGCGCTTGAAAACCCCGATGATGACTTTGCATCAAAGCCAGACGAGGTAACCGATCATGCCGACTGCTGACGAGAGAAAGCAAAAGGAGCTTGCAAGGCTCACTCGGCTCACGGAATACGAGCGCCCATTCTGGCAGAATGGAGTGTATGTTTCGGGCATGGACGAAGTCGGCAGGGGGCCGCTTGCCGGACCGGTCGTTACCGCATGCGTTATCATGCCTGCCGAGCCGCTGATAGAGGGAATTAACGACTCAAAGAAGCTATCGGAAAAGAAGCGGGAGCGTCTGTACGAACAGATACTGTCACATGCCGTCGCTTACGGATTCGGCTGGGTTTGGCAGGACACTATAGACAGGATTAATATTCTCGAGGCTACCAAGCTTGCATTTGCTGAAGCATACGAAAACATGAACTATCCTTGCGAGGATGTCTTCGTTGATGCGGTTAAGGATCTTGCGATCCCTGCAAAACAGCATCCGCTGATACATGGAGATGCGTTATGCTATTCGATAGCAGCGGCCAGCATCATTGCAAAGGTTGAGAGGGACAGGTTCATGGCGGAACAGGCAAAGCTGTATCCCGAATACGGCTTTGAAAGGAATAAGGGCTACGGCACAAAACAGCATATCGATGCTTTGAAGCGCATAGGCCCATGTCCGCTTCACAGGAAAAGTTTCATCGGCAAAATTATCGGTTAGCGGCGGTGGAAAATGGGACGGCTTAGACTAAGCAGCGGAAGCATTACCCAAAAAGACGGAGCAAAGGGTGAAACCATGGTGCTTTGGTATCTGCGCCTTCGGGGATACAGACTTCTCGAACGCAATTACACCGTTGGGCATAAAGAGATTGACCTTATCATGCGAAAAGGGAATACGATTGCTTTTGTTGAGGTGAAATCAAGAAGGAAGATTGACTCCAAAATGCCTCCGAGAATGAACGTTGATTGGAATAAACGCAGAAATATCATAGCGGCAGCCGGGATATATCTCGCTAAAAATGGTCTTACAAGGGTAATTATCAGTTTTGATATCGCAGAGGTTGATTTGGATGCCAGAAAGATTACATATATTAAAAATGCATTCACGGATTAGTACTCTTTGAGTGTTGACACCAATTCTTGACTGTGCTATACTATGCACACAAACGAAAGAACGGTTGCCAATCGGTGCAATAGCATCAAAGGCATTAATAGGGAATGCGGTTAGAATCCGCAGCAGTCCCCGCTACTGTAACTGGAGACGAAAGTTCAAACTGCCACTTCGCATTATGCGTGGGAAGGCGTAACGATTAGATTGACCCGGGAGCCAGGAGACCTGCCGTGCTTTCGCAATGGGTGGTTCTCGGGAGATAGACGGCCTAATCAATGCGTTGTTTCACACGAGAGCTGCATTATGTGCAGTTCTTTTTGTTGTGTGCAGATTTCGTATTATTATGACATTTCTTCCTGCCGCCCGGGGGATGCAGACCCAAAAGTAATTATTACACGGAGGAATGTGAAATGAAGAACTGCAAAAAACTTATCGCAATCATCGTGATTGCAGCGCTTGCAATAAGCAGCGCAGCATCTATCGTGCTGGCAGAGCCTGCATATCCCGAAGTCCCTTCAGGGTATGACGGCTATGTTACCGTATCGGTATCCGCTGATACAATCGGATGGGGCTATTTGATAGAACCAACGCTCGTTCCGATACATGAAGGCGAAAGCGTTGCCGAGGCGACCATAAGGCTGTTTGAGGCCATGGGCGTTGCCTATGAGGCAGGAACGCCGGAGTCATTCTACCTTACCGATGTGGCCTGCGATAACTGTGTTAACGGTGCTGAACCCAACGTTCCGGATTACCTTATGGAACAGATAGAGCTTTATCCTGCTTGGGCTGAAGAGAATTTCGGCTTTGCCTATGGCGAATGGACGGGAACCGAAAGCGGAAACGGCATGCTTGGTACTGATGACTTCAGCACTTTCGGCGGTTGGATGATAGCCGAGGATGATATCGCGCTTCCTGCGACTGCCGGTGATTACAGCGCACAGTCAGGACATGTCTACCAGTGGGCATTCAGCGTATATGGCTGGGGCATGGATCTTGGCTGGAGCGACGGATGGGGTTCGTTCCCTGTTTTCGATAATCCTGCCGAGGGCGTGAACCGTGCTGATGCCGAGGAAGTCTATGCGCTTATCATGGCGGACGAGGAGCTTGCTGCGCTTGTCTCAGAGGATGGAATGGCATACGATGAGTTTGAAAGTCTTGTCGCAGCATTGGTCGATCTTTCATCCACTCAGGCTGAGATAGACAGCTGCCTTAATATGCTTCTCAATGCTCTTGATGGCGGTGCCCTGATGGGCGATATCAACGGCGATGGTGTCGTTAATATGCAGGATGCTCAGTTAGCTATGCGTTATGCGATCGGCATTGCCGAACTGTCCGATGAGCAGCTGAGCATTGGCGACATTAACGGCGACGGAATTGTCAATTCATCCGACGCAACAATGATCGCACGCATTGCGCTGAATCTGATTTGATAATGAAGAGCTTTTTCAGCAAGCTGATTTGTTGTCTGCTCCTGCTGTCGGTTTTGTTCCTGACAGCAGGAGACATTGCTGCCGGCACGGAGTATTCGGCTGATTACAATGCCGTGCTTGGCGCACTGTCATCCGGAGAGCCGCAATTCGGGTCTATCGGCGGTGAATGGAAGGTGCTTGCTCTTGCAAGAAGCGGATATTTCAGTGCAGACTCCGAATACATGCGGTCCTATATATCGCTGATTGAAGAGCTGATACTCAGCATTGGAAGTCCAAAGCTTGATGAGCGAAAACCAAACGAGAATTCCAGACTTGTTATCGCGCTTTCGAGCCTCGGATATGATGCAAGGAATGTTTCCGGCTTTGACCTGACCGAGCCGCTCAAGGATATCAACTACATTAAGAAGCAGGGCTTGACGGGTGTTATTTACGCGCTCATCGCCCTGAGCTGCAATGATGAATATGCGGAAACCGACTACAAGAATACTCTTGTAGATTTTGTTCTTAATGCAGAGATAGACGGCGGTGGCTGGGCGTTGGGCGGAGGCAATCCCGACCCCGATGTTACGGCAATTGCGATAACGGCCGTTACGGGTTATACACAGGCTCGTTCTGCCATTGAAAGAGGAATTGCAAAGCTTTCCGATATGCAGGCGGAGGACGGAACGTATTCGAGCTATGGAGCGACAAACTCCGAAAGCTGCTCTCAGGTCCTGCTTGCGCTCAGCACGCTTGGTATAGATGCAGATACGGATCAAAGGTTTATAAAAAACGGTGTATCGCTTTTATCTGCGCTGCTTTCATTCTCAACCGGCTCGGGCTTTTCTCATATGCCGAACGGCTCAACCAATCAGATGGCTTCCGAACAGGCAGCATATGCGTTGTGCGCATATGACAGGATGGTAAAAAGCAGGACGGCACTCTTTGATATGAGCGATGTGTGGCATGCTCCTGTTCAGCCGACACCGATGGCGGCAAGTACGCCAAAGCCGACACCCAAACCCACACCGACTGCTGCGCCGTCCCATTCCGAAGCTCCGACTGTTTCGGCAGTAACGACCGAACAGCCAACACAGGAGGATACCGACGCACCGGCATTGATCGAAGTACCTTCTGACATTTCGACGGAAGCTGCCGATACTACGCCTGATTATGAAGCTCCAACGGAGCAGGTGACGATATTTGAAATGGGCTCCGACGCCCCGACCGTTCAAACGACACAGGACGATAGCCGGGCTCCTTCCGAAAAGCAGCGCAATGGCTTTATCAAGCTGCTTTGGCTGCTGCCCGCGGCTGTATTGGCTGCTGCATTGATCGTTATCAAACTAATTAGAGGAAAGAAAAAGGTATGAAAAGAACTGCCGCAATTATCGCATTGCTTTGCCTAATAGTAACAGCGTTTTTTGGCTGCGCAGAGGGCACGGGATCGGATGCCATGCTGCACTGCACGATACTTATCGAGTGCAAAAACGCTGTCGCTTGCAATGAATTGGCAGCGGAGCAAAAGGAATTCCTCCCAAGCGACGGAATGATACTTACAAAGACGGAAATTGCTTTTACCGATGGAGAATCCGTTTACGATGTGCTCGTTCGCGAGTGCCGCGAAAGAGGAATTCATATGGAGGCAAGCTATGCTCCTGTCTATGACAGCGCATATATCGAAGGCATTGCAAACCTGTATGAGTTCGATTGCGGAAGCTTGAGCGGATGGACATACTGCGTTAACGGAGTTTTCCCAAACTATGGATGCAGCAATTTTAAGCTCTCGGACGGTGACGAGATAGAATTCCATTATTCCTGTGATCTGGGCAGGGATGTAGGCGCAGTATTTGAGGAGTAGCGTGGTGAAAATCAGGGATACGATGAATGAGATCCATCCTTTGATCGCATTTGCATTCTTTGCATTTGTGCTTGTGATGTCCATGCTGTTTTTGCATCCCGTTTATATAATTATTTCGCTCACAACGGGCACAGTTTGGGCGTTTTTACTTCGTGGAAAACAAACACTCAGGTTTTTGCTGACGTTCGTGCTGCCGATCACAATTCTTGTTGCAATACTGAATCCGCTGTTTAACCATAAGGGAGTTACTATCCTGTTCTATATTAGGGATAATCCGATCACTTTGGAGTCGATGATCTATGCAGTCACATCCGCATTTATGTTTGCCTCTGTACTCATATGGTTCTCTTGCTTTAATGAAGTTATGAAAAGCGATAAGATAATCTATCTATTCGGCAAGACCATTCCGTCCGTATCGCTCATTATTACTATGGTGCTTCGATTTGTTCCGCTGTACAAGCAGCAGGCAAAAAGGATCTCTATTGCCATGCGCGCTCAGGGAATAGATGTCAGTCAGGGGAGTATCATCAAGCGTGCCAAGTACGGTCTCAGCATACTGTCGGCACTTATCACCTGGGGACTTGAAAGCTCGGTAACTACTGCGGATTCAATGCGTTCCAGAGGTCATGGGCTTCCGCACAGGACGCATTATTCGGTTTATAGATTTGACAGACGGGATCTGATACTTTCAATACTGCTGATCATTGGCATTGCTTTTATTGGTGTATCTGCCGGAACAAATACTATCTATGCAAAGTTCTATCCGGTATTTAAGCTTAATTCATGGAATGCCGCATCGATCATCTGCACCGCAGTATATGCATTGATTCTTTTGATACCGATAATTCTTAATTTAACAGAGGCAGTATCATGGCGGCACTTGAAATCAAAAATTTAAGCTTCTCATATCCGACACAGCAGGAAGGCGAGAAAGCGCTGGACGACATAAGCCTAAGCATTGCCGAGGGCGAATTTGTACTCGTATGCGGCCCTTCCGGATGCGGCAAGTCAACCTTGCTGCGCCAGATAAAGCCTTCGCTGCGTCCGCATGGAAGATCATCGGGTTCTGTAATGCTTAACGGAAGGAGTGTTAATGAACTCAGCTTCCGTGAGCAGACGGAACAGATAGGCTTTGTTCTGCAAGACCCGGAAATGCAGCTTGTAACCGATAAGGTTTGGCACGAGCTGGCGTTCGGACTTGAAAGCCTTGGTATGGAAAACTCCAAGATGCGGGTCCGGATCGCGGAGATTGCGAACTATTTCGGCATACAAACCTACCTCGATGCGTCAACCGCAGAGCTTTCGGGTGGGCAGAAACAGCTTATATGCCTGGCCGGGATAATGGCAATGCAGCCCGAGCTTCTTCTTCTTGATGAGCCGACTTCGCAGTTAGATCCGATTGCTGCCGGCGAATTCTTCTCAGCCCTGAAGCGTATCAACGAAGAGACCGGAACTACTGTAGTAATCACCGAGCATAGATATGAAAACCTGTTCTCTATTGCCGATAGGGTAGTGTTTATGGAGAACGGAAGAGTTATCGGGAACTGCAGTCCACGCAGAGCAGTTTCGGAGCTTTCAGGCAAGCCGGACTATGTTAATATCCTTCCTGCAGCCATGAGACTCTATGCCGAGACCGCCTCTTCGACAGATAATGCGCCTATAACCGTCCGCGAGGGCAGGAGCTATCTGCGCAGCATTATCGGTCAAAAGGACGAAAGCGATGAAATCGGCAAAACAAATCCCAAAAAGGAAAAAAGAGAACCGATCCTTTCCGTAAACGACGTATGGTTCAGATATGAGCGTAGCGGCAAGGACGTGCTGAAGGGCTTGGGTGTTGATTTCTTTCGTGGCGAGCTTTCCTGCGTAATCGGAGCTAACGGCGCCGGCAAAACTACCGCTATAATGAACGCTGCGGGACTGTATAAGCCTTATCGGGGAAAGGTCCGTTTTGACGGCAAAGACATAAGAACATACAAGAGCTCCGAATTGTACGGAAGGCGGATCGCTCTGTTGGTTCAGAACCCGGCTTGCTGCTTTGTGAAAGATACCGTGCGTGAGGAACTTGAGAGCGTCCGCAAGCACTTTGAACTGACCGGAGACAGGCTTGACGAGGTAATTGAGCTGATGGAGCTTGCGCCGATTCTTGATCGTCATCCATATGATATCAGCGGAGGAGAGCTTCAGCGTGCGGCAATTGCAAGACTGCTCCTGCCAAATCCGGAGATCATCTTTATGGACGAGGCCACAAAGGGTATGGACGCATTCTTCAAACAGCGTTTCGGTTTGCTTCTTAAGAGACTGACCGCAAACGGAACATCGATAGTCATGGTCTCGCATGATATTGAGTTTTGTGCTGAATATGCCGCCCGCTGCGCAATGATTTTTGACGGCGGCATTACTGCTGAGGGAAGCTGCAGGGAAGTGCTGATAGACAACAGCTTCTACACCACCGCCGCCAACAGGCTGTCAAGGGGGATAGTGCATTCTGTGCTGACGGTCAATGAGCTCATTGACAGAGTAAAATGAGGAAAAGAAACGAATCGGCAATTTCACATACGATAAATGAAGAGCAAGGCAATAAGCGCCTGAGCATGCGGCATCTTATCGCCGGACTTCTGATACTCGTTTTTATTCCGACGGTCATCGCTGTCGGTATGCTTGCTTGGGGTGACAGGCATTATTATATCGTTTCTATCATTATCATCATGGCGGCGCTCGTTCCGTTTGCGATGCTGTTCGAAAAGCGTAAGCCAAGGACGAGAGAGCTTGTGCTTATAGCCGTAATGACAACCCTTGGGGTCGTTGGACGCGCGGCATTCTATATGCTGCCACAGTTTAAGCCTGTTACCGCAATAGTGATAATAACCGGCGTTGCGCTTGGAAGTGAGGCAGGCTTTGCCACGGGCGCGCTCACTGCGTTCGTTTCGAATATTTTCTTTGGCCAGGGTCCATGGACTCCCTGGCAGATGTTTGCATTCGGAATAATCGGATTCCTTTCCGGCGTACTGTTCTCGGACAATAGCAATAAAAAAGTTAATCTGCCGCTTTTGTTAGTGTTTGGTGCGCTGGCGACATTCGCTATATACGGCGGAATAATGGATACATCATCGCTGTTTATGATGAGCTCTGAAATCTCGTGGAGCGCGCTTCTTGCTATGTTCGCATCGGGCTTTGTTATGAACCTTATTCATGCTGCGTCGACAGTGGTGTTTCTGCTTGTGCTTTCAAAGCCTCTTCTGAAAAAGCTTCGAAGGATAAGAATAAAATACGGCATGATGGAATGAATTAGTCAAAAAACATTTCTATACTTTTCTTGGTTTGTCAGGCATTATGCGCTTGAAGATTTACCACTAATGGGATATAATAGAATAAACGAGAATACCAAGCCGCTTGCGTATTCATGAAAACAGGAGGAAGCCATGGAAAAAATGCTTTCATTGATCGTTCCCGTTTATAACGAGGAGGAAGTTCTTGAGGTATCCTTTGAGAAGATGGATCAGGAAATGAAAAAGATCGGCTATCCATATGAGATAATTTATGTCAACGATGGAAGCCGTGACGGTTCAATGAAGATTCTTCGCAGAATCGCAAAGGAAAATCCGCAGGTCAAGGTACGTTCCTTCAGCAGGAACTTCGGCCATCAGACTGCCGTTACTTGCGGTATGGATGCCGCAAAGGGCGATGCGCTTATCATCATTGATGTTGACCTTCAGGATCCGCCCGAAGTCATTGAGGATATGGTAAAAGCTTGGGAAAACGGTGCGGATATCGCGTACGGAAAACGTCTCAAGAGAAAGGGAGAGACCATATTCAAAAAGTTTACCGCATTCTGCTACTATCGTCTTTTGAAGGCGATGAGTGCGAATGCCATTCCGCTCGACACCGGAGATTTCCGTTTGATAGACCGCAAGGTTGCCGATGTGTTCCTAAAGATGCGTGAACACAATCGTTTCCTCCGCGGTATGAGCGGTTGGATGGGCTTTGAAGCAGTGCCTATCGAGTATGTTCGTAATGAACGCTATGCAGGCAAGACAAAGTATACCCTCAAGAAAATGCTCCGTCTCGCTATGGACGGTATTATCGGCTTCAGCGACAGGCCGCTGACCATTTGCGGAGCGTTTGGAGCAGGCGTGCTTGCGTTGGGTGGACTTGGACTCATCGCCTTGATAGTGCTTGCATGTTGCGCTGTCAAGTTCCCTGCTTGGCTTTGGGCACTTGACGGCATTGTTATCCTGCAGGCAATGCTGTTCATGTTCCAGGGAATTCAGGGCTCTTATATGAACCGTATGTATGATGAGCTTAAAGCGCGTCCGCTATACATCGTTGCGGAGGAGCTTAATATCGATTGATTTGCGGAGCTTTATACCTTAAGCATCGAAAATCTGATTTTTGAATTCGGGAACGGTTTTTAGCAGATTTTCCGAATAATATAGTTGTGTTTTCTGTTTATTTGGCTATAATACAAATTGGAAGCAAAATTAATCCTTAGGAGGATAAATCAATGTCTATTAATATCGGCATCAACGGTTTCGGCCGTATCGGAAGGCTCGTTTTCCGCGCTGCAGCGGCTGATCCTCAGGTCACCGTTAAGGGCATCAACGATCCGTTCATCGATCTTGATTATATGGCATATCTTCTCAGGTATGATACCGTACATGGTCAGTTCGAAGGCGAGATCAAGATCGAGGATGGCAAGCTTGTTGTAAACGGCAATGCGATCTCCGTGTATAACTGCATGGATCCCAAAGAGATCCCTTGGGCAGAGGCAGGCGTAGAGTATGTCGTTGAATCCACCGGCAAGTTTACCACTACCGAGCTTGCAAGCCAGCACTTTGTAGGCGGCGCAAAGAAGGTCGTCATTTCCGCACCGGCAAAGGATGCAACCCCCATGTTCGTAATGGGCGTTAATAATACCGAGTACACCACCGATATGAACGTAGTGTCCAATGCGAGCTGCACAACCAACTGCCTTGCTCCTCTTGCCAAGGTCATCCATGACAACTTTGGCATCAAGGAAGGCCTTATGACCACCGTTCATTCCATCACAGCAACCCAGCTCACGGTTGACGGCGCTTCCCGTAAGGACTGGCGCGGCGGCCGTGCGGCAGCGCACAACATCATTCCCAGCAGCACCGGCGCAGCAAAGGCAGTGGGCAAGGTCATTCCTTCCCTCAATGGCAAGCTCACCGGTATGAGTATGCGTGTTCCCACCATCGATGTATCCGTAGTTGACCTCACCTGCGTGCTTGAAAAGCCCACAACTTATGATGAGATCAAGGCCGTTATGAAGGCTGCCAGCGAGAGCGAGCAGTTTGCAGGCATCATCGGATACACAGAGGATCCTGTTGTTTCATCCGATTTCTATCATGATAAGAGAACGTCCATCTTTGATGCGAATGCCGGCATCATGCTCAATGATCACTTCGTAAAGCTGGTAGCATGGTATGATAACGAGTGGGGTTATTCCAATAAGCTCGTTGATCTCATCAAGCATATGGCAAGCGTTGATCATCCCTGCTGCTGCAAGTAAGCGATACTGCTCTTTTTTCGGCGTACGACAGCGTGCGCCGATTTTTTTTATGCGTATTCTGTTTATCGAAGCTTCAAATGCGAAATCGGAAGAATATAAACATTGAAAGTTATCTGAGGCATTGAAATAACCTCTCAAATGTGTATAATATTGCATGACTCATTTTGTCGAGTCATTTGTAAGGAAGGATCGCTGATCAATGAGCAACTATATCTATAATGCGCCAACCGGAGACGGGTGGATGAATCTTGCAAGGGATGGATATTTCCTTGATAACGTTAATAAGGGCGACATTATTCTTTATTTTTATGTGAATACCAATGCTGTTATTATCGGCAGAAACCAGAATGCATGGAAGGAATGCAACCTGGACAATATGGAAGCCGACTCCGTTCAGCTTGTCAGAAGGCATACTGGAGGCGGCGCGGTCTATCACGACGCAGGTAATCTGAATTTTTCGTTCATCATGCACGAATCGGATTATGATCAGACAAGGCAGTTCAATCTTATCATTGATGCTGTATCACGGCTTGGAATGAAGGCTGAGCTTTCGGGAAGGAACGATATTCTCGTCGATGGGAAAAAGTTCTCGGGAAATGCATTTGGTCTTTCCAAGGGAAACAGGGCGCATCATGGCACGCTTCTCGTAAATGCCGACCTGAGCAAGCTCGGACGGTACCTCAATGTTTCCGAATCGAAAATCAAGTCCAAGGGCATCACTTCCGTTCGCTCAAGGGTATGCAATCTCAGCGAGATGGTGCCGGGGATCAGCGTTGAAGATGTCAGAAAAGCCGTGATCGACAGCTTTATTAAGGAATATGGCCCTGCGGTTGAGTACCGCTTTGACGGGGCAGCCCTTGCGGACATAGAGCAGCGCTATGCCGTCCAGAAGTCATGGGAATGGCGTTTGGGAAAGACTCCGCAGTTTGACTATGTGCTGGATAACAGGTTCTCATTCGGCGAGCTGCAGCTGCATATGAACCTTAGGGATGCTAAGATACGCGAGGTGAAGGTTTACTCGGATAGCCTGAATGTAAGCATCTGTGACAGGCTTGAACCTGCTCTTATTGGCGTTCGCTTTGACGCTCAGACGATTGCAGAGGCACTCTCTTCTATTGGAGCGAACGAGGCGAGCGAAATTGCCGATTACATTTGGGAACGCGGACTATAAAATAGTATTTGCATTTGCTAAGGAGCAGGATGTGCCTGCTCCTTGACACATTTTTATGGGTTTCGTACGCTGTTTACAAGATTAATATAGCTGCATACCACATCGAGCTGCAAATACTTCAGCATCCCGCTCACTTCAACGCGGTTTTCGTTACTCGAAGAAATAAAAGTGGTCATATAGGCTTCAAGCTGCATATAGTATTCATCCAGCTTGGAAATGACTCCGCTGGGATCCGAAAAACCTGAAATAGAGCTTCGAATGGTTTTTACATTGGTAAGCATCTCCCCGACAACCGCCCTCCCATACTCGATACTGCGGCTTTCGGCATCAAAGCCTATCACTTCCTTGGACAGGCTTGTGATAAGCGAGCTTGCATAGCTTACGGCTGTCTTTATGCTGTCCATCACTGCTTCACTGCATTTGACCGAGATCTCAGTGCCCTCACAGCTAAGCGTTGAAACCATGCATTCATACCCCTGAGTTCTCAGACGGTCACAGACGCTTCGTGCAGCAGCTTCTGTATCATAGCATGAAGCAATCACCTTATAGCCGCTCCCGGTGTCAAGAACATACCCGGCAGCTCCCAAGGCTTTCAGCGATGATATCAGGCCGTCTGCCGTGCCTGCATCCGAGTACACGCCCATCTGCAGTACGAATACTTCAAGATTGGAAAAGCAGATATCGGCCGATATCTCGCCGCTAAGACTCGGAGAAGATGTCGGCTCTCCGCTAACTTGCGGCACAGGGGTGCTGCGGTCATTGTTGCTGCATGATTTGAAAACATTCTGAACTATCAGCGTTCCAACGGATGTTCCGATCAGGAGGTAGATGAGCCCTGCTGTCAACAGAATAATCAGCAGTGCACCCCAAAAGCCTGAGCCCTCGCTCTGACCGGCCGCTCTGCCTCCGGAATAGCCGGAATAACCGAAGCCGCGGTTTCTTCTTTTTTTTCTGCGCCTGCGCCTATACTCCATATTCATGCTCCTTCATAAGTATTGATTCAGCTAACAAACTATATGAACAAGCTTTACGGATTAAAACCAAATAAAAAATAAGCATGATATTTTCGTGAGAATATCATGCTTATCTGGTCGGGGCGAGGTGATTTGAACACCCGACCTTTTGGTCCCGAACCAAACGCGCTACCAAACTGCGCTACGCCCCGATGGAGCCAATGAAGGGACTCGAACCCTTGACCTGAGCATTACGAATGCACTGCTCTACCAAACTGAGCTACATTGGCCTGCACAAGAATTAATTATAGCATCAATTTCCTGCATTGTCAACGATGAAAAACGAATCCTAAAAAACTTAGATAATATATTTTAAAATTGCTAATTCTATCTTTACAACCGGCGAAATTACTGCTAAAATCCATTTCGCAGATTGGAGACCATATAGCTTGCTGCGGAATGCGGCAAGGCGGTCTTATGTATTTTACACGAACTGATGGAGTATGTATGGAATTCAGGATAAGGAAAGCTGAATTTGTTACCAGTGTCGGCTTAAACGGGAGTTATCCGGATCGTTTGGCTTCTGAAATCGCCATGGTAGGCAAGTCGAATGTCGGGAAGTCCTCGCTGATAAACTCGCTCTGCGGTAACGGAAAGCTTGCTAAAACCTCACAGAAACCCGGAAAGACGAGGCTCATCAATTTCTTTAAGGTGAATGATGAGTTCTACCTTGTCGATCTTCCGGGATATGGCTTTGCAAGTGCTCCAAAAGAGGAGAAAAAGAAGTGGGGAGAGCTGATAGAGAGCTATTTGGCTTCCGGAAGGGTAAAACACATCTATATGCTCCTTGATATCAGGCATGGACCTACCGAGGATGATAAGATGATGTTCCAATACATCCTGTACTATGCTATTCCCTATACCCTTGTTGCGACCAAGGCCGATAAGCTTGCAAGAAGCAAACGCAGGCAGGCAGCAAATGCATGCGCAAAAGCGCTTGGTGCGCCGCCCTATGCTATTGCATATTCGTCCGAAACCGGAGAGGGCAAGGAAGAGCTGCTTGAGCGCATGGAGGCTGTCATTGCTCCGATGCCTGCATTCCCTGAAGATGCAGCTGAGTAAATATTTATTATAAGCATTGACATACTATTATTGCTCGTGCATAATACATAGTGAAACCGACAGGATGAAGGGCTATTCATTCTGCACGAAAATTGAGTTTCTATAAAGGAAGATTTACTTATGGGATTAAGAAAATGCCCCAAATGCGAACTTAATTATATTAGAGATGATCAACAGTTATGCGATGTCTGCTCAAGAAAACGCAGAGTCCACAATGATGACGGCGACGAACTGCTCTGCATAGAATGCGGAGAGCATCCGGCCATGAAGGGCAAGGAGATATGTTCCTACTGCTATAAAGAAGCGCTGCGCCAGGAACAGCTTGCCAGTCATAGGGGTAATGCTGCTGCTATTGCCTATGGCGAGCTTGAAATAGATGATGTTGAAGTACCTTTGGATGACGATGAGATCCCGGAAAGCGAGATCGGCGAAATCGAAGACGAGTTCGGTGAAGACGATGTATCCGACGAGGACTTTGACGACGATGACAGAATGAGTCCCGATGATTTTGACGATTACGGAGAAGAAGAAACGGAGAATTAAGCATGAAGGTATTTGCCCTAGCGGATTTACATATGGACGGCAAGCAGGGCAAGCCCATGGATGTCTTCGGCGAAAAGTGGCAGGATCACATTTCGCGTATTGAGCATGAGTGGAGAGAGATCGTTTCGGAGGAGGATCTGGTTCTTGTTCCGGGCGATACGAGCTGGGCAAAGCAGCTTGATGACGCACTGCCGGATATAGAGCGCATTTCTTCCTTCCCGGGGACTAAGCTGATCTCGCGAGGCAATCACGACTATTGGTGGAGCTCTCCGACCAAGATGCGTAGTCGCTTTCCCGAAAATGTAAAGCTTATCCAGAACGATTCGTTTGTGTTTGGGAGGATAGCTTTCGCCGGCACAAGAGGATGGCTGTTCCCTTCTTCTGCAGGTTATGTGCAGGAAGATGATGAAAAGATCTATAATCGTGAGCTGCTGCGACTTGAGATGACCCTCACATCCGCAAAACGCCGAATTGAACAGGGCGAAGCCGATTCTATCATACTCATGATGCATTATCCCCCGATAGGCGAGATGGGCTCGAGCACCGGATTTACCGAGGTGATTGCAAAGTATCCCGAGATATCCGATGTTGTGTATGGTCATCTTCATGCTCAATCAACGCTTCACGCATTTGAGGGGGAGTTTGAAGGCAAACGATATTGGCTCTGCTCTTCGGATTATCTGAACTTTAAGCCAAGACTTATCAGAACGATTCAATAGAATTCAATACCGGACTGTCGGCTCATGCCGACGGTCTTTTTTGTCCGTACATATGAATTACTCGCACAGATAATGATATATTGTTGAAAGCTATTGACAAAAAGTGCAAAACATGTTCTAATAGTGTCGTGTTTGTTTAGCGTTGTTAAACCACAGGTTTAGCATTGTAGTTGTTAGGGAATGCTGAACCGGATGTTAAGAAATATTGTGCGGAAAGGAGTAACGGCAGTGATTGACATTGGGGATAAGATCAAGCGGCTGCGGCTAAAGCTTGGATTAACTCAGGAAGAACTTGCGGCGAGGACGGAACTGTCTAAGGGATTTATCTCTCAGCTGGAACGAAATCTAACATCTCCTTCCATATCTACACTTATGGACATATTGGAGGCGCTCGGAACCGATATTGCAAGCTTTTTTGCAAATGACGGAGTAAACGAGAAGGTCATCTTCTCGCCGGATGATATGTTCGAAAATGCTGACGAGGAGCTTGGCGTAAACATTTGCTGGCTGGTTCCGAATGCGCAGAAGAATGCACTCGAACCAATACTTGTAACGCTTAGCGAGAACGGAAGCTCTGTGCCCGACGATCCCCATGACGGAGAGGAGTTCGGTTATGTGCTCTCGGGGAATATCGTCCTTGTTATCGGTAATAGAGAGCTCAAGCTTAAAAAAGGAGACAGCTTCTGCTTTAAGCCTCTTGAGACTCATTATATTAAAAACCCTGCAAAGCGTGAAGCCAGGGTTATCTGGGTGACAACACCGCCGTCATTCTAATAGATGCTAAGGTAGGTTATTGATTATGGAAAGTAAACGCTTGATTGAGCTGGTTGGAGTCAGCAAGGATTTCGACGGAGATATTGCGCTTGACAATATCAACCTTTATATTCGGGATGGTGAATTCCTGACGCTGTTGGGACCCTCCGGATGCGGAAAGACCACGATGCTCAGGCTCATTGCCGGCTTCAGCATGCCTTCCTCCGGCAAGATAATCATGGACGGAAAGGACTTGACCTCCGTCCCTCCGTATAAGCGCCGGATCAATACCGTATTCCAGAAATATGCGCTGTTTCCGCACCTGAACGTGTTTGATAATATCGCCTTCGGACTGAACATCAAAAAGCTGCCCAAGCATGTTATCAAGGAAAAAGTAATGGAAATGCTTGCTCTCGTCAACCTGTCCGGCTATGAGAACCGCTATATTGAGCAGCTCTCGGGAGGACAGCAGCAGCGTGTGGCAATTGCCCGTGCGCTTGTAAACGAACCCGAAGTGCTCTTGCTTGACGAACCTCTCGGCGCGCTGGATCTGAAGCTAAGAAAGGGGATGCAGCTTGAGCTCAAGCGTATGCAGCAAAAGCTTGGCATCACGTTTATCTATGTCACTCATGACCAAGAGGAAGCCTTGACCATGAGCGACACTATCGTAGTAATGAACCATGGTGTGATACAACAGATAGGCACTCCGATGGATGTCTATAATGAGCCTAAGAACCAGTTCGTTGCCAAGTTCATCGGCGAAAGCAATATCTTTCCGTCTACAATGGTTCGCGACTACCTTGTCAATATCAACGGCATCGAATACGAATGCGTCGATAAGGGCTTTGGCTGCAATAATCCTGTTGATGTTGTCGTCAGACCGGAGGATGTTGATTTTATCGACCCGGCGGACGCTAAGCTTACCGGAATTGTGAAATCTGTCATTTTTATGGGCGTTCACTATGAGTTTCGCGTAGACTGCGGAGGCAGCATTTGGCTCGTGCATTCCACCGACTATGTGGAACCCGATACAAAAGTCGGAATTCAGATCCTTCCCGACGCTATACACGTCATGAAGGCGCAGGAGCTTCCTCCCGAGCGCGAACTCACAGAGGAAGAGCTGGAGCAGAGGGAATTGGCGCGCGAGGATGAGGAACAGTCATGAAAAGAAATGCTTTAGCGTATCCGTATATTGCGATATGGCTTCCCATTTTCATTATTGTGCCGATGATCTTCATTGCATATTACGCATTCTTTGATAATGGCCATTTCACATTGGAATTTGTGCGGAATCTGAAGGATGCGATGTATTGGAAGGTGCTTCTTCGGTCGGCTTGGCTAGCACTGAGAGCTACGCTCATCTGTCTCCTCATCGGATATCCGGTGGCGTACATGCTTTCAAACATGAAGAAATCCGTTGCAACAATGCTTTCTATATTCTACATACTACCGATGTGGATGAATGCTTTGCTAAGGACTTATGCATGGAAGGTGCTTCTGGCGGACGGAGGTATTTTCTCGGTGATTTTGGGCTGGTTCGGTCTTGGCGATGTTCAGCTGCTGTATACCGAGGGGGCGGTCTTATTGGGTACCGTTTATAACTTCCTACCGTTTATGATAATGCCCATATACACCACCCTCATGAAGCTGGACAAGTCATATCTTGAAGCTGCAAGGGATCTTGGCGCAAACGGCATACAAACATTTTTCAAAGTCGTACTTCCGCTGTCCAAGTCAGGCGTGATCTCCGGAATAACGATGGTGCTGGTTCCTGCAATGTCGACCTTTGCAATTTCCAAGCTGCTTGGCGGCGCAAATCACGCACTTTTAGGAGATCTCATTGAACAGAAGTTCCTGCTTAGCAGCACGGGATACGGTATGGGCTCGATCCTTTCGCTGATTCTGCTCGTACTGGTATTCATTTCAACCGCGATAATGCGTTTTGTTGAAAAGAATACCGGAGAAGAGGAAGGGGGTACTCTTTGGTGAGAAAGGTCGGAGGCATTTTCAAATGGGTTTATCTGGCGCTCACGCTCATATTCCTGTACGCGCCCATTGCCGTGCTCATAATCTTCTCGTTCACCGATTCGAAGACTATGAGCAAATGGAACGGCTTTACACTATCCGCATACCGTGATATGTTTAACGATGCCGCGCTGATGCAGGCATTGAAGGTCACGCTAATAGTTGCGATCGTTTCGTCCATCGCAGCTACGATAATAGGTACCACCGCTGCAATCGGAATCAACTCCATGAAGCGAAGGAGAAGGTTGGCGATAGAGAACATATCGCAGCTCCCAATGATAAATCCCGATTTGGTGACCGGTATCAGTCTTATGATGCTGTTCTCGGTTGTCGGACTTAGCAGTAAGCTCGGATATTTGAGGCTTATTCTTGCGCATACCACCTTCAATATTCCGTATGTCATGTTTTCTGTGCTGCCAAAGCTCAGGCAAAGCTCCAATCTTTTGTATGAGGCGGCGCTGGATCTTGGCTGTAAGCCTACGCAGGCGCTGTGGAAGGTCGTCCTGCCGGATATTATGCCCGGCGTAATAAGCGGTTTTATCATGGCGTTCACACTGTCGATAGATGACTTTGTGATAAGCTGGTTCGTTGCGGACGGTGTGCAGAACCTGTCCATCTATATTTATGGACTGGCGAAACGAGGAATATCAACGAAGATCAATGCATTCTCTGCTCTGATGTTTGTTGTAGTGGTAACTCTGCTGCTGATAGTCAATATCAGGAGCATGAGGCAGGACAAGATTGATGCAGCCCAAAGAAAAAAGGTTGCAAAAACAAACTGAGTATGCTATTATTAGCAATTATTAATGAAAGGTATTGAATGAAATGAAAAGAATAATCGCTATCGCACTTATTATCGTTATGGCTGTCGCTTCAATGATCTTCCTGACTGCATGCGTTGACGACTCAAAAACGATTTACGTTCTTAACTGGGGGGATTATATCGACCCCGATCTGATAAAGCAGTTTGAATCTGAAACCGGATACAAGATCAAGTATTCCACCATGACCAGCAATGAAGAGATGATGATCAAGCTTCGCAGCTCAGACTGCATCTATGATCTGTGCTTCCCTTCGGATTATATCATTGAGAAACTTATTGCCGAAGATCTGCTTGCAGAGATAAACTTTGATAATATTCCAAACTACAAAAATATTGATGAAAGATTTTTGGAGTTCACCGAACAGTTTGACCCGGGCAACAAGTATTCGGTTCCTTATATGTGGGGAACTGTTGGCATAGTCTATAATACCGAAAAGGTTCAGGAGCCTGTTGACAGCTGGAGCATTCTTTGGGATGAAAAGTATTCAGGTCAGGTCCTTATGTATGACAGCATGAGGGACAGCATCGGAATAACCCTTTTGATGCTTGGCTATGATATTAATACCAGGAATGCCGATGAGGTTGCCGCTGCGCGTGATGCGCTCATCGCTCAGAAGAACATCAGGAAGGGCTTCTTTGGTGATGATATCAAGGATGCAATGATCAATGAACAGGGCGCTCTTGCCGTGGTCTATTCCGGCGATGCCATGATGTGCATCGATCCCGAGTACGGTAATTCCAAGCTGGCATACGCTGTTCCGAATGAGGGAAGCAATGTCTGGATCGATAATATGATTATTCCCAAGACCAGCACCAAGCAGGCCATCGTTGAGGAGTTCATCAACTTCCTCTGTGACCCTGAGGTTGCAATGCAGAACACCCAGTACATCGGCTATTCCACCACTAATAAGGCTGCGCTTGAGCTTATGGATAAGGAATGGACCGAGAACCCGGTCTATAATCCTCCGCAGGACGTACTTGACAGATGTACGATTTTCCATGACCTTGGCGACTTCCTGAATGTGTTTGAGGAAGCATGGAATAAGGTCTATTTTGAAAACTGATACCGACAACAATAAGGAGACTTTTATGATTAGACTTTATGAACTTCACAAGGATCCTGCAAAGTACGCAGGTGACATTGAGGTTTCCGGCTGGATAAAGACCGCAAGAGAGAGCAAGAACGTTGGCTTCATCGAGCTTGGCGACGGGTCTGCTTTCAGGAGCGTTCAGGTGGTTTATGAGCATGACGCTATCCCCGAGGACGTCAGCAAGTGTTTCTCAACCGGCTCTGCTATCACCGTAAGGGGTGAGCTGGTACTTACTCCCGACGCAAAGCAGCCGTTTGAGATTCATGCAAAGGAAGTCGTGATCGAGGGCGAATGCCCTTCGGATTATCCGCTTCAAAAGAAGCGTCACAGCCTTGAATACCTCCGCACCATTCAGCATCTCAGACCCCGTACAAACACCTTTCAGGCTGTTTTCCGTGTGCGCAGCGTAGTTGCCCAGGCGATACACCGCTTCTTCGATGAGCGCGGGTTTGTTTATGTACACACTCCTTTGTTTACAGGCAGCGACTGTGAGGGTGCAGGCGAGATGTTCCGCGTTACAACCCTCGATATGGATAACCCTCCCAAGACGGAGGACGGAAAGGTCGACTTCTCCAAGGACTTCTTTGGGAAGCCCTGTAACCTGACCGTCAGCGGCCAGCTGCATGGCGAAGCCTTTGCACTTGCATTCCGCGATATTTATACCTTCGGCCCGACCTTCCGCGCCGAAAACAGCAACACCGCTCGCCATGCCGCAGAGTTTTGGCAAATAGAGCCCGAAATGGCGTTCTGCGATCTCAACGGATACATGGACACTGCGGAAGCAATGATTAAGTACATCATCAATACGGTGCTTGAACGCTGCCCCGATGAGATGAACTTCTTCAACCAGTATATGGATAAGACTTTGCTGGAAAGGCTTAACCATGTCGTCAACTCAGATTTTGTTCGCTGCAGCTATACGAAAGCGGTTGAGCTGCTGCTAGCGTCCGGACAGGAATTCCAGTATCCCGTCTATTGGGGCTGCGACCTTCAGACCGAGCATGAGCGTTATATCTGTGAGCAGATCTACAACTCTCCGGTGTTCCTGACCGATTATCCGGCAGAGATCAAGAGCTTCTATATGCGTCTTAATGACGACGGCAAGACCGTTGCGGCGGCTGACCTTCTCGTTCCCGGCGTAGGCGAGATAATCGGAGGCAGTCAGCGCGAGGAGCGTTATGATGTCCTCAAGAAGAAGATTGAAGATCTCGGTATGGATATGAGCTACTATGAGTGGTATCTTGACCTTCGCAAGTATGGCGGAGTTAAGCACGCCGGCTTTGGTTTGGGATTTGAGCGCATACTCATGTATCTGACCGGTGTCAGCAACATCCGTGATGTTACTCCGTTCCCGAGAACGACCGGAAGCATGGAGCTTTAAGATAATCGCATAACAGCCCACAGGCATGAGCTTGCGGGCTTTTACTATTGAGTGCATACTTTCGTTGACCGTGAAATAAAGCGTATAAAGCTGAATAGGAGGCAAAATGAAGGACGGATTTATTAAGGTGGCTGCCTGCTCGCCCAAAATCAGGCTTGCAGACACAAAATATAACGCAGACAGAATAATCGATTCGATTCGGAAAGCGGATGGGCAGGGAGTTAAGCTGCTGGTATTTCCGGAGCTGGTTTTGACCGGCTCGACCTGCGGCGAACTCTTCCTGCAGGACGCTCTGCTGGATTCGGTATTGATACAGCTTAAGCGAATTATTGACGAGACAAAGGAATGCACGCTCGTTTCGGTTATCGGCGCACCACTTAAGCACGACGATTGCATCTATAATTGCGCAGTTGTTTTGGCCGGGGGCAGCGCTGCAGGTATCACCGTCAAGCGAAGCAATAATGATCAGCGTTATTTTTCTTCGCCGGGAGCAGTGATAGCTGATATGTTCAGCGAACTTGGCACATGTTTCGGAGACAAGAATACGATATATAAATGCGAATTCATGGAGGAATTTTCGTTTGGCGTAGAGATAGGCGGCGATTGTATGCTTGCAGATTCCGGGAGCGAGATGCCGAGTAGTAACTGTGCCAGGATAATTGTCAATCCGGCCGCGGATGCGGAACTCATCGGCAGCGCCGGGTGGAGAAAGAGCTTTGCCGGCGTTGAGTCTCAAAAAACAATTTCTGCATACATCTATTGCGGAGCAGGTGAAGGCGAATCAACCACCGATATGGTCTTCTCGGGGCATAGTTTTATCTATGAAAACGGAGAGCTGTTGGCGGAGAACGAGCCGTTCTCGGGAAATGGGCTTCTCATTTCAGAAGTCGATCTTGGCAGACTTGCCTTCGACAGAAGAAAGAGAAACAGAATCACGCGTTCCACGAAAAACGATAGAGTGTTTTCGCTATGCACTGTACAGACTGAGTATGAAAACTATGAGGATCATTTGGCTGAATACAAACAAAGGGCATTCATAGATACGAAGCTTACACGGCGATTTGACAGACTCCCGTTTTTGCCCAAGGATAGAAGGGAAATGCATTCAAGGGCCGAAAGCATTTTGATGATGCAGGCTGCAAGCCTTAAAAGCAGGGCAGAGCATATTCATACAAATGCGCTGCTTATCGGTATCTCCGGAGGGTTGGATTCATGCCTCGCTCTGCTTGCCTGCGTAAAGGCTTGTGATTTGATGAAGGTTGACAGGCAGTTTGTTCATGCCGTTACAATGCCATGCTTTGGAACAACGGAACACACCAAGAACAACGCCGTAGAGCTTTGCGACGCGCTTGGCGTTACGCTTCACACCGTACCGATCGCCGAAGCGGTTCGCAGGCACTTCTCTGACATTGGACACGATGAAGGCGACCATGATGCGACTTATGAAAATGCTCAGGCGAGGATGAGGACGCTCGTGCTGATGGACATGGCAAATTCTCTTAACGGAATAGTTGTTGGCACCGGAGATCTTTCGGAGCTTGCACTTGGCTGGGCGACATATAATGGCGACCATATGAGCATGTACGGAGTTAATGCCGGCATTCCAAAGACGTTGATAAGACAGATAGTGCGCAGCTATGCGGAGACCTGCGGTGATGACAGAATCAGGGAAGTGCTTATGAGCATATTGGATACACCAATTTCTCCCGAGCTCCTTCCTGCGGAAACGGATGGCAGGATAGCTCAAAAGACCGAGGATCTTGTGGGTCCGTACGAGCTGCACGATTTCTTCCTCTATTATGTGGTCAGATACGGATACAGCCCTGTAAAACTTTACCGCGTTGCCAAGGAAGCATTTAGGGGTACCGAGTTTGATGATGCAGAGATATTGAAGTGGCTCAAGAACTTCTATAGGAGGTTCTTCAGCCAACAGTTCAAACGCAGCTGTATGCCGGACGGGCCAAAGGTCGGCACTGTCGGGCTTTCGCCAAGAGGTGATTGGAACATGCCGAGCGATGCAAACGCAAGAATATGGCTCGATGAACTGAATACGCTTGAATAGTGTTATTCTCTTCGGGATTCGCAAATGCGCGGATCCCTTTTTGCATAATTAGGCTAAAAAACGAGAAACTACTACTGATAAATGCATTTGGAGGTAGTATGGGAAGGATCGGAAAACATTCGTTCGTTTTGGAACGCCGACCGCATATTGTTTCATCGGCAAGCTATGTTGGAGATAAAGAAGGCAAGGGTCCTCTCGGAGGATGCTTTGATGTTGTATGCAAGGATGATACGCTTGGCCTTGACAGCTGGGAACAGGCTGAAAGCAGGATGTTTGAAAGCAGCGTAAGGGTCGCGCTTGCCAAGTTTGGGGCTCAGAGTTCGGATCTTAGCTGCCTTATGGGAGGCGATTTGCTCAATCAGATAATATCGGCAGGCTTTGCCGCAAGAGAGATAAGAGCTCCGTTTCTCGGACTCTATGGTGCATGCTCAACCATATGCGAGGGTATTGTTGTAGGCAGCATGCTTGTGGACGGAGGCTATATGGATATGGTCGCCTGCGCCGCCAGCAGTCATTTTTCATCCGCCGAACGCCAATACCGCTATCCATTGGAGATGGGCGTGCAGGAAACGCCGACTGCTCAGCGAACGGTGACCGGCGCAGGCTGCGTTATTATAAAGGATCCCGACAATCTCTGCGGCGATTATCCGTTTATGAATATAGTGGTTACTGGCGGTACTGTCGGGAGCGTTGAGGATTATGGCATTACGGATGCAAATAACATGGGCGCTGCTATGGCGCCGGCGGCGGCAGAAACGATATGCACGCATTTTAAGGATACAAATACGACCCCGAGGGACTATGACAGGATCATAACAGGAGACCTTGGAAAGTTCGGAACGGAGATGCTGTATGAGCTTTGCTCATCCCAGGGATACAACATCAGCGGCAGACATGATGATTGCGGAAAGCTGATGTTTTCGGAGGAGCAGAATGTCGTCTGCGGTGGCAGCGGCTGGGGCTGCGCTGCTACCGTCCTTTCCGGTCATTTACTGCCGATGCTGGAAAGTGGAAAATACAGGCGAATCCTTTTCCTCGCAACAGGAGCGTTGCTTAGCCCTGTCAGCAGTTTGCAGGGCGAAAGCATTCCGTCAATAGCGCACGCAATAGTAATTGAGCATTCGGAGGAACAAAGATGAGCAGCATAACGGACTATTTATTGGCATTCGTGATCGGAGGAGCGATATGCGTTGTTGGTGAACTGCTGATGAGCTTGACCAGATTGACACCGGCGAGAATACTTGTCATCTTCGTTACCGCAGGTGCGATTCTGACGGCGTTCGGACTGTATAAGCCGTTGATAGATATTGGCGGAGCCGGTGCATCCGTACCGCTCACCGGATTTGGCTATTCGCTTGCGGAAGGAGCGATCGAGGGCGCAAGAAGCGATGGATTGCTTGGCGCAATAACCGGAAGCATAAAAGCAACCGCTGCCGGAATAGCGGCAGCGATCTTCTTCGGATACTTATTCGCACTGATATTTACACCGAAAACCAAGGATTAGTGCATTATGACTCACAGCTGTCCTCATAATGAAGCGCAGCGCCGACTGCTGTTGCGAAAACAGCGTTTTCAGGGACGATGAATTCGATAGGGTATAGCGAGCGGCACATCTCGATTATATCCATAAGCTGATGTATTTGAGTAAGCGCACCGGTCAGGATGACCTTCTTTACGCTAAGTCCGCGGCAAGCGAATACTGCCATAGTCAGTATTGTCTGCATAACCATGTTGATCAGGCCGAGAGCCATGTCGCTGTCACTTGCGTAGTCGCAGATATTGCCGAAATTAGCCGCAGTTATCTCCATGCCAAGCTTATCAATATCGTTCTTTGAAATATCACCTACGGTCAAATCAACATTATGAAGCTGGCCCGTTTCGGCAAGTGTGCAGATGCTTTCAAAATCGGTGGAGCCTGTAAGCTTTCTTCCAAGCCCAGTGATAGTGCCTCCGCCGACGCCGCTGCCTCCAATATGCGAATATTGTTTGCCGTTGGCATGGATGAAGGCAGTGCCGGTGCCCATGCTGACGACGACAGCTTCATGTGTGTTTGCAAGCGCAAGCCCTCCGCGGGCGGTGGCGGAGAATTCCTCGATCCTGGTGGTAGGAATGCCGTATATGTCGCCGACCAGATATGAAGCGCCAACTCCGGTAATATAGATCCTGTCAACGTCGGAAAGGGAGAAACCGTTGGAGTTGATATAGTTTCCGAGCGCACCGTAGAGCGAAGTTATCTGGTCATAAGCCCGAACCATCATTGTTGAAAGCAGGGTTCCGTCATGCTTGAGTCCAACTATTTTAGTAGTTGAGCCTCCGACATCGATTCCAAGAATAATATTCATTAATTGAACCTTTCGTGGTGTATTGACACGGATTGATTATAGCGTATCGATAATAAAAAGTAAATACCCATCACAACAGACTCGGCACCGCAGAGCGATGCCGAGTCCGTTTAGCTTAGCTTAGTGGGTTTCGTTATACTTCCTGATGCCCATTGCGAGCAGATCCATTGCCCTTTCAAGGTCAGCCTGCTTAAGGACATAGGCAATGCGTATCTCATTGCGTCCCTTGCCGGGAGTAGCGTAGAAGCCTTCACCGGGCGCGAACATAACGGTGTCGCCGTTGTCGTCAAAGTCGGTGAGCAGCCACTGCTGGAAGGTATCGGCGTTATCCACGGGAAGAGCAGCCATCATATAGAATGCGCCCTGGGGAGCGGTAACGACTACGCCGGGGATCTCGAGCAGCTTTGCATAACAGGTATCCCTGCGGAGCTTGTATTCCCTGCGAACCGCATCGAAGTATTCGGAATCAACATCGTACAGAGCAGCCGATGCGACCTGGTCGAGGGTGGCGACGGAAAGCCTTGCCTGACAGAACTTGAGCAGCTGCTGCTGGAGAAGCTTATTGCGGGTGATAATGGTACCGATACGGGCACCGCAAGCGGAGAAGCGCTTGGAGACGGAGTCGATGATAACAGCGTTTTCGCTGATGTCGTCAAATTCACCAATGGTTGCAAGCTTTTCACCGCCGTAAACGAACTCGCGGTAAACCTCGTCACCAATCACAAACAGGTCATGCTCTTTGGCAACGTCTGCAATGGTGCGGAGCTCATCATGGGTGAGCACGACGCCGGTGGGGTTTCCGGGGTTGGTGAACATGATCGCGCGGGTGTTTTCGTTAATAAGAGCTTCAAGCTTTTCGCGGAAAGCATAGCGATAGCCTTCCTCAGGGGTAGTGGTGAGAGGACGGATAGTGCCGCCTGCACTCTTGATAAAGGTATTGTAGTTGGGATAGAAGGGTTCGGGGATGATAACCTCGCTTCCGGGATCCAGAATGCTGAGCATGAGCATCTGGAGGGCTTCGCTGCCGCCGGTGGTGATGAGGATATCGCTCTCCTCATAATGAATACCAAGGTCTTCATAGTACTTCTGTACTGCCTTGATGAGTATTGGCATACCGGGGGAAGCTGCATATTCGAGAACGGGAAGCTCAAAATTCTTAACTGCATCAAAGTATGCGGGCGGGGTAGCGATATCGGGCTGACCGATATTGAGATGGTAAATCTTCTTTCCCTGCTTTTCGGCGGCTACTGCATAGGGATGGAACTTGCGCATAGGAGAAAGATTGCAAGCCATTGCTTTTTGTGAGATTTTCATTGAATCCTCCAAACAAATAATCATTAGGGCAAAAAGCGGCTGTCCTATCGGGCAGCTCTTCAGCCCACGAACATAAAGCAATTTTAGCACTTCGTTCGTGATTTTGCAACGGTATTTATTAAGACGATGGATATATTAGCAGCTTTTAGTTTGTACTTTTGAAATTTGCGCTGCTTTTGCTATTTCCTTAATATCATAAACGGCATATTGAATGAGTGCATTGAGCATCAGAATCATGTCTGCAATGCACAGCCACATGGATAGGGTGGGGGATATGCCGGGAAATATGATATGCACTGCCATGACTGCAACGGTGACGGTAGTGCTCAGCTTTCCGTACCATTTGGCGCTGTAAACCCTTCCGGTATACCTGATGACAAGAAGGCCCAGAACCAGCATGGAAAGCTCCTTTGCTGCAAAGACTGCAAACAGTATCCGCATCCATTTGAATCTAAGCATAAGGCAGATTATCACAGCAGCATGAGTCAGCTTATCAGCAATCGGATCGAGCACTTTGCCGAGATCTGTCACCTGCCCCAGTGACCTTGCGATGTATCCGTCAAACACGTCAGAAAGCGTTGAAATGAGCAGAACGGCGAACGCAAGCTCAGTATTGTCGCTGGTATATAGTACAATGAATACGGGTATCAATATGATCCTAAACAAGGAAAGCATATTGGGTATGGTCAATACCTGTTCACCGCTGAACCAGCTGTTTTTACCTGCTTGTTGATACTTCATATTTCCCTCCGAAGTAAACACCTATTTACAGTATTTGTTGATATCTATTAGCACTATACCACCAAATCTTTCTTCTTTTCATCAATTCCAGTACATAATTCGATATTTTATCCATTTATTGGCGGCAGACCAATACGAGAATAATATATTATTATTAAATCTATCGGGGAACTGTCATATGTGGTAAAATTGATATGTTGGTTTTACCGACAAATAGATAAAAGTTAGGAGAAAAACATGAAGAGAATTATCAGCGTCTTACTGTCCGTCATGCTTCTCATGACTATCGTTCCGGTAGCAGCAGAAACAAAAACGGATGCAGACACTCGCCTTATCAATCAGGGCGTACTTGAGATAGATGATGACGGCAGCGACGGCTATTCGGGAGATTATGTCGTTATCTACAACCCGAGCACCAGCGCATATTCGGATGTAAGCACCGGCAACATGAGCGGTCTTATCGAAACCGAGATTGGTACATCGCTGATCGGCAGAATGGATGCCGTCAAGAGCGATAGGCCGTATAGGATTGATATCGATTCAGAGCTTGCAGATAAAAATGAAAAAGCTCCCGAGTTCGCATCCGAAAAATCCATTTCCTTTGAAGTAGGCGATACGCATGTTTTCAGCATCAATTCAAGCTATTGTCCGCTTCCGAGTACAAGCGTTGAGTTCGAGGTGCTTGCCAAGGGTGAACATTGCTATATTTGGACCCCGACGTCTACCGCTTCGAATGTATACCCCCTGGACAGCATCGACTCGAGCTTCGGCCAGCTCTGCGCCGATGAGTTCGATTCAAAGTTTGACCTTATGCAATCCTCCTTCGGCAACCATTCAAACGGAAGTCAGGGCGATGGCAGGCTGAACATACTGTATTACAATATTGATGACGGTTGGACTCCCGGCAATGGTTACGTGGCAGGCTTCTTCTCCTCCGCAGATCTGGCAAGCAATGGTATGCCCATTCTGAACATCGATACCTATCCCGGCGTTTATTATGTAACTACTGATGGCGAAGTCATAGCCGATGTTACGGATACTTACGGTACCATGGTGCACGAATACCAGCATCTCATCAACTATTCGGAGTGCGGCTACAGCGATACATGGCTCAATGAATGCATGAGTGCCGCTGCTGAGGAGATCTGTTACCCAGGCAGCAGCATAGCTCCGAGGATCCAGTCTTGGATGAACTATAAGTTCAGCGTGAACGACGATTGGCTCAATCCTCCTGCAGAGCATGAGTACCAGTCCTCCTGGAGCCTCCACAACGGCTTCTCGATGTATGATTGGAGCAACTGGCTCGATATGTCCGATAGGCTTGCGCTTTATGCCCAGGTATCGCTTTATGCTCAGTACATTTACACCCAGTACGGCAACTCCACCTTCCGCGCGATCCTCGAGAGGCTTGCAAACGGTCAGGAATTCCAGTATGCGTTCCAGAATGTAACCGGGCAGAGCGCATCCGAATTCACAAGGAATTTCCGTATTGCGCTTACCGCAAATGATCCCAACGCTGAGGATGGCATCTATGGCTTCAGTATGCAGGAGGGGTATGATCCTTCACAGTATCATGACGTAGAAAACCTGTATAACTGGCTTTCTCCCGTTGTGTTCACGGGCAGCTCATGCACAATCTCGGGCGGCGGTGCAATCACCATTAAGCCCGTTGACGGCGTTTACTATCCGCCTGCAGGCGCCGGAAGCTCGCTTGAGTATTATGGCATCACGCTCGATGCTATTCCGCCTGAACCCGTTCCGCTAACCAACATCAGCATCAACCCCACTTCGGTCAGCGTTTATACCGGAGCGACCGCAAGGCTGACCGCTGTAAGGGAACCCGAAAACGCCAATAATTATGAGCTGACATGGACTTCTTCCAACAGCAGCGTTGCAACGGTTAGCGGCAACAACAGGTTTGCAACCGTTACCGGAGTATCTCAGGGTACCGCCACTATCACCTGTACCGCACATGATCTTCTAAATGACCGAACCTATACTTCAACTGCAGCGGTTACCGTATTGGGCATGCCCACCGTTAACGATGCGCTTAATGTTGAAAACGGCACGCTGGAGTTTACCACAGGCTCAACATATCCTTGGGAAGTCGTATTCACCGCTGACGGCAGGGTTGCGGCTAAGAGCAGCAACGAGGGCGTTGAAAGCTCGAGCTCAACCATTACTCTAACGGTCAATATGAATGCCGGCGACACAATGAGCTTCGATTGGAGCGTAAGCAGTGAATCCAACTATGATAAGCTCTTCTTTAAGGTAAACAATGTCGAGCAGTCCAATATCTCCGGCTCCGTTGCGTGGACCACTGTGTCCTATACGGCGGCAACCACCGGCAGCTACACCTTTACATGGGTCTATAGCAAGGATGGCAGCGTCAATCGTGACGAGGACTGTGGCTATCTCGACAATGTCAACGTGCCCGGCTATACCGGCGGCAGCGAATATGAGCTTGGCGATGTAAATATGAACGGCAGCGTAGATATGAACGATGTTACTCTCGTTATGCGCCATGCTATGGGCCTTATCAGCCTCAGCAGCGAACAGTGTCAGCTTGCGGATTACAACCGTGACGGCAATGTCAATACGGCCGATGCAGCCGCTATAATGCGTCGTGCAATGGGAATATAACATAGTATTTCCGCATTGATTAGTTCGGATGGGTATGGTATCATATACCCATCCGTTTCTTATAGGAGATCGTATTATGAAGATTATTGTTACCGGGTTTGAACCCTTTGGAAATGAAACAGTCAATCCATCGTGGGAGGCCGTAAAGGCGCTGCCCGATGTTGCAGCAGGCGTTGAGCTTGTCAAACTGGAGCTGCCCGTGGTCTATGATACCTGCGGATTCCTGATAGGGCAGGCGATAGCCGCGCATGAGCCTGCTGCGGTCATGCTCGTGGGTCAGGCAGGCGGAAGATCATGCATTACTCCCGAATTTGTGGCAATAAACCAGCGTGACGGAATTGCCGATAATTCGGGAAAGGCATACAGCGGAACCAAAATAGCAGACAACGGCCCGGATGCGTTTTTTTCAACGCTTCCGGTAAGAAAGATGGTGGAGCGCATGAACGAAGCAGGCATACCTGCGAAGATTAGCTATACCGCAGGAACCTATGTCTGCAATAATCTGATGTACGAAGCACTCCGCCTGACGGAAAAGACCGAAACGATATGCGGATTTGTGCATATTCCGTTTTCTTCGGAGCAAGCGGCAGCGCATGGCGGCTCGTATCCAAGCATGGAAACAGCTTTATGTACTCGGGGACTAATGAAATGCCTTGAGGTGATAATAGAGCAGATAAGAGCATAACAAAAAAGCAGAGGCTCGAAACCTCTGCTTTTAATTTGCTATTTTGCAGCTATTTAGCGCACTCATTACCGCTGCGCCTCCGGTCGGTTTCTTTCCCGTAAAGCCTCATGGCGCAGTCGTGGCAAAGCTGTCCGACGCCTTCCACATAACCCATGCGGAAATCGATGTGCAGGCTTCGGGGTGTGTTTGTAGGCCGTCCGCACAGAACGCAGGTCTCGTACCTGTCATCATGTTCCGTGGCTTGGCTTGCTTCTATCTTTTCTGCGGCTTTATACATATGTTCATCTCCAATGAATGACGGTGAAGCCGAATGGGTCGGCAGCTTCACCGTCGGGTCTTAGTGTGCTTTATTTCTCCACTGAACTGCGTTTTCTGCTCTTTTTTAGCAGCACTGCGCAGCCTATCACAGCGCCCAATGCGACGAGCACAACGCCGAAATCAAAGCGGCTTGCTTCGCCGGTAGGGGGAGCAGGAGGCGCGGAGGGTTCCTCTGAGGGCTCCTCTGAGGGCTCAGAGGAAGGTTCCTCGGAAGGCTCAGGAGAGGGTTCGGGAGTTGGGGTTGGAGGAATGAACTCTTCCTCAACGCTGAACACCCAGGTAATGGTTCCCACTGCGTTCTGGAACTCATCGCCCATTTCAAGAGAGGCATTGAGCGACAGATCGAGCGTGATCTCAGCGCCGGCGGCGAATTCGCCAAGCAGAACGCCGTAGCCATCATCATCCGCAAGGCCGCCCTGTTCGTTGGCCGGGGCATTGAATATCTCGGATTCGCCGTTATTGACCGTTAGGGTGAAATACGAAAGGAATTCCGCATCCGCAGGGTCAACAGGCAGTGCCTTGAGATAGATGCCAACGGTCATATCGCTCGAATTGCGAATCAGGATCTGCTGCTCGAGAGAATCACCGGGCATAACACCCTTAAAATTGGAGAACAGGTCGGTCGATTCTGGGGTGAATACGAACTCGTTCTCTTCGCCGGTGAAATCCACGGTCGGAAGCCCATCGGCAAAGGCGTTGGCGCATGCAAGCGCAAGGCAGGCGACAAGCATCAGAGCAACAAGCTTAAATTTTTTTCTCATACTCAGTTACCTCCTTGTTCCGTCTTGGCGAGTGTGCCATCCGTACAAACTACTACCGGCCATACCGTTTCGACTGTCGAAGTCGGGAGCGACTGGACGGCGGAGGCGATGACCTGAAGCTCAAAATCGTACTCGTGCTCTCCATCTTTTACGGTACAGCTCTTGATAAGAATGGGAGTGTATTCGTCCGGCTTGATAAAGGTCTTGCAGTAGTAGAAACCATCAGTACCTTTGAACCAGAATTGATTGAAATCATCTCCCAAAGTGATGTTGCAATCATCGAGGTAAGCAGGCTTTGCGGCAATATTGCCCTCATCGTCCACCCATGCCGGAACCAGCGCAACGCGGATATACGCAGGAACGTTACCGGTGTTCTTTATTCTGACATTCTGCTTGGTTGTACCATTGAACGTCTCATCAACCTGTATGGTAACTTCACCCGGAGTGAACTCGTTTACAACAGGTCCGGGAGTGCTGATAAGCCATGCCAAGCTGCCGGATACGGCCGCACAGGCGAGAATACAGACGCAGAATGCTATCAGAAACGGCTTGATGGACCGTTTGGGCTTGCGCGAATAGGTTTTAATCTGCCTCATCGGTCAAGTCCTCCTTTCCGGGGATGATAGCGGGCATTGGGCTGTATTCCGGACTGCCATTGGAGTCAAAGACGTTCGTTGCCACTGCTTCATCGCTGAGCCAGAACTCGTTGTTAAGTCTGTTGGTCATTGTGACGATTGCTTCTTCGGGGCTTTCGGCGGGAAGCGTTGCTAAGACGCCATTTTGTTCTTCAACAAGCTCATATCTCCAGGACCATTTGGTGTCCTCGCTGACGGTGTAGGTGCCGACAGGAAGGCCTACAATCGTACGGCTGCCTGCACCGACAATGAGAACATTGTAATCGGCTGGGCTAAGTATAGTGACCCCTTCTTTCGTAGTAAGTCCGGGGTAACTGACCGTGAAGATAAAGCTCTGTTCCGCATCCAGAAGCCGGCTGCCTTCTGCGATAGCCTTTTTAACCGTCAATGAGCAGGTGTTGACATGCAGTATGAACTTACACGGAACTGCACCTTCTGTACCGAAGTCACAGCCTGAGTGCTCACATTCATCATGCACAAAGCTCACATGGCGATCAATATCGGTTTCGCCGATCTTTACCGATACATTGACCGGGATATCATCGGGAACGACGATATAGCCTTTCTTAATGGCATTCTCGGGCGTTGTGGCATAGTCAAGCTTAAGCGTGGGTGCGCTGCCCTCCATAGTCACCGAACTGTCCACAGTTTCGCCATGCTTCCAAGCAACGGGCTTATAGTTTGCCGTATAATCCGTATACTGTCCGCCATACCAGACCTCGCTGTCAGCGAAGGTGAGGACGGGCTTAAAGACATTGATTGTGCCTTCGTCGTAGCCTGACTGCTGAGTTGCAAGAGTCCCGGGTAGGAGATTACCATCTTTGTCATAACCGGTATCGGGCTTAGGCGATACCGTAACGGTGATGGAATATGTTGTGTCATCGGACAGTTCGTCAATGCCATCTGTGACAGCATGGCCGCTTGCATCCTTGATAACAACGCTTATGTTCACATACTCCGTTTGCCAGGTTTCAAGACCGTAGTTATTATCTGCCGCTGCCAGATTAAGTGAGACGCCTCCGACGGTGACGGTCGCATCTTCCTTGAGCTGCGCTGCGGTCAGGCCGTTCAGCAGATATACGTTCTTGTCGCTTGCGGTTACGGAAACTTCGCCAATCGGAACGTTTACCTCGGGACGCTCAAATGTCAACACCGGGTTAATGGCGCTACTATTCTCGTACACGCCGGCATTCGCATTGGTGTACACATTGTTGCCGCCAAGGAAGCCGGCTTTCGGGCTGACGGTGAATCTTATCACCAGCTTGTGGCCGTGGTAAGTAACTTCACCGTTATTGGTTACAGTTCCTACATAGTGTTCGGCAAAGTCAAAGTTGGTAACACTAACCTGACTGCCAAATATACTAGCCGTTGCGCCCATTGGATCATCTTGATTCATCGAATCAACGTTTCTTCTCCATGTGTATTTATTATCGCCGTTCTTACCGATGCAGGCATAGGTCTTAAGCGTAATATCTTCAGCCGTTGTGCCTTCCGGTAAAGTGAATGCAGGGGCGATGATGTCCCTGATGACGGTATGTTCGCTCAGGGTAGTGGAGGAACCACCGGTTTCTATCTGTTGGCTGATCTTCTCAAAGATATCGTTGAGAGCATCAGCGTCGCCTGCGGAAAGATAGTAGCTTGGGCTCTGCACATTACCGTTGTTGGAAGACAGATTCTGCATGAACCAGTTGGCTTTTTGGGTATCGTTTCCGCTTGAGCTACCTGCGCTTGTTGCATCTGCACCATCAAATATACCAACGGTATAAACAGTTGCACCATAGGTGCTTTTTGCAGTGCTTCCTTGCGATATGGCAGCATTTCCTACGGTGCTGTTATATCTTCCGGTGCCAGGCAAGCCATCAGTGAAAACGATTACGACACGATTTCGCTTTGTCCCTTCTTCAATCTTGTTGACATTCAGAATACCGTTTGCCATCTCCATTCCCAGATCAGTGAAGGTTCCGCCATATGCGTCCAAAGCTTTAATTGAGTTCGCAATATTGTTTTTCCCTATTGATGTGTTCATGCTTTGCAACGCATTGCTATACTGAGCAATTGCAGAGTTACCATAAGTGTATTGTGTAGCACCGACAAATACTTCTGTGTTTTCATATTTGTCTTCATTGTATTCTGTTCCACTTGATGCAAAGCCAACAACTGCAATACGGTGATTAACATCGTCTTCCGTTCCCATCTGACCATCCTTGCCCTTTGCTTTCACAGCTACCGCATTGGCAAATGCAGTTACAGCATTCTTCAATGCTTCAAGGCGAGTGGTTTCCACAGCAGTCCTCAGATATAGTTTATTATGGATTTCTGGAACAGTGTCCGGTCTATCTGATTCATATGAACCTTCTGACCATGAATATGTATACTTAAAGTATCCTCTAATAAGGAAAACAGTCCAAATCCAATCCCTGCTTACTGATACCTGAGCATAACTACCATCATCAAGCTTATAAAAGAGATTATTTTGCTGATAGTAGTAGTCCGAGTTCGTCATATCGAAATAACTATCATATTTATAACTGCTGGTGAAGCTATCAGCCATACTTCCCGACTGGTCAAGCACCAGAACGATATCGGTGGGGATATACTCCGTAACCTCGGTGATGACCTTTTCACCGGTTGCATAGGCCTCCAGAGTGATGGTATAGGTACCGTCTCCGTTCGCAACGGCGTTTTTCGTTATCTCCATACCGCTGTCACCATTTCCGCTGCCCGTATCGTCGCCGGATACGGATGCGCCGCGAGTGGGCGAGCCGCAAACCGGGTCGAGCAGGGGAGCGACATTGGTGAAGTTGACAGTTGTATAAACATACTCAAGGTCGCCATCCTCTTCGGCGGCGGCGATAAGCTCGTTTATATGCTCTTCAAGCGCGGCATACTGCTCCTCGGTGAGAGAATCGATAAATGCGCTCAGCTGTTCGTCGGTGAGCCCTTCAAGCAGCGCGTGAGCCTCCGCAAAGGTCGCGGCTGCCATAAGGTCATTGTACAGTGCGGCATAATCGGGAGCTTCCACCGGGGTATCGGTATCGGACGGAGCGGGAGTTACTGACGGTGCAGAGGTTGGACTGCCCGAATTCGCTTGGCTGCCCATATTGGCGATGCCGCCTTCGTTCAGCGCGACAATGGCTGAGCCCATGGGCGTAATAAGGCATAAGCAGAGAAGCAGTGACAATAGCCCTTTAAGTATCTTCATGTGCTATACCTCCTTTTCTAAAGATTTTTTGTGAAATGCTCACTCTGCGGGCCAGCCCTGCGCAGCCAGAACGGTTGCGCCGTTGTTTGCATACTGTACAGCCTCTGCGTCAACATCGATGCTCAGAACCGCATCCATATAGGAGTTGCCAAGGCTGATGTCGAATGCTACGCTTGAGAACAGCTCGTTGGTGAAGGCACCGCCGTCAACGGGGCTGTTGTAGTAATAGTAGCCGTCCGAATAGGTCCAATCGGTGGTGTTGTAATCAAGGGTGATGTCGTCGGTTGACAGCGCCTGCTGGTTGGCATCGGTGCAGCTCATGGTGACCTTTACACGGATCCATGCGGTATTGTCGCCGGTGTTCTCAATCTTAACGACCTTTGCGATGGTGTCGCCGGGCATAACACCGGTCTGATCCACAAAGGGATCGCCGTTTTCGTCGGTCTCATGGATAGCTATCCCGAGATTGCCGGCGGTTATCTGATTGTTTGCAGTATCCTGCGCGGTGAAGTAGGCGAGGGAGCCGAGCGCAAGGATGGATACGCAGGCGATAATTGCCGCAAGAATCGTAATCTTCTTCTTGATATTCATATTCTTTGCCTTTCTTTTTTAATTTATTTGCTATTTGCGGCTTTTGTGCCGCTGCTCACATATACCGCCACCCCGGCCGCTTTTGCGGCCAGGGCAACGTTAGTGAGGTGGAGGGATTATTAAGCCCAGGGATTTGCGGGAAGACCGGAAGCGGCGAATGCTGCTTCTGCACTATCAAAACCGGCAGCCTGAACAGCCTGAACGAATACAGGAATCTCTACGCCTTCGGAGAGATCGTAGTTAATGACTTCAGGACCGTTGCCCCAATCTACTGTGTAGACGGGATTATTAGTGACTGAATCAATGTGCATATCAACAGTCTTGTCAAGGTAGAATCCGATGTATGCAGGAGTTGCGGTAACTACATCTTTTTCAAGAGCGGTAGTATAGGTGCGGCTATAGATTTTGTATTCAACGTCATTAATTACTACTTGGTTGGCAACAACTATCTCATCAGTCCACTGGCCTTCTGCGCAGGAATCTCCGTTAAAGTTCCAATGAAGGACATCATAGCGAGGTGCGTTGGGGGTCTGACCATTCTGAAGAGCGGTAGGAACAGCAACAAAGATGCGTACATATGCATCAGATTCGCCGGTGTTCTTGATGGTCATGATTTTATCAACATAGTTCTCGGCAGTGGGAAGTGTAACACCACCAACAGTTTCCTGTTCGCCCTGTGCGGAACCAACGATAGGCATCAGAACCTTATTCTGTTCAAAGGGTACAAGTGCAGAGCTGTCTGCGTTTCTCTGCCGCTCGATAAGCTGAACCTTAACTCCGCCAACGGTGAAAACATTGGTTTCTTGATCGGTAGCGGTGAAATAAGCGATGGACATGCCGACGATGGTGACGGCAAGAACGGCAACGGCGAGGCCGATTGCGAGTAGTTTCTTCTTCATAAAACAAATTCTCCTTAATAATTTATTGTTTTTGTTTCTTTGTTAGTTGGTTGCTGCGTGATCGATAAATCACTGAGCATTATATGCTGCCCATGCTGCTTCCGGAGTTTGGAAGCCATCAGCCTGGATAGCGTAAGCATTGACGGTGATGGTCATGCCTTCAATCGTCCTAAGCTGTGCATTATTGATGGTACCGGGAACGGTGATGCTGTCGAACAGAGCATCGAGTGCTACATCTGCAGTAGGAGCAGCAACGGTTTCCTTATACCAGAACTCATAGGTGCGGGTATTTGCTGAGGCATCCTCGGTGTTGCCCTTGCAGATCCAATTTGTACTATCGTAGCCTTTGAAAATACTAGTTAGATCTGCGCCAGTGGGAGCAAAGATAGCGTCAAGCTCACGAGATTTACTGAAGGTGACGGTCATCTTGATGTAGGAGCTTTCGCTGCCGCTCAAAACGGTGACTGTCGGATCCTTGGTGTAGGTGTGTCCGGGAATAAGCTTGTAGCTGTTAGCCTTGACACGATCAGCATCTTGCACTGGTGTACCATCAAGATTCACTTTAGCTTCGTCAAGCTTGATCTGTACGTTACCGACGGTGAAGGTGTTGACAACTCTGTCGGTGCTTGTCAGGTAGGCAAGCGTCATACCTACTGCAAAGGCGCAAACCAGCACCATTGCAACTGACATGATTAGAAGTTTCTTCTTCATGTTCTTCCTTTCCGGGCGCGCTCTGCGGCGCCCATGCATTATATATGGGATTTATATTAAGCCCGAAGGCTCTTCCCCGGAATTGGTTGATTCGGCGCCGTCCCTGACGCCGCGCTTTTTGCTCTTGTCCATGCCCTTGATAATATCGGGTACGAACAGAAGCAGGACGAGCACCACCGCGCCGCAAATCCCGACATACATGCCGGGCGGCGAGGAGAGATAATTGGAAACATATCCAAGATAGGGGATGGAGAACACGGGACGGCCGAGAAGATTCTTAAAATAAACCGGCTTACCGTCCGGCGCATCGTTTGCATCGCCCTTGGTGTAGAAAAGCTCGTTCTCCGCATCGATATCGATAACACGGTGAGTGGCGATGACAAGGTCTTCGTTCAGAACGAAGGTTATCGGGTCGCCGACCCTTATCTGCTCCGCGGGAACACCCTTAACATATATGAGTGAACCGACATGATATGTCGGCTCCATACTGCCGCTGAGTACGCAGAATGGGCGCAGGCCAAACAGCCTGACGCCGGCCAGAAGTACCGCAATCAGCACCACGACACATGTTAGAATGGTTGTGAATACGTTCAGAACAATTTGAACAGGGCTCTTCTTTTCTTTATTCTTTTTTTTCTTTATGTCTGTATCTTGCTCCATGATACCAAGCTCCTTACTGCCTACTGGGTGATAAATCAGGCAAATATTGGCAGTATTACGATTAACACATGTATACTTGCGCGTCTATCCAATATATCTTACGCCGAGTTGTGCATAAAAGTACACTTTTATGTATTGACGAACAATGGATAGGTGTAGTATAATTCCGCTGAAAACAGCCGGGAGACGAGTTAAAAACTGGACTGTTTTCCACCGTTAAGGTGAATTTGCGTGTGCCGAAGTGTTGTGCATAAAAGTGTACCTTTTTGCACAAAGCAAAAATATATTTTAATTTTTCACCGCCTCAATCAAACGTTCCGTACTCTCTTAGCCATTTATAGAGCAGAGAACGGCTTATTCCAAGGCTTTCGGCGACCTCTGTGCTGGTACAGCCACGCTTCTTCCACTGCGCCGCTATCTCGTCGAATCCTTCTGGCTTCGGTATGCTTTCCCTGCCAAGCTTCACTCCTCGAAGCTTCGCAGCGGCAATTCCCTCTGCCTGACGCTTGCGAATGTTTTCGCGTTCTGTCTGAGCGACATAGCTCAATATCTGCAAAACGAGATTCGATATGAATACGCCGGTCAGATCCTTATCACGCTGACGCGTATCCAACAATGGCATGTCCAGAACAACTATATCTGCTTGTTTTTCCGATGTAATTATCTTCCATTGCTCGATAATCTCCTCATAGTTTCGTCCAAGCCTGTCGATAGAAAGTATGAATACCGCATCTCCGCTTCGGAGGCGGCGCATCATGCGCTTGTACTGCGGCCGTAAAAAATCCTTACCGCTCTGCTTGTCGATGTAGATCATTTCCTTCTCGATACCGGCCTCGTGCATCGCAAGAAGCTGGCGTGATTCATTCTGTTCCTTGGTCGAAACCCGAATGTACCCATAGTTTTTGTTCATTGTGAAATTCCTCCTGGTTCTGCTTTTGTGATGTGATGATAAAAACGCAGTGTGATGCAGCGTTTATATTACTAAGCATAACATGGCTGTTGTATAATTCATCCATTCAGGCCAATTTCATATATAAAGCAGAAGCGAACTGCAAAGTGGGAGAAAATACACGAATCGACAGAATTCGGAATAGCATTGAAATTGTCTTGCTGTATTTGCCGGAATATGGAAGAATTATCGAGGTGCAGCAGCGATGGTGAATCGAATCGGCCCCAAATGCTGTTATATGTAATAAAAAGCAGAGGCGCTTAACCTCTGCCAAAATATAGTAATATGATTATCCAATCAGTTTCTTGAAGGCGTCATTTCCGCCAAGAACGATGATATGATCGTCCGGGTTAAACATATAGTTGGCGTCTGCAGCAATAAGCTTGCCTTCGGGAGTTTTTGCCGCAACAACATTAACTCCGTAGCGTTTGCGGACATCGATAATCTGAATGGTCTTTCCAAACCATTTGGATGGCGCGCGCAGCTCGAACATCGCATATTCATCCGACAGCATAAAATAGTCAAAGACCGAGTCATTGCTTATGGTTTTTGCAAGCCTTTGAGCCATATCCTTTTCGGGGAATACTATCTTATCTGCTCCGTTCTTGAGAAAGAACTTCGCCTGAACCTCCGTCGAAGCTATCGCAATAACATAGGGACAGCCAAGCTCCTTGAGAAGGTCAACGATTTGGAGACTGTCCTGAAAGTCCTCCGGTATGCAGACTATCGCTGCGTCAAATTCATCAACGCCGAATGTCATAAGGACGTCACGGCGCGTACAATCGCCGATTTTTGCACTGGACACATATTCAACAAGATCTGAGACCTTATTTTCACTTTCGTCCACCAGCATTATTTCACATCCGGCATTATACAGATAGCGGCAAATGAAATGGCCGAATTTACCTGCGCCGATCACCAAAAATGATTTCATAAATTCCTCCTTGACCTAATTTGATTACCCGATGGTGATATCCTCTGCTGGGGCGGTTATGCGCGAAGGCGCTTTACGCTCGGCAAGCGCTCCGGCAAAGCTCAGGCTTCCTACACGCCCGCAGAACATCAGGAAAATTATCACTATTTTTGAAACGATCGAAAGACTGCGAGTGATGCCGGTACTCATTCCGACGGTTGCGACAGCGGAGGTCGTTTCAAAGATTACATCAATCACCGGAAGCTGATTGTCAGCAATGCAGATAATGAGCGATGCAAGAATGACCAAAGAAAGGTTGGTCACAAATACCGCGGTCGCTTTATTTAGTATGTTGCTTTCAAGCCGCCTGCCGAACAGACCAAAGCTGCTGTTCTTACGGATATAGGAAAAACCGAACAGCAGAAGCGTTATAAACGTAGTAGTCTTTATGCCGCCTGCAGTTGAACCGGGACTGCCGCCAATGAACATGAGTACGGTCGTAAGCAACTTTCCGGCAGGGGAGAGAGCACCGGTATCCACGGTGTTGAAGCCAGCAGTCCTTGCAGTGACCGAGCCAAAGAAGGATGTCAGCACCCTCTCGCCGAAATTCATGCCTGCCGCCGAATAATCTGCTTCGGAAAAGAAGAGCACCACTGCTCCGACAAGGACAAGTATTGCGCTTATGCTGAGGACTATTTTGCTGTGAAGTCGATACTTCCTCAAATGTATACCGTGGTTCAGAACATCGTCCCATACAAGGAAGCCAAGTCCGCCTATAATGATGAGTAGCATAATAACTACATTGACAAGCACATCATTATAGAATCCGGTAAGGGAGCAGAATTCCCCTGTAAAGCCCATTATGTCAAAACCTGCATTGCAGAATGCGGAAACTGAATGGAAGATGCCCATGAATATGCCCTTGGGAACGCCGAACTTGGGACAAAACCGAATGGACAAAAGAGCAGCCCCGCTAAGTTCAACTACCGCTGTGACGGCGAGAATACGCTTTGCAAGCTTTAATATTCCGCCTATCTGGAGCGTGTTGATGCTTTCGGACAAAAGCTCGCGTTCACGAAGTCCAAGCTTTTTGTTAATAAGCATGAACAGCACCGTTGCAATGGTCATAAACCCAAGTCCGCCGATTTGAATCATAAGCAGGATAACGCATTGACCGAATAATGACCAATGAGTACCTGTATCAACGGTAACAAGGCCGGTAACGCAGGTCGATGATGTTGCCGTGAACAGGCAGTCAAGCAGAGGCGTTACCTCACGATCCCTTGACGATACGGGGAGGGACAGAAGCAGCGTTCCGATGATGATTATCACGAAAAAGCTAAGCGAAATAACCTGGGTCTGACTCATCCCACGTTTGCGCTGCTTGCGCTTCAGGTCTCCGATTGGATTTACTTGTCCTCCGATAGTAACTCCCATGGCTTAATACTGTGCTCTTTCTCCGCCGATGAGCTTTGGCCTTGTGCGCGCCATTGTTATGTTGGCGCAGCCGATCGAAGTATTCTCGTTGTGTACGGGTACACAGACGGGGCGCATATGCATACCGATAAATACACCGCCGATGTCAATGCCGGCGCGTGCGCGTGCCCCAATATCCTCGACCACGACAGGGTCACTGAATTGCTCAACGGCTTGTACGCTCCATGCTCCGCCTGCGTGCAGCACCGGACGCACGGATACCTGTGTAAAGTCATATTTCTGCATACACTCGCGTTCGACAACAAGCGCGCGATTCAGGTGCTCACAGCATTGGCAGGCCAGGAACAGATCGTTCTCGCGCACGACCGGAAGGATGACATCCATTATGGCTTTTGCGACTTCTTCAGTCGAGTGCGAACCCATATGATAGCCCATTACCTTGCTCGTACTGCATCCGATCACAATAATATCACCCTTGTTAAGCTTATAATAACCTTCGCTGCAAGCGTTCATCAGCTCATCAATAGCTGCTTTAGCTTGAACTTTAATATCATTGATAGAAAATTCCATAATATCGCCTCTAATTCTGATTTCAGTCCTGCGCTGAGGAAGGACTGGCTAAATTATAATACCGACGACGGCAAAACACAACAGGCTGCCGACTACTCGTCGATAGGCTTAAAGCCCTCTCCATATGCGGTGTCGACAGAGCTGACGATTATGAAGGCCGCCGGATCTATCTGATAGGCAATCTTTCTTATCTTGAAAACCTCTGCCTTGGAACAGGTACACAACAATATCTGCTTATCGTTGCCGGTGTAACCGCCCTGACCGTTGGCGATAGTCACGCCGCGCTCAACATCCTCGCCGATCCTGTCAGCGACTTGTTTGCCCTTTTCCGTTATCACCATTACCATCTTTCTTGAATCAAAGCCGTACATCAGCTTGTCTATGATGAGACTGTAAAGGATAGTCATAATAAAACCATAAAGCATTGCGTTTATGTTTTTGTAGACAACGGCGCCAAGCACAATGATGATGCTGTCAACGGCAAGTGAGATGTTGCCAAGCGAAAGATGCGGATTCTTCTTGCGGATAGCCATGATGACAAAATCGGATCCTCCTGTTGAGGAATCGCGGATATAGATCAGCGCGAGACCGGCACCTGCGAGGATACCGCCGAAAATGGCAGCGAGAATGGGTTCGCCGGTATAGTTCGGGATAAGGGGAACAAGATAGTCGACGACGACCCAAGAGACTACGATGGTTTTTACCGAACGGGCAAAGAACTTCTTTCCAAGCGTTTTGAAGGTCAGAAGTATTATAGGGATATTGATCAGCACGGTTGCAAAACCGATGGGGATCTTTGTAAGGTAGTTGAGAAGTATTGCAATACCGGATACGCCTCCGGGCGCAAAATTGGATGCCGAGGCAAAGGTAACCATACCTACGCCGTAAATAAAACATCCGACAATATCGTAAACCAGATCGACAAGCAGAGTACTGATCTGTGTCTTTGTGGGCTTTTTCATATAAATCCACCTCCAAAAACTTATGAAAACTAGTATGTCTTCAAGTAATCAATACTAACATTATCATAGATAAAAAACAACCCCGCAGCATAAATATAATCTTAAAACAAATGATACTTGACAGAGCTTTAAAATGACGTAAAATATTGATAACGATTGAGATCTTGAAAGGAAAACAGGATATGAATATTTTGGTTGCAATGCCAACTCACCCCGAACATGAAGAAAGACTTCGAAGGGCATGCCCAAACGGAGAACTCACATTCCTTCATGGTGGAAAACCAAGTGCCGGACAGCTTGCAAAAGCCGATATCATTGTGGGGAATATCCCGGTTGAGGATGTTGGCAGGTGCGTAAACCTTAAGCTCCTTCAGCTCAATATGGCAGGTTCCGATAAATATGCAGGAAAAATGCCAGAAGGAGTGCTTCTCGCAAATTCAAGCGGTGCTTACGGCCTTGCGATCAGCGAGCATATGCTCGGAGTGCTTTTGATGCTTATGAAAAAGCTGTATCTGTATAGGGACGATCAGAATGCCTGCATTTGGCAGGACGAGGGAAGCGTGACCGGCATTGAGGGTGCGCGGATACTCACAGTCGGACTTGGTGATATCGGAGGGGAGTTTGCAAAACGCTGTAAAGCATTAGGCGCATACACCATCGGTATTCGGCGCAATGTGCGCAGTGCTCCGGAGTATATGGATGAGATGCATACGCTTGACAAACTGGACGAACTGCTGCCCACGGTCGATGTTGTCGCTTTATGCCTTCCGAACAGCCCCGAAAGCGTTCATCTGATGAACAGTGCACGCTTACGCCGCATGAAAAAAGGCGGAATATTGTTGAATGTAGGCAGGGGGAACGCAATCGATACCGAAGCACTTGTTGATGTGCTTCAGGAAGGGCGTATCCTTGCAGGGATAGATGTCACCGATCCGGAGCCGCTGCCAAAGGAGCATCCGCTTTGGAAATGTCCCGGCATTGTGATCACGCCGCATATCTCCGGATTCTATCATCTGAGACAGACTCACGACAGAATAATTGAGATTGCGGCAAGCAATATCGAAAATTTGATTTCCGGCAGACCCATTAAGAACTTGGTAGACAGTTCGACCGGGTATCGGACGCTGGAAAACAGGTATTAAAAAAATCGACCGAAGCATTATGCTTCGGTCGTTGTTTATACATACTGTCAGCTTGCGTACATCTTCCCGACGATCCAATTAGCGAGCCTGCACGGCAAAAGCTTTATCAGCATACAGCAGGCCTTGTACATCAGGCCGACGGAGCAGAGAGGCTTGGGATTTTTTTTGACGGATAACGAATAGAACTTCTTTGCAATAGCAATAGGGGGCATACCGTTCTGCTCGTCGTGCTCCATAGAGGCCACCGACTTTGCAAGCGAAGAATAGCTTTCAGAGCCTTCGTTGATCTTATTCCTTGCGGAGGTGAAACCGGTTTTTATGTCTCCGGGCATGACAGCACAGAGCTTGATGCCATAGCTTCTAACCTCATTGCCGACGGCAAGCACGATTGAATTCAGCGACGCTTTTGTTGCGGAATAGTAGGCTTGGAAAGGAATACCGATCGCGCCCGCAACGGAGCTTGTAACGATAATATGCCCTGCGCTATTTTTACGCATATACGGAAGCACCGCGCGAATACATCGCATTGCGCCCCAGAAATTTACATCGAATTGCTTCTTGGCTGTTTCAATGTCGGTAAATTCGACAGCTCCGGAGATCCCATAGCCTGCGTTGCAGATAAAAACATCTATTCTGCCTGCTTCTGAAACAACCTTTTCAACCGCATTATTTACGGAAGCTTCATCGGTAATATCGCATGAAATGCTGATGACGCCATTCTCAGGGCAGGGCCTGCGGCTAAAGCAGTAAACCTTATCGCCTTTTTCGGAGAACAGCTTTGCAGCAGCAAGTCCTATGCCGCTGGAAGCTCCCGTTATAACGGTTATACGACGATCACTCATCTTTTCCTATCACCTTTTCGATGGCAGCCAGCGCTTCATCCAGCAGCTCCGTAGTGAGATTTGCCATATAGCTGGTGCGCAGCAGGCATTCTCCCGGAGGGGTAGCAGGGGGCAGCACAGGATTTACATAAACGCCGTTGTCGAACAGTTCCTTAGCCTTATAGAAGGTCCTCATCTCATCATAGGTATAGATGGGGATTATCGGAGTTATGCTGTCGCGAATCTTGATTCCCCTGGAACGAAGACCGTTGCGCATGTATGCAGCCAGTTCCATCAGATGCGTTGGCATATCGGGGTTTTCCTTAAGAATATGCAGCGCTTCGATGGCTGTTGCGCAGCTTGCAGGGGGAATTGAAGCGCAGAAGATAAACGGACGAGAGGAGTGGCGTACATATTCCACGACACGAAGGTCTGCCGCCATGTAGCCTCCCAATGAAGCAAGGGACTTGCTGAAGGTTCCCATTATGATATCGACCTTGTCGGTAAGTCCGAAGTAGTCGGCGGTACCGCGGCCGCCGTTGCCGAGCACGCCGAGACCGTGAGCGTCGTCGACCATGACTCGAGCATTATACTTTTCTGCCAGAGCGACGATTTCGGGGAGCTTGCAGATATCTCCGCCCATGCTGAATACGCCGTCGGTAACGATCAGCTTTCCTGATTCAAGAGGAACATTGCTAAGCGCTGTTTCCAGATGCTCCATATCGGAATGGTTATAGCGAATGGTTTTGGCGTAGCTGAGCTTACAGCCGTCATAAATACTTGCATGGTTTTCCTTATCGCAGAAGATATAATCACCGCGTGAAGCGATAGCGCTGATGATACCGAGATTGCTCTGGAACCCTGTTGAAAATGTCATGACAGCTTCTTTGCCAAGAAACTCGGCAAGTTCGCTTTCCAGCTGAACATGAAGGTCAAGCGTTCCGTTCAAGAACCTTGAACCGGAGCAGCCGGAGCCGTAGGTCTGAAGAGCCCGTACGCCTGCATCGATTACACGAGGGTTGGATGTGAGTCCAAGATAGTTGTTAGAGCCAAGCATGATCCTGCGTTTTCCCTCCATGATTACCTCAGGCGCTTGACGGGACTCGAGCTCGTGAAAATAGGGATAGATGTTTAGTGCTTTCGCCTGTTCCACGATGTCAACTTTACACTTGTCGAATAAGTCCATATTAATTCTCCAGTATGATAGAATGGTTTCAATGAAACCGATATACGAATAATATCAGCTTGAACGGAATATGTCAAGCGGATTAATATAAAATGGGATGCAGCATACAAATATCAGCATCCCATTCCTCTACATAAACTTCAATAGAACCTCGTTTTGAAAGTCCAGACCCCTGCGTGTTAATCGCATATAATCTTCTGTGACGATCATATTGCCCTCAAGCGTTGCCTCGCTCACTGCGGCGGCATAATGAACGACGGGATCAATACCAAAGCGCTCCGTGAAGGAAGCTCTACTTATTCCTTCGATCTTCCTTAGGCCCACCATGATCGTCTCAAACATCTCATCATCGCGCTCAATGATCTCAGATGTTTCAACCGGCAGCATGCCGTTTGCTGTCTTAAGCACATATACCGAAAGCACCGCATCATTTGCCCAGCGTGACCATTTTCCGTTGAGCCTAAGCGCTGAGTGCGAATTTAGCCCGAGCCCCAGGTACTCTCCGTTATCCCAATAGTTCAGATTATGCCTGCACTCATAACCGGGCTTGGCAAAGTTGCTGATTTCATATCTTTGATAGCCCAGTTTGTCGAGCAGAGCAAAGCCTTCGTCCTCCATCTCTGCCGTTTCATCAGCGTCGGGCAGAATGATCCTGCCCTGTTCAACGTCTTGATACATCGGCGTATGCTCCTCCAAGATCAAAGAATAAGAGGAGATATGCTCTGCGTGCAGCTCTGCTGCGGTCTTGATGCTGTTGAGATAAGATTCCATGGTCTGCTTGGGGAGACCATGCATAAGATCAACGTTAATATTGTCGAAACCGGCTTTGCGGGCTGTCTTGAATGCGGAAATAAATCCGTTTAGGTCATGGACCCTGCCGATAGCGCCAAGTACAGCGCAATCGGAGCTTTGAAGACCGATGGACAGCCTGTTGATTCCGAAACTGCGGTAATTCAATAGCTTATCCTCTGTCAGCGATTCCGGGTTGGCTTCGATGGTGAATTCGATTTCATCATCAAAGCTAAAGCACTCCCGAGCGGTATCTATGATACGGCAGAGAAGTTCGGCTGGCATTATGCTGGGCGTGCCGCCGCCGATAAATATCGTGGAAAAGCGTTTGCCATCAACAAGCGGCTTATACAGCTTCATCTCGCTGATGAGTGCAGCGGTATATGCGGCATAATCAAATTCATTGTCAAAACTGACAAAGTCGCAATACCTGCATTTCTTCCTGCAAAACGGAATGTGAATATAAAGTCCTGCCATCTCAGTTTATTCTCAATACGCTCATAAACGCTTCGCTTGGCAGTTCGACGGTACCGATCTGCCTCATGCGCTTTTTGCCTTCCTTTTGCTTTTCAAGCAGCTTTTTCTTCCTGGTGATATCGCCTCCGTAGCACTTGGCGAGAACATCCTTGCGGAGCGCCCTGACGGTTTCTCTTGCGATGATCTTTCCGCCAATGGCTGCCTGGATAGGTATTTCAAACTGCTGCCTCGGTATAACTTCCTGCAGCTTTTCCGCAACGGCTCTTCCCTTGGCATATGCCTTATCCCTATGAACGATCGTTGACAGCGCATCACACATATCGCCGTTGAGCAGAAAGTCGAGCTTAACAAGATCGGACTGCACATAGCCTTCTATCTCATAGTCAAATGAAGCATAGCCGCGGCTTCTGCTCTTTAAGCTATCGAAGAAATCAAAGATTATCTCATTGAGCGGAATATCGTAAGTGAGCTTTACCCTTGTCTCTTCAAGGTATACCATATCACGGAAAACGCCCCGTTTTTCCTGCGAAAGCTCCATTATCGTACCGACATACTCGGACGGTGTCATAATATGCGCCTTGCAGATCGGCTCCTCCATGCGCTCTATCTGCGACGGATCGGGGAGATTGCTCGGATTATCTATCCAAATCTCCGTCCCGTCCGTAGTCACAACGCGATAGACAACGCTGGGGGCAGTCGTGACCAGATCGAGATCAAACTCTCGCTCGAGCCTTTCCTGCGCGATCTCCATATGCAGAAGTCCAAGAAAACCGCATCTGAAGCCATATCCAAGTGCCTGCGAGGTCTCGGGTTCATATGATATGGAGGCATCGTTAAGAATGAGCTTTTCCAGTGCATCGCGAAGGTTTTCATACTCCGCTCCGTCGGCAGGATAGATTCCGCAGAATACCATGGGGCTTGCGTGCTTGTATCCCTTAAGCGGTTCGGATGCAGGGTTGTTGGCAAGCGTAATTGTGTCGCCAACCTTTGTCTCTGCAACGGATTTAATTGAAGCGGAGATATAGCCGACCTCACCGGCCGACAGCGCATCGGTCGTTTTCCACTGCGGAGTGAATACGCCTACCTCAGTAACATCGAATTCCTTGCCAACATGCATAAATCGTATTCTGTCGCCTGCGCGTACAGCACCTTCCATTATCCTAACATAGCTCAAGGCTCCCTTATAGTTATCATAATAGCTGTCGAAAATCAATGCTCTGAGCGGAGCGTCGGCATCGCCTTTGGGCGGTGGAAAATCGGTGACTATCCTAGCAAGAACCTGCTCAACATTCAGTCCCGTTTTTGCGGACACCTGAGGCGCATCCTCTGCCGGAATGCCGATGATGTCCTCGATCTCATGTATTGCGCTCTGTGGATCGGCTGAAGGAAGATCGATTTTATTTATTACAGGCAATATCTCAAGATCATTATCTATCGCCAAATAGACATTTGCCAGTGTCTGAGCCTCAATGCCCTGTGTTGCGTCAACGATGAGAACAGCGCCTTCGCAGGCAGCAAGAGCACGGCTGACCTCGTAGGTGAAGTCAACATGGCCCGGAGTGTCAATCAAATTGAGCATATAGCGCTTTCCGTCAGTATGAGTATAGAACATTCTGACGGCAGTGGACTTAATGGTAATACCGCGCTCACGCTCAATATCCATCGAATCGAGGAGCTGTTCCTCCATATCGCGGGCGTTGACGGTGTCGGTGTACTCCATAAGCCTGTCGGCAAGCGTTGACTTGCCGTGGTCGATGTGAGCGATTATGCAAAAGTTCCTTATCAGTTCTCGGGGGTAAGACATTTATCCTCCAAACTGCCGAATGCAGTCGGCAGCCATGTAGTATATCAGCAAATTGCTTTCAACCCATAATTATACTTGGTTTCTCCCGATATATCAAGATAAAAATGGCCGCCGGACTCAATGTGTCTGACGGCCGTTATGTAAAGCTGCAAAAGCAGCGCGATTTGGAACTTTGTTTCCCGATTGATGCTTCTACTTATTAGACGAATCAAATCAAAAAACGGTTCACTTTTTTATGAAAAAAGTTTATAATGCTGTTATCGAGACTGATACGTGTTTGGAGTGGCAATGAACGACAAAATAGAAGCAAAACTGAAACTTTTGCCGGATAAGCCGGGAGTTTATAAGATGTTCAACTCCTGCGGCGAGCTTATTTATGTGGGAAAGGCTGTCAACCTTAAAAACAGGGTAAGACAGTATTTTCGTTCGTCCGCCAATCATCCTCCCAAGGTTGCGGCTATGGTTGCGAATATCGACGATTTTGATTTTGTTATCGTCGGCAACGAAACCGAGGCGCTGAATCTTGAGAGCAATCTAATCAAGCAGAACAAGCCATACTATAACATACTCCTGAAGGACGACAAGCATTTTCCGTATGTGCGGATAGACTATAAGCAGGATTACCCCAGGGTCGAAATAGTGCGCAGGTTTAGGAAGGATGGAGCAAAATACTTCGGTCCTTATTTGAGCAGCTATGCCCTGCGGGAATCCATTACCGCTGTGCGTGAGCATTTCCCGATTCGTCAGTGCAAGAAGGACATCGGAAAAGCGATCGCCAGGGGGGAAAGGCCATGCCTTATGTACCACATCGGAAAGTGCTGTGCTCCCTGTACGGGAAGGGTGACAAAGGAAGAATATGCAGCGCTTTTAGATGAAGTCGTGGCAATGTTCCAAGGCAGCTGCAAGGGATACATTGAGAGCCTCACTCAGCTGATGCGGGAGGCGTCAGACAGAATGGATTTTGAGAAGGCAGCGCAGTACCGTGATAGGATAAGGGCTATGCAGAGCATATCCGAAAAGCAGATCGCTTCTTCGGCATCCGACAAAAGCTATGATGTGTTCGCACTCGCAAGAAATGAGCTTGCAACCGTTGCTTATGGACTATTTGTGCGAGGCGGTAATGTTATAAGTGCGGAAAGCTTCAACATTGGAGCTGACGATGAGCCGTTTTCAGAAATTATCTCTCAGTTTCTCATGCAGTTCTATAATGGAATGGGACAAATTCCAAAAGAGATAGTGATCATGGACGAGCCGGAAGATCTTGCGGCAATCGAAAGCTGCCTTGCCGAGCAATGCGGCCATGCGGTGAGAATACATATTCCGCTTAAGGGCGAGAAGCTGAAGCAAGGGGAGCTTGCCAGAGCAAATGCCGAAGCGACAATAGACAGCAAGAGGGAGCTTACGCATCGCGAATGGGAGCGAGGCGAGGGCGCACTTATCGAACTGATGCAGCTTGTTGGCATGGATGTTTTTCCGCGCCGCATGGAATGCTTTGACAATTCCCATATTCAAGGCAGAGACACCGTCGGGTCAATGGTCGTTTTTATCGATGGAAAGCCTGAAAAAACACAATACAGACGCTTCAGGACCAAGCAGGCGGCCGATGGCGATGATTATCTTGCAATGAAGGAGCACCTTTCAAGGCGTTTTCAACGCGCGCTGGATGGCGATGAAAAATTTGCGGAGCTGCCTGAGCTCTTGATCGTTGATGGAGGCAGAGGACAACTGAATGTTGCGCTTGAAGTGCTTGAGGAGTTCGGACTTTCTCATATCAGCTGCATAGGATTGGCCGAAAAAAACGAAGAAATTATCTTGCCCGACAGACAAGAATCGGTTATACTTTCGAGGAGCAGTCCCGTGCTTCAACTGCTGCAGCGCATAAGGGACGAAGCGCACAGGTTTGCGATAACCTATCACAGGAATCTAAGGGCGAAGAATTCGCTCTATTCGGTTCTTGACGGCATTAGCAGTATTGGAGACAAGCGCAAGCGGGCGCTTTATGAAAAGTTTCTGACGGTTGAGGCAATTAAAAGCGCAAGCGTTGAAGAATTAAAAACTGCTGACGGAATGAATATTACCTCCGCTAGATCTGTGTGGAACTATTTTCATCCGTCCGGTGATAGTTTGGATAAATCTGATACTGCAAATGCAGACAGGATGAATGGAGATAATAATGAAGTATAAGCTTCTGGTTATGGATATAGACGATACGCTGGTCAGCAATGCGCGTCCGGTATCGCATGAAAACGCAGCCGCAATAAGGCGCGCAAGGGAAGCCGGAGTGTATGTAACGGTTGCGACCGGGCGAAGCTATTTTGGCACAAGGCCGGTGGTCAAACAGCTGGCTCTGGATACATATGTAATCAATTATGGCGGTGCGGTCATTATGGATGCAAAGACGGAGAAACCTTTGTTCGTAACGGAACTTGAGGATAAATACATAAAGGAGATCCTTCAGATGGCTTCCGAGCTTGGCGTACATGCGCATATATATCAGGACGATTGCGTTATCTATGAGAAGGATCATCCGTATGTGCAAGCTTACACAAAGCTTCTCGATCTGCCGCATAGAGTTGAGCCGGATATCAGGAAAATGCACTGGGAAAATGTCCCGAAGGCTTTGATAATAACCGAGCCGGAAAGGGTGAAGGAACTGATGCCGATATTCAAAGCGCATTTTGAAGGAAGGGTGCATGTGTCGGAATCATCCGCAGGATTCATTGAGTTCAACCGTGTGGACGCGAACAAGGGCACGGCAGCCGAGTCTGTCGCCGCAAGGCTTGGAATACCACATGAACAGACCGCCGCTATCGGTGACAACACGCTTGATTACGAGCTTATTAAATGGGCTTCGCTTGGAGCTGTCGTCGGTAATGGAAATGAAAAATTGAAAGCTGTTGCAGATGTTATTACTCCGCCTTGCTGTGAGAACGGCGTCGCATGGCTTATTGATAACTATATTCTTACTGAAACGGAGAGGTAAATGATGTTCAGATTTGGTTTTGATATCGGCGGAACAAATATCGCTTATGGGATAGTCGATGAAAGCTATAGCTTCGTGTATAAGGCTTCGGTTCGCTTTCCGCATTCACCGGCCGCAGAAGTTGCTGAGCTGTTAAATGAACTCGTCATCAGCGGGTGCAAAGATGCCAAAGTTGCTCTCGATGAAATAGAATTGGTCGGGATCTGCATCCCGGGAAGCATTGATAAGCATCAGGAAGTGGTGATCAATGCATACAATCTGGATTTTCACAATGTACCATTCAGGAAGATGGCTGCTGATGCGATAGGCAAACCCGTTCAGTTGATGAACGATGCGGATGCGGCAGCCCTTGCGGAATACGGAATAGGAGCATTAAGGAACAAGCCCAATTCCATGCTTATAACTATTGGAACAGGCATAGGAGGCGGTATCATTCTTAACGGAGAGCTGTTTCATGGCGGAAACGGAAATGGGATCGAGCTTGGTCATGTTCAGATGGATATTCATGGTGAGAGCTGCACTTGCGGTCGCAGGGGCTGCATCGAGACCCTTTGCTCGGCAAGCTATCTTAACAAAAGGGCTCTGCAGCTCTATGACGACGGCGTTGAAGCATTGTCTCGGTACTGCAGGGACGAGGTTGACGGACGCATTCTTATCGGTGAAGCCAAAAAGGGCGATAAAGAATGTTTGGCAGTATGGGATCAGTATGTCAACAACCTTGCGGAGGCGTTGGCATCCTACATCAACTTTATTGATCCGGAGTGCATTGCTGTCGGCGGAGGGGTGAGCAGAGCAGGAGAGTTTTTGCTGAAACCTTTGAGGAAGCTGGCGGCAGAAAAGTGCTTTTTCAGCGATAATCCGCCGGAGATAGTGTGCGCAGCGCTCGGAAACGACGCCGGTCTGTTGGGGTCGGTAATGTAGAACAAATTATCTTGATAGGAGGAAACAATTATGTCAGTTATGTGTGCAGTGTTTGTGCCGGACGGAATAGTTATGGCCGCAGACAGCCGCCAGACCGTAGGCATTGCGAATGTACAGGTCAAGCCCGGAACTCATCCGGGAGTAAAGCAGGGTGAACCAAGCCTAATTAACCGCATGGATATGCCGGGACAGCCGCAAATGACACCTATATTCACGCAATCGGATAATGCTCAAAAGGTGATGCTTTTGAGCAAGGTTAAGGTTGGAATATCGGCCTGCGGCATCGGGATACTTGACGGAAAGACAGTATCGGACTATATAAGGAGCTTCGAGATAGAGGAAGTAACCGAGCATGACAGCGTTACCGCCGTTGCAAATAAGCTTCAAAAATATGCGTCTAAATTCTTTCCGCAGGTTAACTTCTTTGTTTGCGGATATGATGAGGATGAGCCGTTTGCGTATACCGTTAACAGAGATATAAAACGCAATAATCTTGAGAACGGGAAGATGCGCTATTCTTCAATATGGTCGGGAGAACAGGCCGCGATAACGAAGCTCCTCAACGGTCAGCCGCCGATGATGATTAACCACGCTCTGATGCCGCTTAAGGATGCGATCGATTTTGCAGAGTTTTTGATAGACCTAACGATAAAATCACAGCGATTCGAGTTTAAGCCTGCAACCTGCGGCGGCCCGATAGACATATTGGTAATGACAAAGGATCAGCCGTTCTGGTACAGGCACAAGGTTTATAAGCTGGAATAGTATTCTGATCCCAGGGACTGCATTTGGTGCAGTCCTTTTGCATTACAAAAGAAATCAAGCATATGTTTCTATATGCCCGGATTGAAGAAGAAAACATCATACGGCATATTAGTACTGACGCTGTCCAATCTGAGCTTGCAGCTTCTGGGTTTTGCATTCCGCATTATGCTTACAAAGCTTGCAGGAACAGAAGCGATCGGTCTCAATTCGCTTGTAATGCAGATCTATTCGGTTGCGGTGTCGGTGTGCATTTCGGGCATGAATGTCGCAGTCGTGACGCTGGCTGCAAGGGTACAGCATCATGGCAGCGGAGCAGTGAGAAAGCTGGCAAGCATTGCGTGCGGAGTCTATCTGGTTCTCTTTCTCTGCATAGCTATCCCGGTTTTTGCAATGCGAAACGGGATAGCAAATCGTTTGATAGGTGACAGCGGAGTAAGCAATGCGCTGATACTTGTTTTATGCTGTATTTTCCTGACAGGGATAGAAAACATGTTCAAATCAATACATATCGGAACGGGCAAAGCGCCAACCACAGCTGTTTCCGAATTGGTAGAACAGAGCGCAAGATTCCTGTTTGTTTGGCTTTTGCTTAAGGGATTAACCGATGGAAGCGACGCAGCGCGAGTTACAGCGATCATTTCCGGAATGGTATTAAGCGAATTCTTCAGCATAGGAACGCTATTGATTTCATATGTAAAACACTATATGCAGGCGGATAATGCACCACAAAAATATGGAGAGCTAACGATCGGAAGCTATATGTGCATTTTACTGCCTGCGACCTTGACGGGAATTGCAAGCACCGCTTTTGAATCCGTATCAACGCTGGTGCTTCCCAACAGATTATTGATTGCCGGCTATACAAGAGAAGGCGCACTGTCGGCAATAGGCATGTTAAACGGAGTTATCGCCCCTTTTGTAACTATGCCAATGTGCTATATTATGGCAGGGAACAACATCAGGCTTCCGCTGTTGTCAAAAGCAGTAGGGGAAAAGGACTGCGTACAGATAGCAGGTATAGTTAAGGCAGCAATGCTATCATCCGCTGCGCCTGCGCTTCTGATAAACATCCCTGCAATTCCTCTGATGCAAAGGCTTATCAGCGTTTTTTTCGGCATCATGCCTCAGCAGCATATTGTAACCCTGCTAACGGTGAAAACGATTATCATTTATTTCCAGGTTACATCGGTTATGATTCTAAACGCAATGATGAAACAGGGAAGGGTATTGCTGTTTGCGGTGATAGGAGAGCTTATGCAGCTCTTGCTAATCTATTATTTGGCAGCGAATCCGTTTCTGCATGTACTTGGCTATCTTATCTCGATGATAATCGGAGAGGGCTTGCGCCTTGTTTTGAATTTGATCGCAATAACGGTGTCATTATCGGAATACAACAAAGAAGGGACGAGCAAAAACCCGTCCCAAGGTTCAGAAGCCAAGAAGGCGATTACTCGGCAAGCGCTTCCATCTCGTCAAGCAGCTCGTTAAAGAGCGCAAGCGCATCATTGATCGGCTTGGCGGTCGTCATATCGACGCCTGCGATCTTAAGCAGAGAGATGGGATCGGTGCTGCTTCCGGAGCTCAGGAATTTCTTGTAGTCGTCGACTGCAGGCTGACCCTCGGTCAGAATGCGATTTGCGATTGCGACTGCGGCAGAGAAGCCCGTAGCATACTGGAATACATAGAAGTTATAGAAGAAATGAGGTATTCTTGCCCATTCAACGGAGATAAGCTTATCGATCTCGATATCGTCACCAAAGTACTTTTTGTTGAGCTCATAATACTTATCGCACATAACATCTGCGGTAAGGGTCTGGCCCTGCTCTGCATACTCGTTCATCCAAAGCTCGAACTCGGCGAACATGGTCTGACGGTAGACGGTCCCGCGGAATTGTTCGAGGAAATGGTTGATAAGATATGCCTTTTGCTTCTTATCGGTGGTCTTGGAAAGCATATGCTTTACAAGCAGAACTTCATTACAGGTGGAAGCGACTTCTGCAACAAAAATCACATAATCCCTATAGGGAATGGGCTGGTTATGAACGGAATAATAGGTATGGAGGGAATGACCCATCTCATGAGCAATGGTGAACATGCTGTCAAGGGTATCCTTCTGGTTGAGCAGCACATAGGGATGGGGATCGCCTCCGGCAGAGTATGCTCCGCCGCGCTTGCCCTCGTTTTCATATACGTCGATCCAGCGATTCTCAAAGCCTTCACGAAGCAGCGAAATGTATTCTTCACCAAGGGGAGCAAGACCTTCAAGGATTATTTCCTGCGCCTTCTCATATGGGATTTCCTCATCAGCGTCAGCGATAATGGGCATATACAGGTCATAGATATGAAGATCTTCAATGCCTGTAAGCTTTTTACGCAGGCTAACATATTTATGAAGATAACCAAGGTTGGCATTAACCGCATCAATAAGGTTATGATAGACAGAAACGGGTACTTCCGTGCTGGCAAGCGCTGCTTCGAGGGTGCTGCCATACCTGCGTGCGCGAGCATTGAAAATTAGTCCCTTTACCTGACCGTCAAGGAATGCCGCAGATGTATTTTTGAAGGAATCAAATGTTCCGTGGAGGGATTCAAACGCAGCCTTGCGGACAGCCTGATCGGGATTCTCGAGCAAAGGAACATAGGAGCCCTGGGTAACCTGCAGCGTGTTGCCATCGCTGTCGGTGATATCGGGGAAACGGAGATCTGCGTTGCGGAAAGCGGAAGCAGTCTCGGAAGGTGCATTGCAAACTTCACCGGAAAGAGCCAGCAGCTTTTCTTCGGCATCCGAAAGCACATGATCCTTCTCCTTGAGCATCTTATTGAGCATACGCTCATAAAGACGCAGCTCAGACATCTCGTTCATGAATTCTTCGATACGGCCGTCAGGCATTGCCAGGATCTCAGGAGTTGAGAAACTTGATGCGCCTGCGATCTGCATATAAAGGTTCATAAAACGACCCTTCATGCCCTGATAAAAACTGTTGCCGGTGTCCTCGTCAGATTTACGCATACAGTACTCTGCAAGGCGTGTAAGCTTTACGTTCATTTCATCGCCCAACTGCAGAAAATCATAGAGCATTTGCGCACTGTCACCAAGGTGACCTACGAATGCGGCAAGCTTTTCGGGATAGCTGCGAGCTTCGTTAAGCGCATCCTCCCAAAGTTCATCGGTTGCAAAAATGTCTTCAAGAGCCCATGTATATTTGGGATCAACTTCGCTTCTCTTGGGAATTACCTTTTGTTTTGCCATGTTATAGTCCTTTCTCACTGTGGCATAATGCCAATATACAACATGATTATAACACAGATACCAGGCTTTGGAAATATATATCTTAGACGCCCGTTTAATACATTGAACGTTTACGGGTTTTTTGAGAATCAAAAAAGTTTGTTGAAAAAGCGTGTATAAATTCCCTTGATTTCCAAACAATAAAGACAGTTGAACTGACAACAAAGGAGACCGAATGAAAATGAAAGCAACAGGAATTGTCCGCAGGATCGACGAGCTGGGCCGCGTTGTAATTCCAAAGGAGATAAGGCGCACCCTGAGAATTCGCGAGGGAGATTCCCTTGAGATCTATACGGACAGGGAAGGCGGCGTTATCCTGAAAAAATATTCTCCGATTGGAGAATTGGGCGATTTTGCTAAGGAATATGCCGAGTCAGTATACCAATCGGTTGGCTGTATCGTCGTTATTTGCGATAAGGACAGCATTATTGCGGTATCCGGACTAAAACGGGGACAGCAGTCCGCAAACATGGGTATTGCAATCGATAAGCCAATTCATACAGACATTGAAAAAGCTATAGTCGAAAGAACCAAGGTAAACCTCAGTTCTTCACGCAATGAAACAATGCTGCGAATAGCGAGCGGCGATTCGGATATGCAATATTGCGCAGAGCTCATCGTTCCCATACTCTCCTCCGGCGACGCGATCGGAGCAGTAATACTCATCTCGGCAGAACCGGGAACGGTGTTTGGTCAAGCAGAGACAAAGGTTGCCGAAACAGCCGCAAGCTTTATGGGAAAGCAGCTTGAAAACTGACCGTGACCCCGATCGATGGCATGCCGGACATCTGCCCGACATGCTATTGATCTCTCCGACGGAATATTCCGTGTCGATTATAAAATGAAAATATTCAGCTAATCCCCATTCCTCAAGACGTACGATTCGATTATTTACTGCGAGCACGCGATCGAAGTTAAAGTAATTAATTCCGTTACCGAATCCCCATATGCTGATATCCGGGTATTGCGGGAATTGGTCATTGTCAACGGCATCAATAATTATACTTCCTTCCGTCAACATGAAGCATGAACACGTTTCACCAAACCGTGTGAAGAATGATAAGCGTGCTTCATTAAGCTGTCTAAAGAAATCGACTTCATTATCAGCACATTCAGCATCATTGGAATCATTGGCATCGCAGTTAAATGCGTATCCAAGCATGTGAGCGGTGGAGCCGAAGACGCTTTTGAGCCTGTCGGGGATTTTTGAATCATGAGAGTCGTTGATGACTACTATTGCCGGTACTCTCATACCGGCAAGAATCTCTGCCGCTTTGATAGTATCCTGCTCGGAATCCATTTCAATGATTATAGATATATTGACGCTTTTTCTGTTCACATCCTTTGGAGACAGAACAAACTCATAGTCGCCGCCGCAAAATATTTCCAAGTCACCATTTAGAATTTCAATACTACGGTAAGAGAAAGCATAGATTGCTTCGCTGGTTGAACCCGACGCAGGTATTGTGGAGTATCTTCCGGAGAATACCACACATACTATTGAGAACGCCAGCAGCATTGTCAGCGTTGCTGCTGAGCTTTTGATCCTTCTATTCATTTTTCTCCTTTCGGCAATAAGCACTTGCAATTCTTTGTCTTTATACTATAATATGCCATGACCTAAATGATGTCAGGAGAATTTGATATGAGATGCAGCTGTGTAAAATGCGGAGTGTATATGAGTCAATCCGATGATTCACATCTTGGATGCGTATGCCCCGAATGCGGTAATCGCTGTACCGCCTGCCTCGGAACCGATTCGGTAATGAGCCGTGATTCGATACGCGCAATGCGGGATGATCCGATCATGGCTTCGATAGTGCTGGATAGATTCACTGAAGGGGAGGAAAGGAAAGAGTGGGAGTGATGCGCAAAGATCCAAGCATGTCAGACACCGTAAGTATTGGATCTTATCATCGCTATTGCCTGTTCGCGCAGTGAATCGGGCTTGAGTATTTCAACTTCGTTGAGATACTGCATAGTCCAAAAGAGAACTCCCTGTGGTACGGATACAATCCTCGCTTCAAAATGCTCGTCATCGAGCTTTTTGATTTTTGGTTCAGTCCCAAAACGATCAATAAGGCCGCCGACCATTGAGTTGCTGCAGCGGAGGACTATTTCTTCGGGCTTTCCGGAGAATGCGTATACGGTCTTTTTTGCGCTTGCAAGCTCAACGCCCGATGGCTTTGGATCAACCCTTGAAGCCAATATGAGCATATCCTTCATTAAATCTATTCGGTAATGACTTAACCCCGATTTGCCCTCTTTGATGCAGAGAAGGTAATAGTTGCCGTTCTCACAAACCATGCCGTATGGGCTAACGATATAGCGTTCCGCCCTTCTTGGATGCAGCCGCTTATCGAGGCCGTAATGCATATAGATAAACGAAACCTTGGATCGTTTTGCGATTGCAGTATCAAGAAGCTCTATGTTGTTGAATACAGCAATATTATCGGTTTTGCGAGGAGTTGAGACCGAAGCAAGGTGCTTGAAGTGCTGACGCGAATATTTACTTAACAGCATCTGCAGCTTGCCAACGAGCTCTTCGGTCTGTTTATTTGAAATCGAGTTGAGCGAATAGAGTGCATCGCAAATGAGCCTGACATCAGCAACGCTAAGTACTCGCTTTCGAAGATAATAGCCTTTCTTGTTCTCATCATAGGTGCATATGTCGATCCCCAACTCTTTTAGTGTATCTATCGAGCTGTAGACAGTCCTTCGGTCCAATTTCAATCCGTACAGTTCAAGATAATAATCGATGATCATTTTCATCGACAGAACATGATCCTCATCAGAATGCTCGGAAAGGATCATGTACAGGCATATTGTGTTTGCTCTATCTGTCAGCATTGCTTTTCCTCCGGTGATCAATAAGCTCGATACCCTGCGCAAATTCGTTGCAAACTATTGCAAAAAGGCAATGGCATCCCTGAGGTACTTAACCGAATGAAGACTTATTCCGGTTACAGCATTCAAGGAAGAGGAGTAGGGAACGATGGCTTCGGAATAACCCAGCCGTATGCATTCCTGTATCCTGTTGAGCATCCTGTCAGCGGCTCTTATCTCGCCGGTAAGACTTATCTCTCCGATGGCAATGCAGCCGAAGGGCATCGCCTTACCAAGCGCAGAGCCGGCTACCGCAAGAGCAAGGGCAAGGTCAGCGCCCCTGTCATCAATTCGGATACCTCCGACAGCATTGATGTATACATCTTTGTCACTCAATCGCACGCCTGCACGGCGTTCAAGAACTGCAAGCAGCAGCATGAGTCTGCTGGTATCTACGCCTGCAGCCACTCGCCTCGGGTTTGCAAAAGTGGAGCCGGAGAGCAGGGATTGGACCTCGACCAGAATCGGTCGATTACCCTCCATGACACATGTCACTGAGCAGCCCTCATCATTACCGCCGGAAACAAACAGAGATGCAGTGTTTTCAACCTCGACCATCCCGGTTTGCTGCATTTCAAATATGCCTATTTCGTTCGTGGAGCCAAAGCGGTTTTTGACCGCACGAAGGAGCCGCAGCGAATCATGCCTGTCGCCCTCGAAATACAGAACGGTATCCACCATATGTTCAAGCATACGAGGCCCTGCTATGGCACCCTCTTTAGTGACATGACCGACTATGAAAATTGCGCAGGAATTCTGCTTTGCAATTCTGGTCAATACGGTTGTAGTTCCTCGGATCTGAGTGACGCTTCCGGTAGCGTTGGGTATCTCGGAGCTCACCATTGTTTGAATAGAATCAACGACCAAAAACCTTGGCTTAAGCCTCTCAACTTCGCATTCGATGGCTTCGACATTGGTCTCTGTAAGTATAAGGAGCTCATCGTTTATGCCGCAGCGGCGCGCGCGTATCTTAAGCTGCGCTCTTGATTCTTCGCCCGATACATAGAGAACCTGCCCGCGCTGCATAAGGTTGCTTGCTGCTTGTATCAGCAGGGTACTTTTTCCGATGCCGGGGTCGCCGCCGATGAGCACGGTTGCCCCCGTAACGACTCCTCCGCCAAGAACCCGATCGAGTTCTCCGATACCGGTTGGAATTCGGATCGTCTCACTTTCATCGATGTTTTTCAGGCTTACAGCATGCGCACCGTTGCTGCTGATAGTAGAGCGACCGGATAGTTTTGGGGATTCCGTGACCTCTACAAGCGTATTCCAGCTTTCACAGTTTGGACAGCAGCCCATCCATTTAACCGTCTCATAGCCGCATTCGCCGCAGACATATTTCTTCTTTTCTTTCATATTGATGTGTTATTGAGAAACGCTAACTTAGTTCGGGGAGGGCAACGTAACGGATAATATCCCTATCCCTGGAAGTAACGTCCATCCACATGATGTATCCTCCGGATACGCCAAGGAATTGCGCGGCTTCACGCTCAGGAGTTATACGGTATATGGAACCGTCAGAGAACAGATAAACCCATACAGCATCGTTTTTGCCGTAAGCGATGTAATCGTCGCTAACGCCGAATTCAACAACTCCTGTGTCTATTACAACGGGGGCGTCATAACCGTTGTAGACGTATAAAGACGCATTCTCAGCGTGCGCTGAATCGAGCCAGGCATAATAATTGGAGTTACACTCCGGATCATGGATATAAACATCGGGAAGCAGATCAACGATTTCTCCGTCAGAAATATTGACATATTTGAGCGCAGAAGAGATTCTCCCTCCCTCATGAGCGATATTGTCATCATCAGCCCAAATGATCTTGCCATTGTGGATGAAAGGCATGCTGGTCCCGTAACCGGACTGAGTGAAAGACCGAATAACAGTGGTTTCTCCGGAAGGAATATGGCAAACAAAGATCTTATCCTTTGATGTCCCGGTTCGTTCAAGCCAGGTGAAATAATCCCCGTCAAGCTTAAACTCAGGCTGACAAACATAGACGGTTTTGATAACTGTCGGAGCCATGCTTCCGGATTTAAGGTCGATAACGCAGATATCGCCGCCGCCGTTAGAGGTATTGCCGTCAAGATAGATAAGCCAACTATCGTTGAAAACCGGGTTCAAGAACTGACCGTTCTTGGATTCGATATCGAGCTTTTTAACTGTTTCGGAAGCAATATCATATTCAAGCAGGGAAACCATGAGGGACTTACCGTTTACAAGCTTTCCTGCGGAACAGATGATTTTATTCCCATAGCAGTACGGTTTGCCAAACCAAGGGTATGACATGTCGTTAGGAAGCACGATCTCGCGCTCAGCTTCACCGCCGTTGAAGCTGTCCATGGGCTTGGGAACAGGGGTAGGCTCAGGCGTAACGTATGGAGTCGGAGAGCATATCAAAAGATTGCCGGCGTTTAGCTTATCCAGACCATGAGCGATGACGCCGTCGGGTGTGATAGGAGTGTCAACCTTGAAGACTGCTTCTAATGTAATCATTGCAGCAAGCACAATAATACCAAGCGCCAATAGAATGCCTATTGCCGACACAATAAACCTGATTACAGGATGCAGACCGCCGGACCGCCCCGACGCCCTGCGCTTAAAATACCTTTTGTTGTTTAATCTGTTACTCATGCAGTCATTATACCACATAAAGCTCACTAAGTCATTTGATATTAGAAGGATTTGTCAAATTAAGATGAATATATTACAAGTTAAAGTCTCCTATGCTCGTTAACGGGTTATCTTTTGCAGCAGAATAAATGGAAGTGTAGGGTGATATGGAGTTAGTGTAGAATAATTCTGGGAGAAATAACGAGCCCCGGGCCGCCGGCAGGCG